>BTRB01000044.1:0-13403 GCA_036986175.1 Gammaproteobacteria bacterium
CGCGCAATTTCGGTGACAACCGACTCACAGAGGCCCTTGTCGGCAACAATAACCAGTGGTTTAAGATGGTGGGCAAGGCCGCGCAGACGCTTTTTCTGGGATGCTGTCAGTGACATCAGGCGATTCTCTTTGTGGCAAACTATTATTTTAACACCTGGAGCATGGGAGTTTTTCGGAGAATACCGTTTGGACGCAGGATGTTTGGGAATGGCTGAATAATGGCAAAAAGTAAAAGCAGTCGTCGCTGGCTGGCAGAGCATTTTGACGACCAGTACGTCAAGATGGCACAGCAACAGGGCCTGCGCTCAAGGGCAGCCTTCAAGCTGATGGAACTGGATGACAAGTATAACTTGCTGCGCAAAGGGTTGCGTGTGGTTGACCTGGGATCGGCGCCCGGCAGCTGGACCCAGGTGGTTCAGCGGGCCCTGGGTAGTAGTGGCCAGATAATTGCGCTGGATATTCTGCCGATGGATCCGCTTGAAAATGTCAGGTTTATCCAGGGTGATTTCACCGAAGATGAACCGCTGGCCGCACTTGAAGCTGCATTGGGCGGTATGCAGGTTGATCTTGTGTTGTCGGACCTGGCACCCAATATGAGTGGCATGGGCGCAGTCGATCAGCCACGTGCGATGTACCTCGCGGAGTTGGCGCTCGAATTTGTGCAACAGCGGCTGGCCCCGGGGGGTAGTTTTGTTGTCAAAATCTTCCACGGGGAAGGTTTTGACAACTATGTGAAGTTAGCCCGGTCTATATTTGAGAAAGTTCAGGTGCGCAAGCCTTTGGCTTCCCGTTCCCGTAGCCGGGAAGTTTATGTACTCGGACATCGGCGCAAGTTACAATAAAAGCGCATGATATGTCCTCGGGCATGCATGATCACCAGACCAAGTTATGAGGATAAACGATTGAATGATGTGTTAAAAAATGTGATTACATGGGGCATCATCCTGTTGGTGTTGCTGTCTGTATTTAATCACTACGGTAAGGACGGAAGTTCACCCGATGAGCTCACTTATACCGATTTCCTCGATAGTGTGCGCAATGGCACGATTGCTGAAGTTACCATCAGCAGCAGCGCAGAAGGCAATACGATCACTGGGCGGGATGTAAATGGCAAGCAGTTTAGCAGCTTCGGTATGCCCGATCCTCGCCTGGTCGATGACCTGGTAGAAAACAACGTACAGATTACTGCCGAACCACCTGAACAGCGTTCCGTCATCCTCGACCTGATTATCAATATCATTCCGGTGCTGCTGCTGGTGGGCTTGTGGGTGTATTTCATGCGCCAGATGCAGGGCGGCGGCGGCGGCCGCGGTGCTATGTCATTTGGCAAGAGCAAGGCAAAATTGCAGGGCGAAGACCAGGTCAAGGTGACTTTTGCTGACGTCGCAGGTATAGAAGAGGCCAAAGAAGAAGTCGAGGAGTTGGTTGAATTCCTGCGCAATCCGGGCAAATTCCAAAAATTGGGTGGACACATTCCACGCGGTGTGCTGCTGCTGGGCTCGCCGGGTACCGGTAAAACCCTGCTGGCGCGTGCCATTGCAGGTGAAGCAAAGGTGCCTTTCTTTTCAATTTCCGGTTCCGATTTCGTGGAAATGTTTGTTGGTGTGGGTGCATCCCGGGTACGTGATATGTTCGACCAGGCCAAGAAACACGCGCCCTGCATCATCTTTATCGATGAAATTGATGCAGTAGGCCGCCATCGTGGTGCCGGCCTTGGTGGCGGGCATGATGAACGTGAGCAGACCTTGAATCAGTTATTGGTTGAAATGGACGGGTTTGAAGGTGGTGAAGGCGTTATCGTTATTGCCGCGACCAACCGTCCGGACGTCCTTGATCCTGCATTGTTGCGCCCCGGCCGTTTTGACCGGCAGGTGGTTGTGCCATTACCGGATATACGCGGCCGCGAAGGCATTTTGAAAGTCCATATGCGCAAAGTGCCGATGGCTGATGATGTCGTTCCGCGCACCATTGCACGTGGCACACCGGGATTCTCGGGTGCAGATCTCGCCAACCTGGTGAATGAAGCTGCGTTGTTTGCTGCCCGGGAAACTGCCAAGACGGTTTCCATGGATCACTTTGAACGCGCCAAGGACAAGATCATGATGGGTACGGAGCGCCGTTCCATGGTGATGTCAGAGCAAGAGAAGAAACTGACGGCCTATCACGAAGCCGGCCACGCCGTTGTCGGTCGCCTGGTGCCGGAGCACGACCCGGTTTACAAGGTAACCATCATTCCCCGTGGTCGGGCGCTGGGTGTAACCATGTTCCTGCCAGAAGCTGATAAATACAGCGTTTCACGTAAACAACTGGATAGCCAGATGGCCAGTTTGTTTGGCGGTCGGGTAGCCGAGGAACTGATTTTTGGTATTGAGAATGTTACCACCGGTGCCTCGAATGATATTGAGCGTGCAACATCCATCGCCAGGAACATCGTAACCCGCTGGGGCTTGAGCGAAGCACTGGGTCCGTTGACCTATTCCGAAGACGAGGAGGAGGTTTTTCTTGGTCGCTCGATAACCCAGCACAAACATGTTTCCGATGAGACTGCACGCAAGATTGACGAAGAGATTCGCGTTATTGTGGAAATGGCGCACAAAACAGCGACGGGTCTTATTGTGGCTAACCGGGATAAGCTCGAAATTATGACCGAGGCATTGATGAAGTATGAAACCATCGATGCAGGGCAGATTGACCAGATCATGGAAGGCAAAACACCGGATCCACCAAAGGACTGGGATGAAAACGGTTCCAGTGGTGGCAAAAAGGCCAAAAAAGACGCAGCCGATGTCGCATCGGACAACTCGGGTGACAGTTCTTCTATCGGAGGACCGGCTGAACAGCTCTAGTGTACTGTCATTAAACGAAAATCGTTTTGCAGGGTCGACATTTATGTCCACCCTAAAGCCGTAAAAGATGTAATGGAACCACGTATTCGCGAACTTGATTGTACCGGTCGGATAGTCACATTGGACCGGCCGCGGATTATGGGGGTTCTCAATGTAACGCCGGATTCATTTTACGATGGCGGGCAGTGGCTGGGCGTGGATGAGGCCATCCGGCATGCACTGCTGATGCAAGAAGAAGGTGCTGACATGATCGATGTCGGCGGCGAATCAACACGCCCGGGTGCGCAGGCTGTGCCGTTGCAGCAGGAACTTGATCGGGTTATACCGGTGATTGAGGCCATCGCACCGCGGCTTACCGTACCTGTTTCCATTGATACCCGTAAGCCCGAGGTCATGCGTGAAGCTGTGGCCGCAGGGGCGGGTATGATCAATGATGTTTTCGCATTGCAATGCGATGGCGCCGTGCAGGCTGCTGCCGATCTGGCTGTTCCAGTGTGCCTGATGCACATGCAGCGTGGACCGCGAGTGATGCAGGATAGTCCGGACTACAATGATGTTGCCCAGGAAGTAAGGCAGTTTCTGTTGCAACGGGCGAAGCACTGCGAGGAAAACAGCATACTGCCAAAGAATATCGTCCTCGACCCCGGTTTCGGTTTTGGTAAGAGCCTGCAACATAACATCAAGTTGTTCCACGCCTTGCCGTCGCTCGTTGCAACGGGCTATCCGATATTGCTCGGGGTATCCCGCAAAACCATGATTGGGCAGCTAACGGGCAGGGAGACGGCAGGCCGGATGCCGGGTTCCATTACGGCTGCGGCACTCGCCGTTTTACAGGGCGCAGTGATCGTTCGCGTGCATGATGTGGCGGCTACCCGTGATGCACTCAAGGTTGCGACTGCACTGGTGACTGCGGCATAGTAAAATGGCACCTATGAACAACAAATATTTTGGAACGGACGGCATACGCGGGCGGGTGGGTGATACACCGGTGACCGCAGATTTCATGCTGCGTTTAGGCCGTGCTGCCGGAAAAGTACTGGCATGTGATGATTCACAGGCAGTCGTCATTGGCAAGGACACACGTATATCAGGCTATATGTTTGAATCGGCATTGGAAGCCGGCCTTGCGGCAGCCGGTGCCAATGTTGCGCTGCTGGGACCCATGCCAACCCCCGCCATTGCCTACCTGACGAGAACCCTGCATGCTTGTGCGGGCATTGTTATCAGCGCTTCACACAATCCCTTCTACGACAACGGCATCAAATTCTTTTCCGCTAACGGCGAAAAATTGCCCGATGATGTCGAACAGGCCATTGAAGCGGAACTCGACCAGCCATTTTCTACTGTAGAATCTAAAAAAATGGGTAAGGCAGTCCGCATTGAAGATGCCGCCGGACGTTATATTGAATTTTGCAAAGGCACTATACCCTTCAGCATCCTGTTTAGCGGTCTCAAAATAGTTGTGGATTGTGCCAATGGCGCAACTTACCGCGTCGCTCCGGCTGTTTTGGAAGAACTGGGTGCAGAAGTTATTGCTATTGGTAACGACCCTGACGGTTTGAATATCAACAACGGCTGTGGATCAACCCATCCCGAATTTGTCAGCCAGGCCGTTCTGGAACACGGTGCCGATGTCGGCATCGCCCTGGATGGCGATGGTGACCGGGTCATCATGGTGGATGCAGGCGGTGAGACCGTTAACGGTGACGAGTTGCTTTACATCATGGCTGCGGCACGGCAGGACAATGGGCAGCTACGAGGTGGCGTGGTAGGGACGGTGATGAGCAATTTTGGTCTGGAACAGGCGCTGAAAGAACGTAACATCCCATTCCTGCGCGCACCGGTGGGCGACCGCCACGTGCACCAGGTACTGGTCGACAATGGCTGGACATTGGGTGGGGAGGCCTCCGGCCACCTGTTGTGCCTGGACAAAACCAGTACCGGTGACGGCATTGTCAGCGCGTTGCAGATAATTGAGGTTATGGTCAGCACGGGCAAAGGCCTGGCTGAACTGGCAGCGGATGTGCAAAAGCTGCCGCAGGTCATGATTAATGTGCCTGTTAATGGCCAGGTTGCTGATCTCGCGGACTCCGAAACAATCAATGCAGCAGTGAAATCCGTACAGGATCAACTGGGCGATGCCGGCAGGGTTATTCTGCGTCCGTCAGGCACCGAACCACTGATTCGCGTGACCCTGGAGGGCGTGGACGAAACTCAGGTCAATCAACTGGCAGAAGAGCTCGCCAACGTGGTCCGCATCGAGCTGGCCGGGTAAACCCGCAGGAGGGACCAGCTCCGCTGGTCGCGATTAACAACAAAAAATGGAAGCAGAAGGACTAGTCAAGGCAGCAGGAGCGGTGCAAAAGGCCGCTCGCAGCAACCTGAGTATACTTAGTTTTAATATCCAGACAGGCGTCGAGACACGCGATTTTCGTGAGTACGTCACCAAGAGCTGGAAGCACCTGCTACCGCTGCGCGAACGCATGTCGAATCTGAACCAGGTCGCCAAATTGGTCAAATCCTATGACCTGGTCGGACTACAGGAAGTGGATTCGGGCAGCTTGCGCACCGGCTTTCTGGACCAGACAGAATATCTCGCCGACCGGGCAAGATTTCCATACTGGTACAGGCAGGTCAACCGCAGCCTGGGCAAGATCGCTCAGCACAGCAACGGCATGCTCAGCCGCATTCGCCCACATACTATCCATGACCACAAGCTGCCCGGTCTGCCGGGCCGGGGTGCCGTGTTGGTGGAGTTACTGACCAATCGGGAGCCGTTGCTGGTATGCATTATGCACCTGGCGCTTGGAAAACGTGCGCGTACACGCCAGTTGGCCTATATCAGCGAGCTGGTCGGCGAATATTCCCAGCTGGTAGTGATGGGGGACTTCAATTGCGAAACCAGGTCCCGGGAACTACAGGAACTGGTACACAGTACGCACTTGCAGTTACCCACCGAAGAGATGAAGACTTTCCCCAGTTGGCGCCCGAGCCGCAAATTCGACCATATCCTGATTTCCGACTCCCTGCACCTGAAGAAAGCCAACGTATTGGCGTACACCTGTTCTGACCATTTGCCGGTTTCCGTAGAAATCGAGCTTCCGGAGGGTGTGTTTCTCGAGAGCTGATCCGCTTTTCTCACCTTTAGGCCCGCGGGTGAGCGTGTCTACAACACTCCCAGGTCATTGCCAACCTTGATGAAAGCCTCAATCGCACGATCCAGATGATGTTTCTCATGTGCAGCTGAAATCTGTACGCGGATGCGTGCTTCACCCTTGGGTACCACCGGAAAGAAAAAGCCGATCACGTAGATGCCTTCATCCAGCAAACGGGTAGCAAATTCCTGCGCCAGTGGTGCGTCGTACAGCATGACCGGCACGATGGGGTGCGTGCCTGGTTTTATTTCGAAACCCGCGGCACCTATCCGCTCGCGGAAATAGCTTGTGTTGCTTTCCAGCTTGTCCCGCAATTGCGTTGAGCCGGATAACATTTCAAATACCCTGATCGATGCAGCAACCAGTGGTGGTGGCAGTGTGTTGGAAAACAGGTACGGGCGCGAGCGCTGCCGCAGCAGCGCGATGATTTCCCGGCGTCCGGTTGTGAAGCCGCCGGAACCGCCGCCCAGGGCTTTGCCCAGTGTCGAGGTAGTGATGTCGATCTTGTCCATTACGCCGTGAAACTCGGCTGAGCCACGCCCGGTTTTACCCATGAAGCCGGTGGCGTGGCTGTCATCGACCATGACCAGTGCATCGTAACGTTCGGCAAGTGCTGTGATTTTGTCCAGTCTGGCGATGTAGCCGTCCATGCTGAATGCACCGTCGGTAGCGATCAAGCGAGTGCGACAGTCCTGCGTATCTTGCAAAGCTTTCTCCAGCGCAGTCATATCGCTATTCGGATAGCGGTGCCGCTGCGCTTTACACAAGCGAATGCCGTCGATGATGGAGGCGTGATTCAATGCGTCTGATATGACTGCATCCTCAGACCCAAGCAGAGTTTCAAACAGGCCGCCATTGGCATCAAAACATGACGTGTACAGGATGGTGTCTTCGCTGGCGAAGAAAGCTGAAATGGTTTTTTCAAGCTGTTTGTGCAGGTCCTGCGTACCGCAGATAAAACGCACCGAGGCGAGTCCAAAACCATGCTCATCCAAGGCCTTGTGCGCCGCAGCGATAACTTCCGGATGGTTTGCAAGCCCTAAGTAATTGTTGGCACAGAAATTCAATACTTCCTCACCACTCTGAACCCTGATTTCCACACTTTGCGGCGTGGTGATCACACGTTCAGCTTTGTATAGCCCTGCAGCGCGGATTTCAGCCAGCGTTTTGTTCAGGCGATCCAGTGAAACCATATTGGTGCTCCTTCAATGTGATAGCTGCAGGTTCAGAGATTCCCAGTCCAGTCACATACCACTTTGCCACTTTGCCCGGCGCGCATTAGTTGGAATCCGGTCTCGTACTCATCAATGGGAATGTGATGCGTCAAGGCGTTATGCAGCGGGAACCCGGTCAGCACCATCTGGGTCATTTTGTACCAGGTTTCATACATGCGACGGCCGTAAATACCGTGAAGCTCGAGACCCTTGAATATGATCTGGTCCCAGTCAACGCTGGTTCCGGCGGGTAGCAATCCCAGCAGCGCAACTTGCCCGCCATTAAACATATGCTGTAGCAGATCGTTGAATGCAGTGGGCTGGCCGGACATTTCCATGCCGATATCAAAGCCTTCGATACCCAGTTCTTTAACGGTGTCTGCGATAGATTCACGCGTCACGTTGACGGTGCGCGTGGCACCCATTTCTGCCGCCAGGTTCAGGCGGTAGTCATTCACATCGGTAATAACCACGTGACGCGCGCCAACGTGTTTGCAAATACCTGCCGCGATAATGCCGATTGGACCGGCGCCGGTGATCAGGATGTCTTCGCCGACGAGATCAAACTGCAATGCACAGTGGGCGGCGTTTCCGAACGGGTCAAAGCAGGCAGCCAGTTCGGGGGCGATCTCGTCCGGAATCGGCCACAGGTTAGTGGCAGGAACGACGATGTATTCAGCAAAAGCACCATCGCGATTAACGCCGATTCCGACAGTGTTTGGGCATAAATGGCGTTTACCTGCGCGGCAGTTGCGGCAGTGGCCGCAAACGATATGGCCTTCGGCGGAGACACGGTCACCGAGCGAGTAGTCGGTGACGCCAAGGCCCAGTTCGACAATCCTGCCGACAAATTCGTGTCCGATGATGCGGCCTGGTTTGATGGTTCTCCGTGACCACTCATCCCAATTGTAAATATGCACATCCGTACCGCAGATGGCTGTTTTTTCTACTTTGATCAACACTTCGTTGGTGCCGGCCCGGGGGATGGCGACATCCTCCATCCAGATACCCTGTTTGGCTTCGCGCTTGACCAGTGCCCGCATGGTTTGGGACATGATTGCTCCTGTAAAGGGTTGGCGGGCGATTACCCACACACACTGATGAATTATACCGGACAGTGCTGTGGGATGGGCTTTACGTTGGGAATGGCTAAGTGCCGGTTCAACGTGTATTCTATCGGGTTCTTCTGTGATGGTTCAGGACCAGGCCTAATCAATGCAAGGCAAGCTATTTATCAAGACACACGGTTGTCAGATGAACGAGTACGATTCCGACAAGATGGCGGATGTGCTGGCGGCGTCACATGGCCTGGAATTGACTGATTCCGAGGCTGATGCGGATGTTATCCTGGTCAATACCTGCTCCATTCGTGAAAAGGCCCAGGAGAAAGTCTTTTCACAATTAGGGCGCTGGAAAAAACTGAAATCCGATGGCCGTAAAGTTGTGATTGGCGTGGGTGGTTGTGTCGCCAGCCAGGAAGGTGATGCCATTATCAGGCGCGCACCCTTCGTGGATTTGGTCTTTGGTCCACAGACCTTGCACCGCCTGCCCGAAATGATTGATTCTGTACGCAACACAGGTAAGCCAAAGGTAGATATTTCCTTTCCGGAGATCGAAAAATTTGACAGCCTGCCGGCCGCTTGTGCCAAAGGCCCAAGCGCCTTTGTTTCCATTATGGAAGGTTGCTCCAAGTACTGTACTTTCTGCGTTGTGCCTTACACGCGAGGCGAAGAGGTCAGCCGCCCGCTGGATGACGTCGTGGCTGAGTGCGTCGGCCTGGCCGAACAGGGGGTCAGGGAAATCAACCTGCTGGGGCAGAATGTAAATTCCTTCAACGGTCTGTTGGACGATGGTGGCAGAGCGGACCTCGCACTGTTGATCCATTATGTCGCTGCCATTGAAGGGATTGACAGAATTCGTTTTACCACCTCGCACCCGGTGGAGTTTTCCAGCAGCCTGATCGAGGCGTTTGGTGAAGTGCCCAAGCTGGCAAATTATGTCCACCTTCCTGTACAGAGCGGCTCCGACCGCGTATTGGCGATGATGAAACGCGGCCACACCGTACTCGAATACAAACAGAAAATCCGTCGATTGCGTGAGCAACGACCGAATATCAGCCTGTCTTCTGATTTTATTGTTGGTTTTCCGGGTGAGACCGAAGGTGATTTTGAAGACACGATGAAGTTGATTGCAGAAATAAATTTTGACCAGAGCTTCAGCTTTATCTACAGCGCCCGTCCCGGTACACCTGCGGCGTCGCTGCCGGATGATACGTCGCTGGAGGTTAAAAAAGAACGCCTGGCACGTTTGCAGGCATTGATAAATAAACAGGCTGGCGAGATCAGCAGAGCCATGGTTGGTGGCGTACAGCGCATCCTGGTGGAAGGCAGCAGTAAAAAAGATCCGCAACAACTGGCGGGCCGTACCGAGAACAATCGTGTGGTCAACTTTGACGGCAACCCGCGTTTGATAGGGCAGTTTGTTGAGGTGGTCATCACCGAGGCGCTCAGCCATTCATTGCGTGCCCGTGTTGTTGCGGCGGCGACGCGGGCTGCCGTCGTTGCCTGAATCCCAATCTCCGATGAACCAACGCGCAAACCTGGAACTGGAGCCAGCAGACACCGAGCGTCTCGCCAACCTGTGCGGGCAATTTGATCAACATCTGAAACAGATTGAAGGCCGTCTGCTTGTAGATATTTTTTGCCGTGGAAACTTGTTCACGGTGCAGGGTGAAGCGCGCCAGGTCCGTGCTGCCAGTCGTCTGATAAAACAGTTATATAAACTTTCCGCATCAGAAATGTTGACGCCGGAAGTCATCAATCTGCATCTGCAGGACTCAGGTATTGCCGAGATCGCTGCTGCTGATTCTGATGAAGCGGAATTTCACCCCGACGATATCACCATCATCACAAAGCGCGGGGCGATTCGCGGGCGGGGGCCGAACCAAAAACAGTATTTACGTAATATCAACAAGTTCGCGGTGAATTTTGGAATCGGTCCGGCCGGTACCGGCAAGACCTACCTTGCGGTTGCGAGTGCGGTTGAAGCACTACAGTCAGATAGCATGCAGCGGATTGTACTGGTGCGCCCGGCAGTGGAAGCGGGCGAGCGACTGGGGTTTCTGCCCGGCGACCTGGCGCAGAAGGTCGACCCTTATTTGCGTCCGCTTTACGATGCGCTGTATGAAATGCTGGGCATCGACCACGTATCCAGACTGATTGACCGCAATGTTGTTGAGGTCGCGCCACTGGCATTTATGCGCGGACGTACCCTGAATGATGCCTTCGTCATCCTCGATGAGGCCCAGAACACGACTACTGAACAAATGAAAATGTTCCTGACGCGTATCGGTTTTGGTTCAACTGCGGTCATTACCGGGGATGTCACGCAGATTGACCTGCCAAAGCAACAGCTATCGGGACTCAAACATGCAGCGAAAATCCTCAAGGATGTGGATGGCATCAGTTTCACCTTCTTCAGTGCCCGTGATGTAGTCAGGCACCCGATGGTGCAACGAATCGTGCAGGCCTATGATAAGGCCAGTGCGGACGAGAGCCCGGATGACGGTTGAACATATGCTTGCTGATCTCGCAGTCCAGCGCGCCACAACTTCTGCAACAACACCGGATGACGAACAATTCCGGCTTTGGGCAGAGCTTGCGGTTGCACGTGAAGCAGTAGAGCAGGGCAAACATGGATACACATTGGCTATTCGTATCGTTGATGAGGAAGAAGGCCGCCGTTTCAACCAGGAATACCGGGGTAAAGACTATGCGACCAATGTCTTGTCTTTTCCGCGCGACCTACCTGAAGGTCTTCCGTCTGAGATCAAACAATCCCAACTGGGCGACCTGTTGATTTGTGCACCGGTGGTCGCGCGTGAAGCACTGGAGCAGGGTAAGCCTGAAATTGATCATTGGGGACACCTGACCATTCATGGCATCCTGCATTTGCTGGGGTACGATCATGAGCAGGGTGCGGATGCTGTTGTTATGGAAGCACTGGAAACAGATATTCTCGCAAAACTTGATATTCCCGATCCCTGGCAAGTTGGTATTTGACCACCCCTCCCGCATGTTAAAATGGGCTTATGAGCGAAGATCAATCGAGTAACGGTTCCGGGTCCAAAAGCTGGCTGGATCGCATCGGTGACATGTTTTCATCCATGCCCCGGGATCGTGAAGAACTGAAAAAACTGATAAACGAGTCCTGCGAGAAGGGCATATTGGACGCTGAAGTAGTTGCCATGATTGAAGGCGCGCTTGCGGTATCTGAAATGCAGGTCCGTGATGCGATGGTGCCGCGTTCTCACATGGTCGTCATTCCGCTGGATATCCCACTGGACGAATTCTTGCCGCTGATTCTTGAATCCGGCCATTCGCGCTTCCCTGTGATCGGTGAAGACCGGGATGAGGTTGAGGGTATATTGCTGGCCAAGGATTTGTTACGCCACTATGCAGAAAGCAGCGGCCCATTGAACATCACCGAACTGCTAAGACCGGCGGTCGTTATCCCCGAAAGCAAACGCCTGAACATGCTGTTGAGAGATTTTCGTGCCAGCCGCAATCATATGGCCATCGTGGTTGATGAATACGGCGGTGTTTCCGGCCTGATCACGATTGAAGACGTGCTTGAAGAGATCGTCGGCGAAATTGATGATGAGCACGATGAAGAGGAAGAAGCAGCAATCAAGCCGCTGGGCAAGAACCGTTTCCAAGTCAATGCCCTGACTGAAATCCAGGACTTTAACGATGGTTTCGGCTGCGATTTTGGCGATGAAGATTGCGGCACCGTCGGTGGCCTTTTGCTGGCAGAATTTGGTCGCGTTCCAGAGCGGGGCGATGAAGTAGTCCTTGCGGAGCGGTTCCAGTTTCGGGTTACCGCAGCCGACAACCGCCGCATCATCATGCTGGAAATGACGGATACCGAGGGGTAACTACTTGCGTTACTTTTTGTTGTCCCTGTGCTTTATCATGCTGGCCTGGTCCACGGCCGGTCTTGCTGAGGAAGTCCCGGAAGTTAAGGCTGGCGGTGCCGAAGCCTGGCTGGTTACCTTTGGCCCGGGCGACAAGTACTGGAACCGGTTTGGCCACAACGCCATCTGGTTAAGAGAGCCTGCCGCGGGTATCGACCACTCTTTTAATTTTGGTTATTTTGATTTCGACCAGGAAAATTTTTTCCTGAATTTCCTGCGTGGCCGCATGCTTTATTTTACTGACGCACTGCCCTCTGCCCGGGAGTTTGAGTCTTACCGCCAGCAAAACCGCAGCATCCGTTTGCAAAAGCTGGATCTGAACCCGGCGCAATATGTTCGTTTACGTGATTACCTGCTGAACGTAGTCAAGCCGGAAAATCGCAACTACCTCTACGATCCTTTTCTGAATAACTGCTCAACCCGCGTCCGGGATGCACTGGATTTTGCACTCAATGGCGCACTGGCAGCAGACACCAGGAATGTAACGGCAAACCTCAATTACCGCGACCAGACCCGGCGCCTGACACAGATGCAGTACTGGTATTACCTGGGGCTGGAACTGGTCCTTGGCTACCCGGTGGACCGCCCTGTCAACCGTTGGGAGGAAATGTTCATACCCATGGTGCTCGCCAGTGAACTCAAGGAAATGGCAGTGCCCGGGGGTGAAGCGGGTCAATCGCTGGTGACGAAAGACATGATTTTGTTTACATCTTCCTTTCCTGTCCCCACAGCCGAACCCGGCAATATCTGGTATCGCTACCTGCTGTTGGGATTGCTGGTGACTGGCATTGCATGGTTGAGTGGCAAGTTCATGCCGCCCGTGTGGCTCGCCGGCTTGTGTAATGCCTGGCTGCTGATTGGTGGTATCAGCGGCTTGCTGCTGGCATTCTTATGGTTATTTACCGACCACGCAGTTGCCAGTAGCAATGTCAATTTATTGCTGTTCAACCCGCTTACCTTAGTGGCGCTGGTTCCGGTGTTGAACAGGTTCGGGGCGTGGGTGTTGGCGGGTGGCGTCGCGATCAGTTTCATTCTGCTGTTGTTTCCGCAGCACCAATACAACCTGGACGTCCTTGCATTGTTGGCACCTGTGAACCTGGCGGTGGCTGTGTATTTCATCAGGGGTCGGAAAAAGCCGATTCTTTAAGATTGGCACCATCCGAAGCGCGGCGACACGGGGTACTTCCCCCTGCGACACGCTGCGAGTACATCC
>BTRB01000045.1:0-13137 GCA_036986175.1 Gammaproteobacteria bacterium
CTGGGCATAGAAACGGCCAAGAAGGAAATCATGGGTGTCATTGACCAGCGTCTTGCACCGTATATCAACGGCGAGAACCCGGTACAGCTGGATAATTATTTTGTCGGTTCGTCACGGGGTTTCGGCACCTTTATTGGCGGGCGCGCATCTGACCCGGCTGATGTTGATGAGTTGATCAGGATATTCAATGCAGAAATCCTGACCGGATTCCCGGATACGATTGCATTTGCGAATCGGAGCCCGATTTTCGGTGGTCACCGGGGTGGTCGGCGAATCAATGTGGATTTACATGCGGATTCTTTCGAATCATTGATCACGGCCGGCCAGGCCGGTTTTCGCGCCATATTGGAGGCCATGCCGGGGGCCAGCGTGCGCCCGTTGCCTGGCCTGGAACAGGCTGAGCCGGAATTACGTCTGATCCCGGATGACCGGCGCATTGCAGAAGCCGGCTGGAATCGTGCGCGTATGGCCACCGTCATCCGGGCCATGGGCGATGGTGCTTTTTTGGGCGAGTACTTTGATGGCACCCGGCGCTATAACGTCGTTTTGCGCGCGGAGCAATGGTATACACCGGAGGAGTTGGCGGCCTTGCCGGTGGCGACCGCCAGCGGGGAAATTCAAACCATCGGGGAACTGGTCAAGGTCACGCGTACCGCCGGCCCGTCACAAATCCTCAGGGTTGACCGCAAACGCACGCTGACCCTGCAAGTCACACCGCCGACGGGTATGCCGCTTGAAGTAGCTATCAAGGTGATTGATGAGCAGGTTGTACCGGTGATCCTCAAGTTGCTGCCGCAAAACGCGTCGATCCAGATGCGCGGTACCGCAGAGGCACTGGACCAGGCACTGGATAGCATGACCGGTAGTTTTGCACTGGCAATTGTGATTCTGTACCTGTTGATTTCGGCTTTGTTTCGGTCATTCAAGGATTCATTGCTGGTTATCCTGACCATTCCCATGGCCACGGTGGGTGGAATTATCGCCCTGCGCCTGATGGATCTGGCGCTATTCGCTACCGGCGGCCAGAAAATGGACCTGTTGACGATGATTGGCTTCGTTATTCTGCTGGGACTGGTCGTCAATAACGCTATCTTGCTGGTTTACCGTGCACGCGATGGAGAACGTGAAGGCATGTCGCGGCGGGATGCGGTAGAAAGTGCGGTCAGGCTGCGCCTGAGACCCATCCTGATGAGTACGATGACCAGTATATTCGGCATGTTGCCGCTGATGTTGATGCCGGGGTCCGGGACTGAGCTCTATCGTGGAATGGCAACGGTAATCGTGGGCGGTATGCTGGTCAGTACCTTGTTTACACTGGTGCTTCTGCCCAGTTTGCTGCGCACCAATGAGAACGTTTACGTTGCCGGGCAGGCTGCACCTGAAATTGGTTGAGGCTTATGAACACGGATAAACTGCAAAAAAACAGAAAAACGGACATAGATAAGCGGATATGGGCAAAATGAAGAAACTGATGATCCTGCTCGGTGTGCTCGTCTATGGCGGCGGGATGCAGGTCGTGGCAATGGCGCAAAAAGAGACACCGCCCGCAAACGTACATGTTGCCCGGGCATCGATACAATCACTGGCGCCATTCACGCTGGTCCCCGGTACCGTTGTCAGCCGCAATGATGCAAAGCTCGCTGCAGAAGTGACCGGTCGCCTGCTTGCAGTAGCCGATGTGGGCACCGTGGTAGCCAGGGGTGATGTGGTTGCACAGATCGAAGATACGCTAATCAAACTCAGAAAGGACGAGCAACAGGCCGAAGTTGAACGCGCCAGGGCGAAATTAAGATATCTTGAAAGCGAAGAACGGCGCTATGTAAAGTTGGCAGAATCAAATCTCGCAGCGGCTACAAAGCTTGAACAAACACGCTCGGACCGGGACGTTTCCCGCAGCGATTTGCAGATCGCAAAGTCGCGCCTGGCGCAGATAGAAGACCAGCTGACCCGCGCCAGGATAAGCGCACCTTTCGACGGAATTGTTGTTGAGCGTTTAATGATGCCCGGCGAACGGGTTGACATCGGCAGAAATGTTGTACGCATGGTGGACCAACAGCGCCTTGAGGTGATCGCCCGGGCTCCGTTGGAATACTATTCGTATGTGCGGCCGGGCCAGCAGCTTGAGCTGAGAACCGGGCCGGTTCTGACAAGCGGCACGGTCAGGACTGTTGTGGCCGTGGGTTCAGAGAATACACATCAGTTTGAACTACGGTTGGATATTGAAGGCAACCGTTTTCCAGTCGGCCAGACACTGCGGGTTTCCATCCCGACTTCAGATGCCAGGGAAGCACTTGTCGTGCCACGTGATGCACTGGTGCTGAGACCGGAAGGCGTTACGGTTTTCGCCGTGGATAAAGACCAGACGGCCAGGCAGGTTAGCGTCACTACAGGAATTGGCGCAGGTGAAAAGATAGAAGTCATCGGTGATCTCGGCGATGGGGATACCGTAATTGTCCGGGGGAATGAACGCTTGCGGCCTGGCCAGTCTGTTATCACGTTGAAGGAGCACTAGCAGCACTTGAACCTGATCAATATCCGCCAGGGTGAGTGGCCGCGATTCCTGCTGGCTTTCAGTTATTTCTTTTTCCTGCTGGCCGGTTATTTTATGCTGCGGCCGATTCGTGGCACGGTGGCAGCAAACCACTCTGAACACCTGCAATGGTTATATACCGCGACCTTCATCTCGATGCTGATGATCGTGCCCGTGTTTGGCTGGCTGGTAACCAAATTCAGGCGTGGCCACTTTGTACCCGGGATTTACCTGTTTTTCATTTTCAACCTGGTCTTTTTTGCCTTTTTTTTCAAGGGTGATGCAACCGGTGATTGGATTCAGTACAGTTTCTATGTCTGGCTCAGCGTATTCAACCTGTTCGTGGTGTCGATTTTCTGGAGCTTTATGGCAGATATCTTTCACCCCGGGCAGGCACAGCGCCTGTTTGGCAGCATTATGGCCGGCGGCAGCCTCGGTGCAATTTCAGGGCCCTTATTGACCGCAAACTGGGTAGGAGATATCGGCTCCGGGGGCATCATGGCAGTCGCGATCATCTTGCTGCTGGTAGCGACAGCTTTTGCGGTAATCCTGGGTCGCTTTGAACGAAGGCAGCACGATGACCAACCGGCCAAAATCATTGGCGGCAGCATCTGGGAAGGCGCCGTACATGTGTTCAAATCAAAGTACCTGTTACTGATCAGCCTGGTGATGTTATCGCATAATTTGACGGCAACATTTTTATATAATGGCCTGGCAGTGCTGGTCGACCAGAGCATCATCGGGTTTGATGAACGCACCCGTTTCTTCAGCTATGTTGACCTTGTAGTGCAACTACTGGCCTTTCTGTTCCAGTTTCTGATTACCTCGCGGCTGGTTATTTACCTTGGTATGCCGCGCACCGCGATTTTGCCACCGATTCTGCTGGCAGCAGGTTTTACGCTGTTGGGCAGTTCGCTGGGCCTGGTGCTGTTCGCTGCCGTCCAGGTCGCGCAACGGGCGCTGAATTACGGCCTGTTGGGGCCGGTCAAAGAGATGCTGTTTACCGTCGTTGAGCGTGAAACCAAGTACAAGAGCAAAAATTTTATAGATACGGTGGTTTACCGTGGCAGTGATGTCACCGCCAGCTGGTTGTTCAAGGGTATGCTGACCGCAGGGCTTTCAATCAGCCAGATTGCGTGGGTTTATATTCCGCTACTGGGGGTCTGGAGCATAGGCGCCTGGCGCTTGGGCAAGGCTTATACGCGCTTGAAGGGTCAAGTGGAGTCAACTGGATAGAGTTGCGTAGAGACTTACAACATAATGAGGCGTTTAAGTACGCGCCTTCGGCACCGGATGCAGCTTTGCCGCGTCGTTCAACTTAGACGTCAGGTGGATAAACAGCTCTAAATATCATGTCTAAAAGGAGTAGTTATGCATAAAGGTTCCTGCCTTTGTGGGGCGATAAAATTTGACGTTACCGGTAAACTTGGTTCACCCGATGCGTGCCATTGTGTTCAGTGCCGAAAGTGGACGGGACATTTTCTCACTGGTACGGAAGTGCCGCGTTCAGCATTAACCATTCACGGTGTTGAAAATCTTAGCTGGTACCAATCATCCGAAAAAGCAAGGCGAGGCTTTTGTACTAAATGTGGTGCCTCACTATTCTTTGATCCAACTGATCAAAATAAGCACAATTGGATCGGTATATCAATGGGAGCATTCGATACGCCTACCGAGACAAAGCTTGCTCTGCATATATTTGTCGCTGAAAAAGGCGATTACTATGAAATTAATGATGGTTTGCCGCAAAATGAGTATTGAAGAATCACCTGACCAGCGATTCCATTTTTCCGACCCGAACGGCAAGGCCTGTACGTATCAATACCGGATGATTATCAAGCTCCATTATTTTCACCTGATTGATCACCCCTGGTTTATGTGATGTGTCTGATAAGAAAGAAAGTCGGTAAATTCTAAAATGGAAGGTATATCACTACTGATTTGGGGAACGCTGTTCGGGGCAGTTGGTCTCGGTTTCTTTACGTATGGCAGAAAACAAAAAGCAGTCGTTCCATTAATTACCGGTGTTGCCCTATTTGTATTACCCTTCTTTATAGCAAACATATACCTTCTCGCGATTGTGGGTATTTTTTTGGTAGTGCTGCCTTTTTTTGTGAGAATATAAGATTAACTACCCGTTGATCAGGGTGAGGTGTCCACATGACTCGACAATTCAGAAACAATATTAGCGCAGAAGAAGTAATTGCAGAATTCACGATACGCCGGGCAAAGATAGCCCGACTGGTGATTATGCTGGGGATAATTGCCGGTGGTGCCGTTATATTTTTTTACCAGGACATTGCGTCAAATACGTCAGCGATGATTCTGCTAGCAGTGGTTTTTGCTTTTGCGATATATGTGCATGTAAAGGTATGGCGTTGTCCTTCCTGTAACGGACATCTGGGGAGGTACTATCCGGGATTGAAAGAGCCGAAACACTGCCCGAATTGTGGAATTAAATTAATTGAGCAGTAAAGAAAACGGGATTCGCCCGCATAACACGCGGCGGTTCATCCGACCTGAACGGCCCGGTGATTGTGCCGCTCCGGGATCAGCCACCGGGCAGGAAGCGCCTTCCAGTTGAGGTTTGCACAGCTTCCACCCTGCACTGATACAGCGTTTCCAGCAGGCCCTGGTTCAGCAGGTCAGCTGCCGGGCCGGCTCGCCATTCCCCGTCCCCGAACAGCATCAGGATATGGCTGCAATAGCGGGCTGCGAGGTTGACGTCATGTAACGCGGTCAGGGCAGAGCGTTGCTCTTCATTAACCTGTTTTTCCACCCGGTCCATGATACGGATCTGATGTTTCATATCGAGGTGGTTGGTGGGTTCATCCAGCAGCAAAATCGCAGGTTCCTGAACCATCAGGGAAGCAAACGCCAAACGTCTCGCCTCACCCCCAGACAGACCGGTCACGCTACGGGCTTCAAATCCTTCAAGGTCAACTGCCCGGATAGCCTCCAGCGCTTTTTGTTTGTCGTTGGCACCTTCACGTTCCCAATAGCCCAGGTGTGGATGCCGGCCGGTCAGAGCCGTCTCCAGCACACTGGCATCAAATACATAAACCGTGTGCTGCTGCAGCATGCCCAGCAGACGTGCAATGACACGGCGCGGTAGTTTGTCTATTGCCTGATTTTCGAGCAACACGGTTCCTGCATCGGGCATCATCAATCCCGCCATGCATTTGAGCAGCGTGGTTTTACCAATGCCGTTCGGTCCCAGCAAGCCCCAGAATTGCCCAGCCGCAAGTTCCAGATCCAGCTTGCTGCAAATTGATTTGCCGGCAATGCTGATGTCCAGGGACTTGCATACAAGCCTGGGTTGGGCTACTGGTGATATATGCTGGCTGGTCATACGCCTTTCAACCTGGCGCGGTTTAACAGCAACAGGAACAGCGGCACACCGAGCAATGCCGTTATCACGCCAACCGGCAGTTGCTGGGGGCTCAGTACCGTTCGTGCCAGCGTATCGGATAACACCAGGAACAAGCCGCCAAACAGTGCTGCCGCAGGGATCAGGATGCGGTGGTCGGAGCCGACCAGCAGGCGCATCAGGTGCGGAACAATCAGGCCGACAAAACCGACACTGCCGGCAATGGAGACTGCAGTTGCTGTCAGTACCGAGGCAAGCAGGTAAACCAGCCATAGCAAGTGGCGGGTCGGCTCACCCAGCAGCCTGGCCGTGGTTTCACCCATGGCCAGCACATTCAGGCTGCGTGCCAGACCCAGCGTGAGCACAAAGCTCCCAGCCAGGACTATTAACGACCAAAGTGGCAGCGTGGCATAGCTCAGGTCACCCATCAGCCAGAACAACATGCTACGCAGGCTGTTGTCCGGACTCAGCGAAAGTATCAGGCTGATCATTGCCGCCCAGCCTGAAGCGGTTACCACGCCGGTTAACAATAACCGTGTACTACTCCAGGGGCCGGTGCCACGCGCGAGCCCGAAAACAATCAGGACGGAAACCAGGGCTCCCAGCAAGGCCAGCCAGGGCAGGAAAATAACCGCCGTACCAAATACCATACCCAGTAGCGTGGCAAATGCAGCACCTCCTGAAACACCCAGGATGTAGGGATCTGCCAAAGGGTTGCGCAGCAGGACCTGCATCAGACTACCGGACATGGCCAGCATCGCCCCGACGGCCCAGGCAGCCATGGCGCGGGGCAGACGCAGTCGCCACACCAGTTCACCCAGCTGGCTTTCTGAATTCCGGACGGCACCGAACCACTCGCTCCACTCCATTGAAACCGATCCCGTTGCACTGGCAAGAAACACACTGCCAACTGACAGCAGCAACAACAAAAAAAGCAATAATCGGTGCATTGTGGTTGGAATCATTTTGCAGGATTGATTAACATGGCAGAGGTAAAATTATCGCACGTATGACGCGAGTTCAAAACAGCAGACGAGGAGCTTGTCGGATTTAGCATGATTGACCCGGATGGATTCAGACCCAATGTCGGCATGGTAATCATGAATAGTGATAGCCGGGTTTTCTGGGCGCAGCGCAGTAACAGCGACGGCTGGCAATTTCCCCAGGGCGGTATGAATTCTGATGAAACACCGGAAGAGGCGATGTACCGTGAATTGCTGGAAGAAACCGGATTAGAATCAGATCATGTCGAACTCCTGGGAGCTACACCCGGTTGGTTACGTTACCAGCTACCCCGCCGGTATCAGCGCTCACATTGCAAACCATTGTGCATTGGACAAAAGCAAGTGTGGTTCCTGTTGAAGTTGCGCGATGACGACGTGGAATTCAACTTCCATTTAACCGGTGAACCGGAATTTCGGGATTTTCGCTGGGTGAATTTTTGGTATCCCGCGGATAATGTTGTGCGCTTCAAGCGCCGTGTTTACCGGCAGGCTTTGACCTTGCTGGAACCAATGGTTGGTGTTTAGACTTCGCGACCGGCGGAGCCGGTCCCTCCTACGGGAATTTACTTTGAAACACATCTTATTGATTTTGGCCGCTGGCCTGGTGGTTTTTATTGCAGGTCGCCAGAGCACTGCGTCACCTGATAACAACGCAGACATTGTCGTTGGGCAATTACAACAAAACGCTTTGTCCGACGATTTGGCCTGGGACATCCTGGCCTCATTGACCACCGAAGTCGGCCCACGGATGGGCGGCACTGAAGCTGACCTGCTGGCTGTCAGGTGGGCCGTCAGAAAAATGCGCAAACTTGGCTTCGATCGTGTCTGGACCGAGCCGGTCAAGTTTCCTCGCTGGGTAAGAACCAGCGAGAGCGCGAAAGTGTTTTACTCAGCACCGCAAGAGCCGCAGACCGCCGACACGTCAGAAATTGAAAAAGGGTACCGCAACAAAACCAGGCTGGGAAAGCCGGTGGGCCAGGTGCTGGCAATAACGGCCCTGGGTGGCAGTCCATCTACCAACGGTCGTCTTGAGGCTGAGTTGGTTCAATTTGATACGCTTGAGGCGCTTGAGGCCGCGAGCATTGAAGATGTACAAAATAAAATTGTCTTCATTTCTACACGAATGCGAAAAACACGCGAAGGTACGGGTTACCACGAAACGGTTGTTAACCGCCGCCGCGGGCCGTTTGTAGCCGCCTCAAAGGGTGCTTTGGCATTGCTGATCCGTTCTGTGGGTACCGATACTGACCGGCTGCCGCACACCGGTATGATGTCTGGTTCAGAACCGGGGGAGCGGGTTCCATCGGCAGCTGTCTCCAATGCAGACGCGGATAATCTGATGATCATGCTGGCCGGTGAAGAGCCTGTCGTTGTAAGAATGAATCTGGATGTTGGCTTTGTTGCCGAGGATTCTGCTGGGGGTAAAGGCGCTGAAGCCACCTCTTATAATGTCATCGGGGAGTTTGACGGAAGCGCTGAGCTCACTGGGATCATATTAATCGGGGCGCACCTCGATTCCTGGGACCTTGGCACCGGTGCTGTTGATGATGGTGCAGGCGTTGCACTGGTGATGGCTGCAGCTAAATTGGTGTCGGATCTGCCCGTACGCCCGCGTTACGGGATACGCGTGGTTTTGTATGCAAATGAAGAGCAGGGCCTGTATGGCGCCAAAGCCTATGCAAAATTGCATGAGCCGGAGTTGGGCAACCATCTGCTTGGTGCCGAATCCGACATGGGCGCTGATCGTATTTACCGCTTTAAGACACGGGTGTCGCCACAAGCCGAACCGACCATTTCACGACTGGCCAAACAACTGAAAAAGCTGGGAATTGAGCGCGATGAAACCAACCTGGCCGGCGGTGGTCCCGATGTTGGCGAGATGAGAAAACTCGGTTTGCCGGTGATTGATATGAACCAGGACGCCAATCGCTATTTTGATCTGCACCACACAGCCAACGACACGCTGGACAAAATCAACCCGGAAAACCTGCGCCAGAACCTGGCGGCCTGGGTCACATTGATCTACCTGACAGCCAACAGCACCACCCCATTCGGACCCGTGGAGCCGCCTGACTAAAAATCCCACCGCATACCGAGTTTCAATGAGCGGGGCTTGCCGGGGCGTGCGCCGTAGGGTTGCCGGCCTGCTATGTAGTGCTTGTCTGTCAGGTTTTTGATGATGGCGTAGATTTCAAGCTTTGGACTGAATCGGTAATGCACGCCCACATCGAAGAGCGTGCGTGCATCGGTCGTTTCAAATTCATCACAACCTGGCTGGGTGCAGGTTTTATCGACGTAGCTGATGCCCAGGTAGCTGGACCAGGCCCCTTTTTCCAATCCAATTGAGGCAAATGCCTGGTTGTCCGGGACATAGGGCACAGGGTCACCCTTGCTGACATCTCCGAAAAATTCTGAATCATTGATATCGCCTTCAAAACGTGCCCGCATCCAGGTGTAGATCAACAGTAGCGGTATTCTGAAGCCGGCCGGTGCCTCCAGTTCGTGGCGAATCATCACTTCCAGTCCGGGTACGCTCACCGCGTTGCCATTGAATACATCGCCGATTTCACAATCACTGCCGGACGAAGCCGTGCAGATGCCTTGCAGGTTCTCATAGTCGTTATAAAACGCAATGGCTTCGACTTGTAAATCACCCTTCAAATACCGAATACCGGCTTCATAGTTAATGCTTTCTTCAGGATTCACTCCTTCCTTGTTGCCCGGTGCGCTAAACCCTTTGTGAACACCGCCGATGAGCTTCAGGTTTTCATGCATATCCCAGGTGACACCCATGCCGGGAATCCATACATTTTCCTGGTTACGGCGTTTACGTTTGATATCTGATGGGTCGCGGCCTGACAGGTCATCCGGGTTGGCACCGTAATCGACGCGTTTTTGCTCAATGGATTCGAAACGCAGGCCGGGGGTAAATGTCCAGTTTCCCCAGCTGAGACGGTCGTACACATAGGCCGCCAGCGCGTTGGCAGACTGGATGCGATTGCCGGCATTGCCTTCGAGTCCACGGTCGCTCAGCAGCAGTGTGCCACCTGTTTGTTGAAAACTGTCGTTACGTTGCAACCGGTCTTCCTGATCCTCGTGATAACGCAGTCCAAATTGTAATTGGTGATCTGTCCTTACAGAACTGATTGAACGGCTCCAGACCAACTGTAGTCCTCTTGCATAATACTCGCGGGCATTATTTCTGATCTGAATGGCCCCGGCAGCGGTATCGCCGCCATCGAGCACAGCCTGGTACTGCGGTGCAGAAATGCCACCGGCTTGCCCACCACGGTTGACAGCATCAATGATTTTGAACCAACTGGTCTTATTGAACGACTGGGCATCATCACTGCCGTTGAAATCCATACCCTCGGTTTTGTACCAGGCACGCTCAAAATTGTTGTTGTAAGCGGTTATGGTGATCCGGTTATCCAAATTCGGCTCTATACGCCATGCCAGCATGATCTGGTCATGTTCGTTACGCATGTTGTCCAATGCTGTCAGACCATATCGACGTAGCGGGTCCGCATTGAAATCAACATCACTGAGACCGAGGTAGGTCTGATCCGAGTCTTCCTGTGAGGACTGCAGCTTAATATCCAATTGCTGGTAAACAGCTGTGGCAGCGTCAGTTGAGAAACTGAATTTTGCCAGGTAATCCTGCTTTTCGAGGCCGGTGGCATCATTATTGCGGTCGATTTGCTGATAGCCGCCCGACTGCCATTGATGGGTTTCAAGCAGCCAGCCTGTACGATCACTGGAGCCGCCGTACCAGGCATGGCCGCGCCAAGTGCTGTCGGAACCACCTTCGAGCTGCAACATACCCCGGCGTTCTGCCGGTATTGGTGTCGAGAGCAGGTTAATAGCCCCACCGATGGTATACGGCCCTTGTGTAATGGCAGAGGGGCCCTTGAGTACCTCCATGTTTTGTATACGCCCGAAAGTCGGGAAGTAGTAGGCCGCAGGTGCAGCGTAAGGGGCGGGGGCTATCAGGACATTATCTTCCAGCAGCGTGATACGGCTGGAGCGTTCGGTCGGAGTCCCGCGAATGCTGATATTGGGCCGCAGACCAAAACCATCTTCAAACTGGATTGAAACACCGGGCACGCGTCGCAGTGCATCCGTGGGGTTGCTGGTTTCGAACTCCTGTATCTCAGTCTGGCTGACCAGGCTGGCACCACCAGCCACATCACGCGCCTTGTCAACAGTGCCGATAATGGTGATCGGATCCAGCCTGAGTAAAGCAATTTCCATTGCATTATCGTCAGAATCAGCAAGCAGCTCTGTGGGTAAAGTTGCCAGCAGCAACAGCATTAATGGCTTTCGTCGCATTATTTAAGGATCCTTCCACCTTATGCAAATGAGAATTATTCTCAATAAAGATATTATAACGGCACTGAATCTAATTGACAATCATTCTCATTAGTATTTACAATGGTTCCAGTTCCAAGGTAAACAAGCCATGTACATTTGCTTTTGTAATGCAGTAACTGACTCGGATATCCGCACGGCGGTAGAAGGTGGTGTGCGCAATTTGAAGCAGTTGGGTAAAGCGACGGGTTGCAGCAGCGCATGCGGCAGTTGCAAAGAAATAGCTGTTGAAGTTCTTGAGAAGGCATTGACTGAAAAAACGCAGGCACAAAGCCTGTTGCCAATGATGCAGTTGGCCTGAGTTCACTGGCTATCGTTCACCGGCCATCGTTCACTGGCAATTTCGTTCGCCACCTGCCAAAATTCAACCTATTCTGTTGCGTCATCCTCAGGCCGATTTGGCGGGGATGGCCGCGTTGGCTATTTGCTACCTGAATTCTTTGAGGAGTCCGGCGATATGAAAGGCGACCGTAAAGTTATTGAGTTTCTCAATGGTGTGTTGCGCAACGAACTTGCAGCAATCAACCAGTACTTCTTACATTCCCGCATGTATAAAGATATGGGACTAATCGAGCTGGCCGATCATGAACACGCTGAGTCACTGGATGAGATGAAACACGCCGATCAACTGATCGAACGGATTCTGTTTCTGGAAGGGCTACCTAATCTGCAGGATATCGGCCGGCTGAGGGTTGGCGAACACCCGCATGAAATGCTTCAGTGTGATCTGGATCTCGAGATGGAAGCACTGCCGTTGTTGCAGGAAGCTATTGCATGGTGTGAAGAGCGCAGGGATTTTGTCAGCCGTGATGTATTTGATTCCATCCTTGCCTCGGAAGAAGCGCATGTTGACTGGCTGGAGACCCAGTTGGAACTGGTCGAAAAAGTCGGTATTGAGAATTACCTGCAGGCCCGAATGGGCTGATCTGCCCTATGTTTAGCCATACCAGCCAGCCTTGCCAGTTCGAACGGGATTGCGCCGTCGTAATGATCCCTTCCGGAGACGAACTGACAATGCCGGCGGGTACGGTTGGTTATATCACCCAGTCCCTGGGTGGCAGCTTCACTGTCTTTATTGATGGCAACCTGTTTCGCGTGGCCGGTATGGACGCCGACGCCATCGGCAAGGAGCCGGTTTTGCCGCCGGCCCTGCCTGAAAATGCCAGTGACGATGACGTGGAAAAGCTGCTGTGGTCACAGATGAAAACCGTTTACGACCCGGAAATACCGGTAAATATCGTGGATCTTGGCCTGGTTTATACCTGTGAATTGAAAAGGAATGGTGAAGGCCAAAGAGAGGTTTTCGTCAGCATGACATTGACCGCTCCAGGCTGCGGTATGGGTGACATTATTGTTGAGGACGTGCGCAGCAAGATCCAGATCATTCCAACGGTAAAAAACGTGGACGTTGAACTGACATTTGAACCACTGTGGAATTACCAGATGATGTCAGAGGCCGCAAAACTCGAGACCGGAATGTTGTAAGCCCGCATATTACACCAGTATCCCGGCTGGTGGTGCAATAGGCGGGCTAGGATTCTGGCAGGGTTATGATTGTGATTTGGGCGTCGGTGTCACTGTTCAGGGTCAGGCGATCCCGCATTTTTTCGGTCATAAGCAGATCCCCCTCATCATCAACGACAAGTACGGTGTCCAGCCCGAGCGCGCTTGCTACTTCCGGCCAGTCATTCTTTCCTGCAACCAATATTGCTGTGGCGGCTGCATCCGCCAGCGTACCATCGTCCGTCACCACCGTCGCGGCTGACAGGCCGGATACCGGCCAACCGGTCGCCGGGTCAAGGATATGCGGATAGCGTTCCAGTTGATCTTGCCGGAATCGCTGTGAATTACCCGAAGTAAAC
>BTRB01000046.1:0-13006 GCA_036986175.1 Gammaproteobacteria bacterium
GGTTGGGGGTATGTGTGCACGCGCCGACAAAAAGCAGATCGTGACGCTTGCTGAAGTCATGGACTGGATCGCACACGTCCCGGTAGAAAAAGAGCGGCACAGTAAAGACTTGCTTGTGTGGGAATTTCCCCTTGATTAACTTCTCTTCGGCTTCACTGAAGGTCAAAAGAACATCACTGCTGGCAAATATGAAATCCTCTTTTTCTTCGTAGAGATCCGCTTCCTCGAGTATCGCCTGGTCGTTTTCTACCTCGGCTTTTCGCCGCAACCTGAGATAATGCAAATCGTGGCACTGGTAGATAATTGCCGCATTGGTGCAGCTCTTGACAGCAGGCAAAAACATACTGGCCGGATCGGGCTTGTTAAAAAAGACATAGTCGATCCCCTGGCCATTTTCCTTCAGCCAGCCATGCCAGTTTTCCTGATACCACTCACCATCCAGGGTCTTGATCCCGAGCTCGTTAAGCTCGCTCGAATAGGGCTCTACCCGCCGGAAATCCCCGGGCAGGAACTTCACCTCCAGCCCCATCTCCACAAGCAATTCAAGATACATGAAGTTCGTCCGGGATCCGGCATACAAATCATACTGCGGCACGGCATAATCTACGAACAGTAATGTCGGCTTCCTTTCCCACTTCCTGGAGACTTTCACCCGCCTGGGAATTTCATTATTTTTTTGGGTCATTATGTCCTGCGGCCCATCCCCCTGGAATGCGATCAAGCAGAGTATAACGAATTAATGCCCCCTTTCCGGAAATCTACCATTATTGAGTAAGCTGTTTATGCAGGGATGGCTACGCTGAATGCTGCAGCATTCAACCACATATGAGTCACGATGCTCGCTGCGTAACCGATTACAATGGCCCAGGTCCATTTCAGGTGTGCGAAGAAAGTATAGATACCGCGCGCCTGCCCCATGACGGCGACTCCGGCAGCGGAACCGATGGATAGCATGGAGCCCCCAACTCCTGCGGTCAACGTTACCAGCAACCACTGGCCGTAGCTCATATCCGGGTACATCTCCAGAACGGCAAACATGACCGGGATGTTGTCCACAATAGCCGATGCGAATCCGACCAGGACATTGGCCGTGGTGGGGCCAAGACCCCCATACAGAAATTCGGATCCGATTGCGAGGTAGCCTAACGCGCCCAAACCACCGACGGACATGATAATACCGTAGAAAAACATCAGGCTATCCCACTCCGCACGTTGTAAATTGCGGTATATATCGTAAGTGGCCTGCGTCGGTTCCTGTGTCTTTGGCCTGGAATCTATAGCCAGTGCAGTACTCATAAGCATGGTCTTGGCAAGGTAAGCCATGCGTTCGTCGCGGCGTTGCAGGTAAAAGCCAAACAGCTTCAGAAAGCCCAGCCCGGTCATCATTCCAGCGACGGGAGGAAGTTGCAGAAGATTGTGACCCGTGACCGCCATGGTGATGGTCAGCAGGAACAGGGCCACAACGACCCATGCGCCATGCTTCAGCGTAGCCCTGCCCTCAATAGGGTCCGGTTGAACGGTCGGAACCGCAAAGTTCAGTAGCGAAGCCACCACCAGCCAGTTAACCAGCGCCGGTACAAATAATGCAAAAAAACCTGTGAAATCAATGATATTCTTCTGCCACACCATCAGGGTCGTTATATCACCAAACGGACTGAAGACGCCCCCGGCATTGGCGGCGACAACAATGTTGATGCTCGCAACAGCAATAAACTTGCGATTGCCGCCACCCACTGAAATCACCACCGTTGCCATCAACAAGGCGGTGGTGAGGTTGTCAGCGACCGGCGATAAAGCAAACGCAAACAGCCCCGTGAGCCAGAAAATTTTGCGCAGGGAATAACCTTTGACCACCAGCCAATCGCGCAAAATATCAAATACTCCGCGCTCTTCCATCGTGTTGATATAGGTCATGGCTGCCAGAAGAAAAAGAAACAGCTCCGCGAACTCCAGCAAATCATATTTAAAAGCCTCGCCGGCGCTTTGAGCATCTCCTGTCTGGATATAGGCAACGGCTACCAGCAACCAGATAAACCCGGCCGCAACCATGATAGGTTTCGATTTACGCAGGCGGAGCTTTTCCTCACCGATGATCAGCGCGTAGGCAGCGAAGAAGATCACCAGGGCAAGTGTGCCCATCCAGGTTCCGGTAAAGTCTGCCTCAGTGGCCGGAGTGGAAACTGCCGCCAAAGCAGCCGCAGGCGCCGCAACTCCTGCGAGGAGAATAAGGCCAAACAACACTTACTTTATTCCTGCGACTTCCACAAGGTGGATAAGGCCGTGCCAAACAGCACCCGCAATGCTACAACCAGCAAGGCGCCGCCGACGAAAATCATGACGTCGGACATTGCTGCGCCAATGAAGGAAAACTGCTTGAAGGCTGAAGCGCTCACTTCAAGGGCAATACCTGTGATGAGAAATTTATTAGTATCAACATCTACTACATTTACGAAGCCGACGAAAATACCAAATGCGGCTAACCCCACCGGGAGCCAAGGATGCTCGAGTCCTATACCCGCAACAAAGGCGAGTAGGATCCCAAGAATAAAAAGTATGTGTCCGATTTGCTGCATGGGTATATCCTCTGTTTGACAGCGTACTTTTTGAACGCATAATTATAACACTAAATACGATATTACTGTCACGTATTGAATGTCGCGATATCGGTAGCGCAGCGGGTAATATGAATGCTATGAATTTCAATGATAAAAAAAATGAAAACTGGACTTTTTTCAGTAACAACGCGCACGTGCTTGTCTGTCTCACACATTCACCACAGCCAACGACCCGGGAAATAGCCGTTCAGGTTGGAATTACCGAGCGTGCAGTGCAGAGAATAGTGAAGAAAATGATTGAGGCGGGTGTTTTGGAAATCAGGAAGGAGGGCCGGCGAAACCGCTATATGCTGGATCTTGATCAGCAACTGAGACACCCGTTGGAGTCTCACAAAACGATCGGTGAGTTTCTGCGGTTGATGAACTCTGAAAACAAGGCCACTAAATGAACCCAGTGCCGAGCAAAAGTACATCAAGGCAAAAACGGATGTAAATGGATGGACAAATGGATGGGGTCATGTCATCATGCAATTGGATGGAAATGGAGGTAATAATGGGTGGCCGCATCTGTACAGACACATTAAAAATCACCCCTGAAATTCTCAAGCTGATCACCGAGATAGACGAATTCAAAGGCGCATGGGCCGCGATCGGGCGGATTTCACCTGATCGCCTTACGGCGTTGCGCCGGATTGCGACGATTGAGAGCATCGGCTCATCGACGCGAATCGAGGGCGCAAAGCTGAATGACGGGGAAATTGAACGCCTGCTCGCCGGTTCAGGCGTGAAGTCTTTTACCTCCCGTGATGAAGAGGAAGTCGCCGGTTACGCTGATGTGATGGAAACCATCTTTGCGCATTGGGAGGATATTGCGCTCACGGAAAACCACATCAAGCAGTTGCACCGCGACCTGCTGCAATATTCATCGAAGGACGCAAGGCATCGAGGTGAATATAAGACACACAACAACCATGTCGAAGCTTTCGGGCCAGGTGGTGAAAGTCGCGGAATTATTTTTAAGACAGCCGCACCATTCGATACACCACACTTAATGACGCTACTGGTCAGCACAACACAAGACAATCTCAAAAGTGGCGACTTACATCCGCTATTAAACATTGCCCTTTTCATTGTTGTGTTTCTGGAGATACACCCGTTCCAGGATGGAAACGGGCGTTTATCTCGCATCCTGACGACTTTGTTACTGCTGCGTTCTGGCTATGCATATGTGCCTTATAGCTCGCTTGAAAGTATCATTGAACAAAGTAAAGATGCTTACTACCTGGCGCTACGAAAGACACAACAGACGATTCGTACCTCCGTGCCCGACTGGCAACCATGGATGATTTTTTTTCTGAAATCACTGCAGCAACATAAGGCACGTCTTGAGAAGAAGATCGAACAAGAGCGCCTGATTCTCGGCGATCTGCCTGAACTCTCGGTGCAAATTCTGGAACTATGCCGTCACCGGGGGCGTGCAACCGTGGCCGAGGCGGTAAAGGTCACCAGTGCAAACCGCAACACGATTAAGGATCATTTCAAAGCACTTGCTCGCGCCGGTCACTTAACCCGGCACGGTGCCGGGCGTGGTACCTGGTACGGTTTGACTTGAGCTCATCCCATTCCGGGCAACACAGTGAAAGTCTTCGTCTGCAGGTTAATGCGCTCCCACTTGCGGCTTCCATTGATGGATTTTTCGAATGGTTGGGCCTAGCGCCGCCTTTGCTTTATCTAAATCATAGGCCTTCTGTAGATTCATCCAAAGTTCAGGGCCCGTGCTAAAGAACCGGCCAAGCCGCAAGGCCGTGTCCGCGGTGATATCACGCTTACCGCGAACGATTTGAGATATGCGATTTGGCGGCACATCAATCTGACGTGATAATTCTGTGGGACTTATCCCGATTTCTTCAAGTTCATCCACCAGGAACTCACCAGGATGGATTGGCTCTCTAGTCATAACGCTCACCTTTACCTTTCAATATTTTCCATACTCACCTAGTGATAATCTACGATTTCTACTTGATAAGCACCTTCATCCCATGTGAAACATACGCGCCACTGCATGTTCACTCGGATGCTATAGCTACCTGCCCTATCACCGGATAATGCCTCAAAGCGATTACTCGGCAAAGACTTTAAAGCTGTAAGTGTCTCAGATGCATCCAGGATCCTGAGCCGCTTTTCAGCCTGCCTTTTAAAGCCAGAGAAAGCGGACACTCGAACACCATAAAACAAGCGCTTCGTTTTCTTGCATTTGAAGCCCTTAATCATTCGCTATCGGAGCATAAATTGACGTTTGACGTCAAACGTCAATATAACATTGAGCACCAATATGGTCAAATTGGAAATGGAAAATAACATAGCTAAAGTATCTACAATCAGCAGTTACCTGTCTGTATGCAAAGTACTCACATTTTTGTAGGGGACATTGACAAAAAAGGGCCGGGTTGAACCGGCCCTTAATCCTTTCGATCCTGACAAAGTGTAAACTATGTCTCCGGAATAAAGTGTAAACCATGTATCCGGAATGGACCCAAGACTGTGTGGCAGAGAGAGAGGGATTGATTCGGGCCATCCATGGCCCTCACCCTGCGGGCGTCTCCTGCGTCGACGTCTTCCTGGGCTCTCCTGCCCAGTAATCGAACCCTCGGTGCTGCGCACAGCGTCCTCAACCCTTGTCTTTCAGTCAGATATTAAAAAACCCCGCAAAAGCGGGGTTTTTTAATATATGGCGGAGAGAGAGGGATTCGAACCCTCGATGGGCTTTTGACCCATACTCCCTTAGCAGGGGAGCGCCTTCAACCACTCGGCCACCTCTCCGTAAACCTGATTTTAACGCGAAATCGAAGCGACAAAAAACCGGGATGCGGAAGCATACCGGTTCATGGAACGCGGGTAAAGATGTAATGCGGCTCAGTTTTGCTCTTGTAATTTTTCCTGATTTTTGCGCTCCGCGAGAATACGTTGGTAAATTTCTTCACGATGTACCTGCACTTCCTTCGGCGCATCAATACCAATGCGTATCTGATTGCCTTTTACGCCAAGCACAGTCACCGTGACATTCTCCCCTATAATGAGCTTTTCCCCTACCCTTCTTGTTAATATCAGCATCAGTACCTTCCCTTGGTGTTTTGCATACGAGGTGCCTTTTCCCTACTTTCTTGCTCTAATTTATTGGCCTCTCAAAGGGCGCAAAGCTCTTTTAGAGGGTCAAATCTGGTCAGCGACCCAGGCCGACACGGAAGCCAGTGCTTCATCCAATTTTTCCGGATCACTGCCCCCGGCCTGAGCGAAATCCGGACGCCCGCCGCCCTTTCCGCCAACCTGACTTGCAACAAAGTTTACCAGATTTCCGGCTTTTATCCGAGCAATCAGGTCTTTACTTACGCCCGCCGCTATTCTGACTTTATCGCCATCTACGCTGGAAAGTACCACCACGGAACTTCCCAGGCTGTTATTTAAGTGATCAATACTGTCCCGCAGACCGCTTGCGTCAACGTCTTCCAGCCGCTCAGATAATACTTTTATTCCTTTGATATTTACAGCTCTATCAATTAATTCTTCGCTACCCGAGCTGGCAAGACTGGATTTGAGCGCCGTGACGTCCTTTTCAAGCTGGTGATTACGTTCCAGAACCTGCGCCAAGCGCTTGGGTGCGGCATCCGGACTCACCTTCAGGGTCTGCGCAACTGCCTGCAATTGCCTCTCCATGGCTTGAATATACTCAATCGCAGCCCCGCCTGCGACCGCCACGATGCGTCTTACACCAGCACCTATCGCTGATTCTGAAACTATTTTGAACTGCCCTATTTCCCCAACGCGGTTGACGTGCGTGCCGCCGCACAGTTCTGTTGAAAGCTCGCCAAAGCGCAAAACCCGAACCTTGTCGCCATATTTCTCACCGAACAAGGCCATTGCACCGGTCTTGACCGCTTCGTCAAAACTCATGACTTCAGACACCGTGGGAGGATTAACCCGGATCGCGTCATTGACATGGCGCTCGATCTGCTGCATTTCTTCCGTGCTGAGTTGCCTGGGGTGGGAAATATCAAAACGTGTGTAATCAGGCGCTACCAGCGAGCCTCTTTGCTCGACGTGCTCACCCAGGATTTCCCGCAAGGCCCGATGCATCAGGTGAGTGGCAGAATGATGAATGACGATGGCCTGGCGCCGGTCTGCGTCTACCTGGGCCGAAACTTTCTGATCTTGTTTGAGCAATCCTTTAACCAGGTGCCCGACATGTCCATAAAATGTACCACCGAGTTTGATGGTGTCCTCAACGCTGAATTGTGTGTTGCCGGCACGGATCACACCCGTATCACCCACCTGACCACCGGATTCCGCATAAAACGGTGTCTTGTCCAGCACAATAACGGCTGTATCACCTTCCTGTAACTGGGTCACCAACTGGCCGTCAACCAGTATTCCGGCAACCACTGCATCATCAGTTGCCAGCGCTTCATAGCCGGTAAACCGGGTAGGCTCGAGAGACTTGACTGCGTCAGCTGAGATCTGGTCCTGGTGCTGGAACCGGCCTGCCAAACGACCGCGTTGCCGCTGCTTTTCCATTTCGTCATTGAAGACATCGACATCAACTTCAAGCTTGTTTTCACGCGCGACATCCTGGGTCAGGTCCAGCGGAAACCCATAAGTATCGTATAACGTAAAAGCAGTCTTACCATCAATCCTGCCGTTGCCTGAACGCGCTTTGTCCATCACATCCTGCAGCAGGCCCATGCCCTTATCCAGGGTGTGCGCGAAGCGCCGCTCTTCTTCTTCAAGTGTTGTTCTGATATGTGCTGCCTTTTTTGCCAGTGAAGGATAGGCTGCACCCATCTGCTCCACCAGCGGGGCCGTCATAGCGCCAAAAAAGAGGCCTTTCTGCCCCAGTTTGAAGCCATGGCGCACTGCGCGGCGAATGATGCGCCGCAATACATAACCACGGCCTTCGTTGGATGGCAGCACGCCGTCTGCAATCAGGAAGGCGCAGGCGCGAATATGATCGGCAATAACATTCAGCGACTTGTTCGACTTGTCACTGGTATGGGTCAGCTTTGCTGCTACCTCGATCAAGGCCTGAAAAAGGTCCGTGTCGTAGTTGCTGTGAACACCCTGTAAAACAGCCGCCAGCCTTTCAAGGCCCATACCGGTGTCTACACAAGGGCTGGGCAAGGGCTGCAGGCTCCCGTCAGCAGAACGGTCAAACTGCATGAATACCAGGTTCCAGATTTCGACATAGCGATCACCTTCCCCATCTGCAGAGCCCGGCAGGCCCCCAGCGAACGCTTCACCATGGTCATAGAAGATTTCACTGCACGGGCCACAGGGGCCGGTATCACCCATGGCCCAGAAATTATCGCTCTCGAAAGGCGCCCCGCCCGGCTTGTCACCGATGCGGATCACACGCTCTTCCGACAGTCCGATGTCGTTGCGCCACAGGTCGTAGGCCTCATCGTCGGTGTGATAGACCGTGATCCACAAACGTTCTTTATCCAGCCCGAATTGTTCGGTTAACAGGTCCCAGGCAAAGCGGGTGGCATCTTCTTTGAAATAGTCGCCAAAGCTGAAATTGCCCAGCATTTCGAAAAATGTGTGGTGCCGGGCGGTATAGCCGACCTGGTCCAGGTCATTGTGCTTACCACCGGCACGGACACATTTTTGCGCAGTCGCAGCACGCGGACAGGCGCGCTTCTCGGCACCCAGGAATACGTCCTTGAACTGGACCATACCGGCATTGGTAAAAAGCAGTGTCGGGTCATCTGCCGGAACCAGCGAACCTGAAGCAACGACTTCATGTTCTCTGGAGGCAAAAAAATCCAGGAACGCCTGACGAATTTCAGCTGTAGTTTTCAATATTCCCTGACCTGGAGACCGAAGTGACAAGTTTACAGAAACACAGCGGCCAGAGGAATCACTCGTTGGAATCACTCGCTGGAATCACTCGCTGGAATCACTCGCCATGAGTCAGACGCTTCAGGGCGATGCTTGCCTGCTCGTGACTAAAACCCCGGCTCATCAGCTTGCGGTGAATGGTTGCCTGTTGGGCAAAATCAAGTTCACCCTGGATGCGCCTGTCGGCCCACCGGGCCGCCGCGTCAAGCCAGGTTTCCTCGTCAAATTGCAGGCCGGCAACGATCAGGTGATCAGGAATGCCGCGCTGACGCAGCTCACCATGGATTTTCACAGGCCCAAATAAGCGCCGAATTCGCACGCGGACATACATCTCCGTAAAACGCTCATCGGAAACCAGGCCTTGCTCAGCACAATCGGTAACCACCTGTGCAGCCATACCGGATTCTACCCCCCGCTGTACGAGTTTGCGCTTGAGTTCTTCAATTCCGTATTCGCGGCGGGCGAGGTAACGTACTGCGATGTCCCGGACTTCCGCTTCGCTCAAGCCCTGCGCAGATTTACTACGCATCCAACGTCACCCGGTAGCAGGAGCGGGCTCAGCAGTGTTTTTCTCCGGCAGCAGCATGGCGCGCAATCTGGTCTCTATTTCTTCTGCTACTTTCGGGTGATCCTTCAGGTAGTCACGGGCATTATCCTTGCCCTGGCCAATGCGGTCATTGCCATAGCTGTACCAGGCGCCGGCTTTGGCCACGATGCCATGCTCGACGCCGAGGCTAATCAGCTCTCCGAGCTTGGAAATACCCTTGCCGTACAGTATTTCAAATTCAGCCTGCCTGAACGGCGGGGCCATCTTGTTCTTGACGACTTTGACGCGTGTCTGGTTGCCGATGACTTCATCACCTTTCTTGATCGCGCCGATACGGCGAATATCGAGACGCACTGAAGCATAAAATTTGAGTGCATTACCACCGGACGTGGTTTCGGGACTGCCGAACATGACGCCGATCTTCATGCGAATCTGGTTAATGAAGACCACCATACAATTGGAACGATTGATATTGCCTGTCAGCTTGCGCAATGCCTGCGACATCAAGCGGGCTTGCAAGCCGACATGGTGATCACCCATTTCACCTTCAATTTCGGCCTTGGGCGTTAAAGCTGCGACGGAATCCACCACCACGATAGCCACGGCTCCGGAGCGCACCAGCATATCGGTGATTTCCAGCGCCTGCTCACCGGTATCGGGTTGCGAAACCAGCAAATCCTCAACGTTGACGCCGAGGTTTTCTGCATACTGCGGATCAAGTGCATGCTCTGCATCTACAAATGCGGCAGTGCCGCCAGCTTTCTGGGCTTCAGCAATCACCTGCAGCGCCAGCGTGGTCTTGCCACTGGACTCGGGACCGTATACTTCAACCACGCGGCCACGCGGCAAACCGCCAATTCCAAGTGCGACATCCAGCGCCAGGGACCCGGAAGAGACAACATTGATGCTCTGCATATTGCCCCTATCGCCCATGCGCATGATAGCGCCCTTTCCGAACTGCTTTTCAATCTGCGCCAGTGCCGCTGTCAACGCCTGTTTTCTGTTGTCGTCCACTAGATCCTCTCCATCAAAATTTGCTATCCAAAAAAATTTCGCCGCTGTTCAGCATTATGACACAGGCCTGATATCGTCTTAAACTCTGTCAGCTTCAGCGCCGCAATTGCCTACAAACATCATCGAATTTGCCGCAACAGGCCGCAGTGTGCAACAGCGCATTCTCAAATAACGATAATGCAGAATATTGCGGGGTAAACCGCCGGATACACGGTTCAGGCGATGGCATCGAGCCGGATCAGAATTCCTTCCAGCGCATGCAAGACTGTTTTTTGTCGAATCTCATTGCGATCGCCCGAAAATACTTTGGCATCGCAACTCGCAGCCCGGCCATCAATACACCAGCTGAAGTGCACCAGGCCAACCGGCTTGCCTTCCATGCCCCCACCCGGCCCGGCAATGCCGGTGGCGGCCACGGTAACCGCAACCCCCGACCTTTCCCTCGCCCCCACGGCCATCTGGCAGGCGATTTCTTCACTCACCGCGCCGTACTTCAGCAAGTCAGCATGTGCAATACCCAACAGGTCTTCCTTGGCGCGATAGCTATAGACAATATGGCCACGGTCGAACCAGGCAGAACTGCCTGCCAGATCGGTGCAGCATTTTGCTATCCAGCCACCGGTGCAGGATTCAGCGGTTGCCATGCGCCAGCCACGCGCGGTCAGCTTTTCTGCAAGTTGCACCAGTAGTCCTGCAACGTCTGATTCAAAATCTTCCACAAATCCGCCCCACAAATCCATTATTGTCCGGTAAGTTTTACCGGCACGATATAGTCACCCATGAGTTCCTACGTTACACTTTCCTTGATGTCTTCTCCAGCCGTTTCCAAACATGCTTCCCACACGCCGTTGATGCAACAGTATCTGCGCATAAAAGCTGATTATCCAGACACCCTGCTGTTGTTCAGGATGGGTGATTTTTACGAGGTTTTTTACGCTGATGCCCGGCGGGCGGCCCGGCTTATGGACATCACGCTGACCAGCCGTGGCGAATCAGCCGGCGCTCCCATACCCATGGCCGGCATCCCCTTCCATGCGCTCGACAGTTACCTGGTGAAGTTACTGCGCAAAGGGGAATCGGCTGCCATTTGTGAACAGGTAGGCGAAGCAGTTGCGGGTAAAGGGCTGGTTGAGCGCAAGGTAGTCCGCATTGTGACGCCCGGTACAGTGACCGATGATGCCCTGTTATCCGGACAGCGGGACAATCTGCTGGCCGCGGCGGCACAGGTCGGAAAATCCTGGGCGCTGGCGTGGATGGACCTGTCTTCAGGCCGCTTCATTGCCCGCCTGCTGGCCACCCAGGCCGATCTGGAAACCCAGCTGGAACGGTTGCTGCCCACCGAATTGTTAATCTCCGAAGAGGTGGGCTGGGCAGAATCCCTGTCCGGGCAACGGGGGTTGAGGAAGCGCGCACCCTGGCATTTCGAACGCGATGCCTGCTACCGGCTGTTAACCGAACAATTTGGCACCAGGGATCTGCGCGGCTTTGATCTTGAAGACGAACCGGCAGCCATTTCAGCAGCGGGAGCGCTACTCCAATACGCTCAGGAAACCCAGCGCACCGCCCTGCCCCATTTACGCTCAATACGGATGGAAAATCCGCACAGCCACCTGCACCTCGACGCCGTCACCCGCCGCAACCTGGAACTTTTACAGCATCCCGACGGACGCAGCGGGCACACGCTGGCGGGCATCATGGATTCGACCATCACACCCATGGGTGGACGTCTCCTGCGGCGCTGGATTGCTGAGCCGATACGGGACCGGCAACGCCTGCAAATGCGCCACCAAAGCATCGGTGCTTTGCTTGCTACCGGTTTGCACGATGATCTGCGCAAGCATTTGGCTTGTGTGGGCGATATTGAACGTATTCTTGCACGCGTGGCATTGGGCTCGTCCCGGCCACGCGACCTGACCACCCTGAAACAGGCGCTGGCAGTTTTGCCGGAGATTAAATCCTGCCTGGAATCCTCATCACGTGAACCGCTGCAGTTGAGCGGTCGGGAAATTGAGTGCTTGCCACAGGTTCTTGAGCTGCTGCGTGCAGCGCTGGTCGATGAACCTCCCGTGTTGATTCGCAACGGCGGAGTCATCGCAAGAGGTTATGACGCTGAACTGGATGAACTGCGCGGTCTGTCAGAAAACGCCAATGATTTTCTGCTGGAATATGAACAGCGTCAGCGGCAAGAGTCAGGTATCGCCGGTCTCAAGGTCGGTTATAACCGTGTACATGGTTATTTTATTGAAATTACCCATGCGCACACCGACAAGGTGCCGTTGCACTACAAGCGCCGCCAAACGCTGAAAGCAGCGGAACGGTATATCACCGAAGAACTGAAGGCCTTTGAAGACCAGGTGCTGTCGAGCCGTGAGCGGGCCCAGGCCCGCGAGCTGCACTGTTATGAACAACTGGTAAAAAAGCTCCAATCGGAGCTGTTGCCCATGCAGGCCATGGCCAGGGCCATCGCCCGGCTGGATGTATTGTGCGCATTCACTGAACGGGCCATCACCCTGGATTTTTGCTGCCCGGAACTCAGCGAGCAAGCCGGCATTGACATACAGGCCGGCCGCCACCCGGTGATTGAACAGGTACAATCCGAGCCCTTTACACCCAACGACACTGCATTGAACCCGCAGCGCCGCATGCTGATCATTACCGGCCCGAACATGGGTGGCAAGTCCACTTATATGCGCCAGACCGCACTGATTTGTCTGTTGGCCTACTCGGGCAGCTGGGTCCCTGCTACCAAAGCCGTCATCGGCCCGCTGGACAGGATATTCACCCGCATCGGTGCCGGCGATGACCTGAGCCGGGGGCGCTCCACCTTTATGGTGGAAATGACCGAAACAGCTAATATCCTCCACTCGGCCAGCCGGCACTCACTGGTCCTGATGGATGAAATCGGGCGCGGCACCAGCACCTATGACGGCCTGGCGTTGGCATGGGCCGTGGCCGAATACCTCGCCCGTCAGGTCAAAGCATACACGCTGTTCGCCAC
>BTRB01000047.1:0-12934 GCA_036986175.1 Gammaproteobacteria bacterium
GGTAGAGGCGGATGATGGCAGTACGTTTGCAGGCAGCAACCCGGCCGATGGGAGGGTTCTGACCGAAGTACCCAACCAGGGTGTCGCAGAAACCCGTCGTGCGATCGAGGCTGCGAACACAGCCTGGCCAGGGTGGCGCAACAAGACTGCTAAGGCACGCGCAGCAATTTTGCGTCGCTGGTATGAGTTGATCGTTGAACACAAGGATGATCTGGCAAAAATAATGACCGCTGAACAGGGTAAGCCTCTGGCGGAGTCAGCAGGTGAAGTTCTGTATGGTGCTGCGTTTATCGAATGGTTTGCAGAGGAAGGAAAGCGGGTTTACGGCGATGTGATCCCTACCCATTTACCCGACCGCCGCATTATCGTTATCAAACAACCGGTGGGCGTCGTTGCCTGTATCACACCCTGGAATTTCCCCAATGCCATGATCACCCGCAAAGCGGGGCCAGCATTGGCGGCAGGCTGTCCCATCGTGATCAAGCCAGCCTCTGAAACGCCATTGTCCGCCCTGGCGCTTGCTGAATTGGCCGCACAGGCTGGTATCCCAAGCGGTGTGTTCAACATCGTTACGACAACGCATTCTAAAGAAGTCGGTCTGGAATTGACGGAAAGCCCGCTGGTAAGAAAATTCTCGTTTACCGGTTCAACCGGGGTGGGCAAGCAGTTGATTCGACAGTGTGCTTCCACGGTCAAAAAGGTTTCCATGGAGTTGGGTGGCAATGCGCCGTTTATCGTGTTTGATGACGCGGATATTGATGCAGCGGTACAGGGTGCGGTCATATCAAAGTACCGCAATGCCGGCCAAACCTGTGTATGTGCCAACCGGTTTTATGTTCAGGATGCTGTTTATGATGAATTTGTTAAGAAATTCACTCCCGCCGTAGAGGCGCTCAAAGTTGGTCGGGGTGATGAGGCTGGTGTGAATATCGGGCCGTTGATTTCCGAGAGCGCGGTCGAAAAAGTTGAAGCATTGCTGGCAGATTCGGTGGACAAGGGGGCTAATATTGTTACAGGTGGTCATCGCGACGAGCTCGGCGGTTATTTTTATGAGCCAACGGTGGTCACGAACGTCACCGCCGGTATGGATTTCGCGCGCGAGGAGATATTCGGCCCGGTCGCACCGATATTCCGTTTTAAAGACGAACAGGAAGTCATCGAACTGGCCAATGCCACGGAATTCGGTCTCGCCTCATACTTCTATGCCCGCGATCTGGGCCGCGTATGGCGGGTGGCCGAAGGGTTGGAATACGGCATGGTCAGTATCAACGACGGTATTTTATCTACCGAGATCGCACCTTTCGGCGGTATGAAAGAATCCGGTACCGGCCGCGAAGGCTCAAAATATGGTATCGAAGAATTCATCGAAATCAAATACATAAGCATGGCAGGCCTGTGAGACTAGTGACGCTGCTCGTCGCGATTCTTTTCCGACAGATCTTTCCAATGGTAATGCATGCTCAGGCCGTGCCACAGCAACGGGGCGGGTTAGGCCTCCCGAGACTCGCCGTGAACCCAACCCTGGGGGCTCGAAGCCAACTTCCCTGTTGGCTACGGTCTCAGGAGGCCTAACCCACCCCGTTGCGTTGAAAGGGTTGTGGAGTCGGTGACTGAAAGGAGAAATGGCATGACCGAATTAGACCTTAAATTTATCCGCAGCCAGTTCCCCGCCTTCAGCGAGCCCTCGCTGGAGGGTTTTGCACATTTCGAAAATGCCGGGGGTTCCTACGCCTGTGGGCAGGTAGTTGAATGGCTGCATCGTTATTACCGTGAAACGAAGGTGCAGCCCTATTATGGTTTTGAACCTTCGCGTCAGGCGGGCGAACAAATGAACCAGGCCCGCACGCGCATGGCTGCATGGCTTAACGTGGCGCCGGATGAGGTTCATTTCGGCCCATCTACCTCACAAAACACCTACGTCATCGCACAGGCCTTGCGCCAGTACCTCAAGCCCGGTGATGAAATCATCGTCACCAACCAGGACCATGAGGCCAATATCGGCGTGTGGCGGCGGTTGCAAGCTGATGGCATTGTCATACGTGAGTGGCAGGTAAACCCGGCTAATGCAGAGCTGAATGTAGCCGACCTGGATAGTTTACTGAATGAACGGACCCGCGTTGTGGCACTTACTCATTGCTCCAACATCGTTGGCAGTATGCATCCGGTGCGTGCATGGACCGACAAAATCCATGCCGCCGGAGCGATTGCCATTGTTGATGGCGTTTCCTATACCGGGCACGGGCTGCCCGATGTTGCAGCGCTCGGCGCGGATATCTACCTTTTATCACTGTACAAGGTTTACGGACCCCATCTTGGTGTCATGGCCATGCGCGACGAGCTAAACGGGCAACTGCCCAACCAGGGCCATTTTTTTAATGCGGACCATAAGACCGACAGGTTTACACCGGCCGGGCCGGATCATGCCCAAATCGCCGCTGTGAACGGCGTGATCGACTATTTTGAAGTGGTGTATGCCCATCATTTTACTGATGCAGCGCTTGCTCCGGCACAAAAAGCCAGCGCCGTAGCGCAGTTGTTTCAACAAGCTGAACGCACCAACATGGTTCCATTGCTGGGCTTTCTGGCACAACGACCCGGCGTGCAACTGATCGGTAAAGCAACAACAGAAAGTCGCGCGCCGACGGTAGCTTTTACCGTCAAAAAACGTAACCCTGGAGATATAGCTGCGCAACTGGCAGCACAGAAAATCGGTATCGGCAACGGTAACTTTTATGCCTGGCGTTTAATGCAGGCATTGGATATACCACCGCGGCAGGGCGTAGTGCGGCTATCGTTTTTGCACTACACCGGCAATGATGAGCTCACCCGGTTAGTCGAAGCGCTCGATAAGATCCTATAGGAAAAGCTTTACATGGCTTGCCATGCGGGCCAGGTTCACAGCACAAGATTTAAACGGGGTGAATTGCCATGATAAAACGGTTATCCTTGCGCCTTGCCCCGCCGAGAGAGCAGGGAATGCGCGGAGTGTAAGGCACCAGAGATGCAGCCCACCAACACAAATGACCCGGACTATTTTCACAGGGTAGTGGATTGCCAATGGGCTTGCCCGGCACATACGGATGTGCCTGAGTACATTCGCATGATCGCCCAGGGTGAATTTACTGAAGCCTATATGCTGAACCGGGAAAGCAACATTTTCCCCGGTATCCTCGGTCGCGTTTGTGACCGTCCCTGTGAACCTGCTTGCCGGCGTGGGCGCACCAATCAAAAGCCGGTAGCGATATGCCGTCTCAAACGGGTTGCTGCGGATCACCGCGACGATGATATCAGTGATCGTTTGCCGCTAATCCCAACCAGGAAAAACGGCAAAAAGATTGCCCTGATCGGTGCAGGTTGTGCATCGCTGGCAGTGGCCAATGACCTGTTGCCAGTGGGTTATGAATGCACGATTTTCGAGGCCCTGGCTGAGCCTGGCGGGCTGATGCGTTCAAATATTCCCGCATTCCGTTTGCCGGAAAAAGTGCTGGGAGAAGAAATCGGCTATATCGCGGACATGGGCGCCGATCTGCGGCTGAACCATCCCATTGAAAGTATGAAAGACCTGCTGGATGAAGGCTATGACGCGGTATTCGTCGGTAGCGGCGCACCCAAAGGTAAGGAACTGACGCTTCCGGGGCGGCAACAAGGCACAGCCAATATCCATATTGGTATCACCTGGCTGGAATCGGTTGCTTTCGGGCACGTCGAAGCCATTGGCGAACGCGTACTGATTATTGGTGTGGGCAATACGGCCATGGATTGTTCCCGTACATCGCTGCGTCTGGGTGCTAAAGTGGTAAAAATCATGGCACGCAAGCCGCGGGACTTCTTCAAGGCATCCGAGTGGGAACTGGAGGATGCAGAAGAAGAGAACGTCGAGATCGTCACAAATCACTCGCCCAAAGAGTTTGTGATTGAAGATGGCCGCCTTACCGGCATGAAGTTCGAGCAAGTGGAATATGAGATCGAGCATGGCCGCATTGTCAGCCAGGTGAGTACCGGGGAGGTATTTGTACCCTGTGATGATGTTATTCTGGCCATCGGCCAGGAAAATTCATTCCCGTGGATCGAGCGTGATCTTGGAATTGAGTTTGACCAGTGGGATGTGCCGGTGGTGGACAAAATTACCTTTGCATCCACCTTGCCTGGCGTGTTTTTTGGTGGTGATTCAGCTTTCGGACCGAAAAATATTATTTGGGCGGTCGAACACGGCCACCAGGCTGCCATTTCCATCCACCTCCATTGCCGGGGTGAAGAAATGCATGAACGCCTGCCGGTGATGATGAACCTGGGCAGCCGTAAAATGGGTATGCACGAATGGAGCTACTCAAACGACTTCGATCCGGTAGCACGACGCAAAATGGAACACGTGGGTTCGTCACAGCGGTTTGAGGATCTCATTACTGAAGTTGAACTGGGCTTTACCGCTGAGCAGGCACAACAGGAGGTCGAGCGCTGTCTGAACTGCGATATTCAGACCGTATTTTTTTACTCACTGTGCATCGAATGTGACGCATGCCTGGATATCTGTCCGACCCAATGCCTGACCATTACCGCAGATGCGCCAAAGGCGGAGATGCTGCCCCGGCTAAAGGCGCCGCGCCGGAACCAGGATCAGCCACTTTATGTTTCTGCAGCGTTAAAGCAAACCTCGCGGGTAATGGTCAAGGACGAAAATCTTTGCCTACATTGCAGCCTGTGTGCCGAACGCTGTCCGACAGCTGCCTGGGACATGAAGAAATCCCTGTTTAAGTTTCCGCGCGCCATCGATTACAGAGATCAGGAACACCATAGCGGGAGTTCGTGTAAATGAGTCGGGTGAATGACTTTGTGTTGAAAATAGCTACGGTCAACGGCACCGGTTCTGCCAGCGCCAATGGATTGTTGATGAAAGCCCTGTTTCGCATGGGCATACCGGTCACCGGTAAAAACCTGTTTCCATCCAATATCCAGGGCCTGCCAACCTGGTATGAAGTACGCGCCAACCACAAAGGTTATATGTCCCGCTCTGGCCATGTTGATGTGATGGTGGCAATGAACGCCCAGACCTATGTGCAGGACCTGGCGGATGTCAGCCCCGGCGGCTTCCTGATTTATGATTCAACCTGGCCGCGCGAGCGCCAGTTGACCCGCGATGACATCACCGTGCTTGGTGTACCACTGGCCAAGTTAAGCAATGAACATTTCAGTGATGCCCGTGTGCGCATCCTGATGAAAAACGTGGCCTATGTGGGAGTTTTATCAGCGCTTCTGGGCATCGACACCCATGTTTTACGCACCTTGCTGGAGGAGGCCTTTGCCAGTAAGCCCAAGCTGGTAGAGAGTAATCTGCAGGCGATCAGCCTGGGCTTTAATTACGCCACGGAGAATTTCACCTGCCCACTTCCGGTAAGGGCTGAGGCCATGGGTGATAACAGCAAGCATATTCTTATCGACGGAAATTCCGCCGCCGCCCTGGGTTGTGTCTATGCGGGCGCCACGGTCGGTGCCTGGTATCCGATCACGCCCTCAACCTCGCTGATGGATAGTTTCAACCGCTATTGTGAGATGTTCCGCAAAGACGGGGACAGCGGTGGGAACAACTTCTGTATCGTGCAGGCGGAAGACGAACTGGCGGCGGCCGGTATGGTGCTGGGTGCCAACTGGGTGGGCGCGCGCGCCTTTACACCCACATCGGGCCCGGGCATCTCGCTGATGAGCGAGTTTATTGGTTTTGCCTACTATGCTGAAATTCCCTCAGTGTTTTTTGATGTGCAGCGTGTCGGGCCGTCGACCGGTATGCCAACCCGAACCCAGCAATGCGACATCATGCTTTGTGCCTATGCTTCACACGGCGATACGCGTCACCCGTTGTTGTTACCGGCCAATCCGCACGAGTGTTTTGAGATGGCGGTTACTGCCTTTGATCTTAGCGACCGCCTGCAAACACCGGTGTTCGTGCTTTCCGATCTCGATATCGGCATGAATGACTGGATGATTCCGGAAATTGAGTGGGATGATAGTTACCGGCCGGATCGTGGCAAGGTTCTTCGGGCTGAAGAAGTTGAGAAGCTGGAAAAATTTTACCGTTATCTGGATACGGACGGTGACGGCATAACCTCCCGCACCCTGCCGGGGGAGCATCCGAAAAGCGCATATTTTGCACGCGGTTCAGGCCACAATAAGTATGGCGCCTATACTGAGGACCCTGATGAATACGTCGAGGTTGTCGATCGCCTGATGGTCAAGTGGGATACTGCCAAGAAGCTGGTGCCGGAACCGGTATTGAGACCAGCAAGCCAGGCAACCACCATTGGCATTATTGCCTATGGTAGTTCTGACGGGGCAGTCATCGAAGCACTCGATACACTGGTGGCAAACGGCATACATGCGGACTATATGCGCGTGCGGGCATTTCCGTTTAATGGTGAGGTCAGCGATTTTGTAGAAAAACACGAGACCGTGTTCGTGGTCGAACAAAATCGCGATGCACAATTGCGCTCCCTGCTGATTTTGGAAACTAATACCGATGCCGCCAAGCTGATCCCGGTATTGCACTACAGCGGCATGCCTATTCCGAGCCACTGCGTAGTGAAAGGGCTATGCAAGCACTTGCAGGTGGAGGCCGTGGCATGACCTATATCGCCAAGCCAAGGATTGATCTGCCTGGACAAAGAACCAACGATATCGGTTTGCTCAGGCGGGACTATGAGGGTGTTTTGTCGACGCTATGTGCCGGTTGTGGACACGATTCAATCACCGCAGCGATTGTCGAGGCATTCTGGGAACTATCGATAGCGCCCGAGAAAGTAATCAAGCTGTCAGGTATTGGTTGCTCTTCGAAAACACCGGCATATTTCCTTTCCGGTGCGCACGGATTTAACTCGGTGCATGGCCGCATGCCATCGGTTGCAACTGGCGCGCTGGCCGGTAATCGTGATCTTGTTTGTATTGGTGTTTCCGGTGACGGTGATTCCTTGTCCATTGGCTTCGGGCAGTTTGGCCACGCCGTTCGGCGCAACGTTAACATGCTTTATATCATTGAAAATAATGGTGTTTACGGCTTGACCAAAGGCCAGTATTCAGCCTCAGCCGATAAAGGCAGCCGTTCCAAGAAGGGCGTAGTAAACCAGTGGAAAAATATCGATTCAGTATCTACTGCTATTTCGATGGGCGGCAGTTTCGTCGCCCGGAGTTTTTCAGGGGATCGAGATCAATTGGTTACCCTGATCAAAGCCGGGGTCTTGCATCCGGGTTGTGCGGTTCTGGACGTGGTTTCACCGTGTGTAACGTTCAACAACAACCCCGGCTCGACCAAGAGCTATACCTACATACGTGACCACTACCACCCTGCTTCGCAAACTGACTTCATACCACCGGCCGCTGAAATCAAGGTGGCGTATTCAGAGGGTGAAAGCACCATTGTAGAACTGCACGATGGTTCCAGACTGCTGCTTAAAAAGGCCGATAGCGGTTACGATGCAACCAACCGCAGTCGCGTGTTACGTTACCTGGAACAGCATCGTGCCCGTGGCGAAGTCGTAACCGGGCTGCTGTTTATCAACGGTGAATTACCCGAAATGCATCAAATTTACGGGACTTCTCACACGCCATTGAAGGACATTGGCTTTGAGAGGCTGAGTCCCGGCAGTGAGGCACTGGCAAAACTGCAGAACCGTATGCGTTAATTCCTGTTTGCCGCTGTGGGTGACTACCCTGAGGTTCTGTATTGCTGTATTTTCTGCTTTGCAATCAGTGCGATTCGGCCGGTTGTGAAAGCGAATGCAGGGGAGGTTTCCATCTTGCCGTTTGCAATCTTCACGATTGCAGCAACGCAGGAAAGGTCCTGATCATCAACAATTTTAGCTTTCGGCATGAAAATGCTGAATATCTCATCGAGAATGAAAGTGTCGAGTATGCGCAGGTTAACGCCTTCCATGGTTCCACCTGCGCTTCCCAGCAGAAGTGAGCCATTTAGTGAACCTGCCAGTTCCCGCAAGTCACGGCCCTGGCCGTCGGCGTGGATTTGAATATCAAAAGCAGGGCTCTGAGAGAGGTTTTCCGGCGGTTGGCCGGATAAGTTTAAAACGAGTTTTTCAGCACTCAAATCGACCTTCACATCGGCCATTTTTGTGTCCCTGGGGATAATCGATAGTGAAGACCTGATCTTACCCCGGGGGCCTTCGAAATCCAGCTGCTTGATCTGCAGCTTACTGAGGTAATTTTCCAGCGGCCCTTTGAATAAACCGGGGTTGTAGAGAAGTATGCCAATGACGATGGCCAGTGCAGTGGTGGTCAGCAACAACCATTTGAAAAATTTCTTCATCTGCATGCTAGCATAACGGATTTGACGCGTTGAACGTTGTCTGCCCCAAAAGGTGGTTCCATGACATGCAATCTGAACGTATCATGCAGGTTGGGAATGGGTATTGTGCCTCCAGGGATTTCGTTATGTGTTCCATATTTGCTGTACTTGATATCAGTGGTGATTTGCAGGTTCTGCGGCAGACCGCATTGCGCCAATCCCGGCTGCTACGCCACCGTGGTCCGGACTGGAGCGGTATCCACACCTGCGACGGTGCGGTGCTGGCCCATGAGCGGCTGGCAATCGTTGATGTCAACACGGGCGCACAGCCGCTGATCTCGCCCGATGGCAAACAGTCACTGGCAGTTAATGGGGAAATCTACAACCACCAGTTCTTACGCAAGCAGCTGGCACATAGCTATGAATTCAGCACTGAATCTGATTGCGAAGTGATTCTGCCGCTGTACCTGGAAAAAGGCAGTGATTTTCTGAATGATCTGCAAGGCATGTTTGCTTTCGTTCTCTACGATGAAACAGCTGGCCGATACCTGATCGCCCGTGATCCAATTGGTATCAATCCTTTGTACTACGGCTTTGATGATGAGCACCAGTTGTACGTGACCTCAGAAATGAAAGCCCTGGTAGGGGTATGCAACGTGGTTGCAGAATTTCCTCCCGGGCATTACTGGTTGAGTGATGATGAAGAGCCCAGGCAGTATTACCAACGCCCCTGGCGGGATTTTTCCGCGGTTGAACACGCACCGACTGATGTGCAGGCCGTCGCTGAGGCCATGGAAAAAGCAGTTATCAGCCACTTGATGACCGATGTTCCTTACGGTGTGTTGCTTTCCGGCGGACTGGATTCGTCCATTATTGCCGCGCTAACGCAGAAACATGCAGGCATGCGGGTGGAAGACAAGGAGCGCAGCCCTGCCTGGTGGCCACGGCTGCATTCATTTGCCATCGGGCTTGAGGGCTCACCCGACCTTGCGGCTGCACAAATGGTTGCGGCACATATCGGTACCGTGCACCACAGTTTCACATTTACACTTCAGGAAGGCCTGGATGCGTTGGACGAGGTGATCTACCACCTCGAAACTTACGATGTGACGACCATACGCGCAGCCACGCCCATGTATTTGCTGGCCCGGAAGATTCACGCCATGGGTATCAAGATGGTGCTCTCGGGTGAAGGTGCCGATGAAGTGTTTGGTGGCTACCTGTATTTTCACAAGGCACCCAATGCACGAGCTTTTCATGAAGAAACGGTGCGTAAACTATCCCGCTTGCACAGTTATGATTGCCTGCGTGCCAATAAGGCCATGGCTGCCTGGGGTGTAGAGGCCCGTGTGCCGTTCCTGGACCGTGATTTCCTGGACCTGGCCATGTCGCTGAACCCAGAAGATAAAATGATTACAGAAGGCAGGATGGAAAAACAGATATTGCGCGAGGCATTCAGTGACCTGTTACCGGAAGAAATCGTCTGGCGGCAGAAAGAACAGTTTTCCGATGGTGTTGGTTACGGTTGGATTGACGGCATTCGCGAGCATGCAAAGGCTGAAGTCAGTGCCAGGCAAATGATACACGCAGCCAGGCGTTTTCCTTTCAATACGCCGGCAACGCAAGAGGCTTACCTTTTCCGGCGCATATTTGAAAACCACTTTTCGCTGGCCAGCGCGGCCGAGTGTGTGCCGGGTGGGCCATCGGTTGCCTGCAGCACGCCGGAAGCCGTGTTGTGGGACAGTAGCTTGCAGGAACTGGATGACCCATCCGGCCGTGCGGTTCGCTCGGTCCACCAGCAAGCGTATGAGCAGTTGGAGTAGCAGCCAATGCTGATTCAGAAATTCGGCGGCTCCTCACTGGCAAGCATGCAAGGTTTTCTCGCCGCTGCCGACATTATCGGTGATGCCGCGAGTGATGAAAAAGTCGTTGTCGTGCTCTCGGCCGTGAATGGAATCACGGACCTGCTGGAAAAAGCGATAGTAGCGGCGGTCCAGGGTGATGATTTCAGGGCTGTGCTCAATCGCATTGAAGACAAGCAGCGGGAAATCCTGCACGAACTGCAGGCGGCAGGCTTGAACTGTCCCGCAGCCAGCGCATTTTTAGCGGAGCAGCAGAAGCGTTCCGGATCCCTGCTGGAAGGTGCTGCATTGCTTGAGCAGTGCCCTCCCCAGGCACGCGCTGAGGTTCTGTCCGGCGGTGAAGGCTTTAGCAGTCGCCTGATGAGTGAGCTGTTGCAAGTTCAGGGGCACACTGTCTGCTGGTCGGATACCGACGTATTGCCGCCGGCCAATGATAGCTACAGTGACAGCCTGGTGGACATTGAGGCGGCAGCGCCCTTGTTGCAGGGGGCATTGAGCGGTGAACACGGCATCCTGGTGTTGCCGGGTTTTTACTGTCTCAATGCTGAGGGCCGTCCGCAACTGATGGGCCGTAACGGCTCAGACTACACCGCGGCAGCAGTGGCAGCAGCACTTGCAGCACGCAGCCTGCAGATATGGAAAGATGTGGATGGTTTTTTTACTGCTGATCCGCGTATCGTTGCCAGCGCAAAATGCCTCGATGAAGCCAGCTATGAAGAGGCGATGGAACTGTCGTTTTTTGGTGCCAGGGTTATCAGTGCCAAAGCGCTGACGCCTTTGATGAGTGCCGGCATTCCCTGCGAGATCAGGAACACCTACCACCCTGATCACGTTGGCACGCTGATTCATGCCAATACCCGCAGGCCAACCGTTGTCAGGGGTATTTCGCACCTCGATGATGTGGCCAGCATTACACTACAAGGCGGTGGAATGCGCGGGCGTATCGGTGTAGCGCGACGCGTGATGGAAGCGCTGGCCAGCCAGTCTATTTCGGTGCTTCTGATCGTGCAGTCCTCGTCGGAATACAGCATCACACTGTGTGTACGCAGCAGCGATGCCAAGCGGGCGCAAGAAGCACTGGCCGAAGCATTTCATTTTGAATTGCTGCATGGACTGATCAGCGCCGTGTCTGTGCTGGACCAACGTTCGGTCATCACGCTGGTCGGAGACGGCATGAATCACTACCGTGGTATCGCGGCGCGGTTTTTGAGTGCTGTATCTACCGCCGGGGTGAATGTAGAAGTGATTGCGCAAGGCTCAACTGAGTGCGCCATTGCCGTGGTGGTAGAAAAACAGGAAGCAAAACCCGCTTTGAGGGCGTGTCATACCGCATTCTTCAGCCACACCAGCCACATGGACGTTATCCTGCTGGGTTGCGGCAATGTCGGTTCGGTGCTGCTGCAGCAGTTCCAGAAGCAGGATAGTACCCTGATAGCCGGGCATAAGGCATTGCATGTTCGTGCGATAGCCAATAGCCGAAAACTGCTGGTTGGCCACGATACGGTTGAGCTGGCAAATTGGAAGCAGGATCTCGAAAAACAGGGCAGTGCCTGGACGATAGATGACATTCTCGGGATAAGAAAGCAGCTGGGCTTGCTGAACCCGACCATTATTGATTGTACATCGGATGCAGGGCTGGCCGCGGAGTATGTGACTTTCCTGGCAAATGGTTTCAACGTAGTGGCAGCTAACAAGAAGGCCAATACCACCAGCATGGCTTATTACCGTGAAATACGTGCTGTCGCGGCACGGCATTTTCGCAAGTTCATGTATGAAACCAATGTAGGGGCTGGTCTGCCGGTTATTGACACGCTGCAATCACTGATCCGGTCAGGTGATGAACTCAAGTCATTTGGCGGTATATTATCCGGCTCGTTGTCGATGATATTCGGCATGCTCGAAGACGACATCGCATTTTCGGCTGCCGTTGAAAAGGCCATGCAATTGGGCTTTACGGAACCGGATCCGCGAGATGATTTGTCTGGCATGGACGTGGCGCGAAAACTATTAATTATTGCGCGTGAAGTTGGTTTGGAACTCGAGCTGGATGACATTGAAGTTGAGCCGGTGATTGCCAGCGGGTTTGGCGCTGATGCCGGAAATGATGAGCTTATTGCGCAAATGAAAGAACTGGATGAGGGGTTCGCCGCACGGGTTGAAGACGCAAAGGCCGAGGGTGGTGTGCTGCGCTATATCGGTCGGATTGAGGGTGGTCATTGCAGTGTTTCAGTGGATGTTGTACCGAAAAATACACCGTTGGGTTCAATTCGTGATGGTGAAAATGCGCTGGTATTGCACACCCGCTATTATCAGCCTATTCCGTTGGTGTTGCGTGGCTATGGCGCCGGCGCGGATGTAACCGCTGCCGGGGTGTTTGGTGATCTTTTACGTACGGCATGGAGGCCGCTGGACTTATGAGCAACCCCGTATTGCAGAAAAAGGCCCTGACTGTTTACGCGCCGGCATCTTCCGGCAATCTTTCGGTAGGGTTTGATGCCCTGGGTCTGGCGCTGGTCCCCGTGAACGGCAGCTTACTGGGCGATTGTGTCAGTATTATGCCCGGCACGCCGTACGACTGGACCCTGTGCATTGATGGGCCATTCGCTCACGCATTGCCAAAGGACCAGGAACTGAATATCGTTATCACATCCTGTCGGCGGTTCGAGCAAGCCGCACGTGCTATGGGTGTTGATGTCCAGCCGCTGAACATGACGCTGAAAAAGCACTTGCCGGTAGGCAGCGGGCTGGGTTCAAGTGCCAGTTCAATCGTGGCCACGCTGGTGGCGCT
>BTRB01000048.1:0-12907 GCA_036986175.1 Gammaproteobacteria bacterium
ATAGCCCCAGCTGGTGCCGATGTTCCACTCTAAACGCGGATAAATATCCAGGCGTGATCCCGTGGCGCCAACATCGCGGTCAAAATAGACCAGTTCGGTACCCAGTTGCAGCCTCAAGCCCTGGTTCCCTAATGGCCGGTCAAGATCAAAGGCCAGGCGCGGAAGCCGCCTGTAGGGTTCGTTCAAAGCATTGACCGATTCGTCAACTACCTGGAAAACATCGGCTATAGCTGAAAAAGTCCAGTAGCGACCGCTGCCGGTAATGCCGGCTTTGCTTCTCAGGTATTGACGTGTTGCGCCAGCCAGGCTGTTGCTGAAATCCTGGAAGAACCGATCATCACTGATCCTGTCCACAAGTAGCCGGCTGCCCCAACGTTTACTGAGGCGGGCATCATAGTTGAAGCGGTAGTGGTAGCGAAGTTCCCGGGTTTTCTTGTCACTCGGCAGGTAGTCGAAATTCAGGGCGCCTCCGGTACGCCGGGTAATAAACCGGTATTCGGCTGTCAACATGGCACCACGCTCGGTGAAATAGCGCGGTGTAATGGTGGCGTCCTGATTGGGTGCGATGTTCCGGTAATAAGGAAAGCTGATTTCGAATCCGTTGTCATTTGCCGTGCTGATAAATGGATAGAGAAAACCGCTTTTGCGCCGGTCGTCTATGGGAAATGACATATAGGGTAAATATAGAATCGGTATATCGAAAAACTCGAGCTTGGCACCTTTGGCTTTGCCGACACCCTTTTCAAAATCCAGGTCAAGTTCATCGGCCGTGAGAACCCATTCCGGGTTTTCTCCCGGGCAGGTGGTAAATCTCAATTGCCGTAATACGGAGTGATTTCCTGAATCAATTTCCACTTCAGCGGCACTTCCCTTTGCGCTCGAACCGGTTATACCGTAGTCGACATCTTCGAAGCGGCCGTCCTCGGTTATAAAACTGTAATAGGCGCTGGCACCACTGATATGCAGCACAGAATCTTTATACTGCACTTTGCCCGGCATGGTAACGGTCGCTGTTTCGGGGTCGTAAAGCAGAACTTCAGTCGTTATCAACTGGTCTGCCCGACGCAGCTCTACCTTTCCCCGGGCTTCAGCCACTTCTGCGTCGCCGGCATCAAATTCACTGCTGTTCAGGGTAATGGGCGAGGACTTACGATCCGGTATCTTATTTCGCGCGGGCGCCAGGTTGGGCCCCGGACAGGTCATCTCCTGGCCATCCCCGTCGGCTGCAAACGCCGTACTCCAGCCTGCTGCCAGCATAACGGCGAGGGCCGACGGCAGGATCGGTATTCTTGTTTTTGTTGGGATCACAAATTGATGCCGTATTTGATCAGGGTCAGTCCGCATATTGAAGGAGTTACGGTATGCGGGAAAGGTGTCACAATTTGCTTGCGGACGCAATGGCTGCACACGTTTGTTTTAACCATTTCCTGCGCGCATCTTTTGGCAAGTTTGCCTGCTGCTCAGCCAAACGGTGAAATTCCTGCAGATTACCTTCGGCCCGGGTGAGCAAGCGCTGGAACGCGCATTGCCCACCTTCATAGGTAGTATAGAGCGCCAGCCTGGCATTATTGAGGGGTTCGACAAACCATCCTGAAAAAAAATCCTGATCGTCCCATTTGTCCTTTCTCAATTGATCGTAGGACTGCACCAGGCCTTGCAGGATAGCTACCTTCATTGTGCGTTTCTCAGGTTCGCTACGGCTGGAACTATACAGCCTGGCAAGGTCTTCGCGGAGGTCGCCGATGATCGAGTTGAACTCCTTACCGGCGTTGCGCAACACTTGCCACTGTTGTAGTTCAGCTTGCCGCCCGGTGAATTCCAGCCAGGTTTTCATACCGGTTTCCGCCATGAAGCTGGCATAGCTTTCGTTAAACTGGCCATCTCCTTTTACATACAGGCGCTGGTGGGCCAACTCATGGAACAAGTATGCAGCAATGTGGAGATCGGAACCGGTGAACATGGTGCTGAGCAAAGGATCCTTGAACTTGCCCAACGTTGAATATGCCGCAGCAGGCGCGAGGTATACATCCATACCCTTGTTGCGCAACTTTGCCGACGAGTCCTCCGCTTTTTGCCGTACGAAGAAGCCGCGGTAGGGCAGGCAACCTGCGACCACGAAACACCACTTTTTTGGTTGCAGTGAAAATTCTTCAGTCGCAACGACATTCCAGACCAGGGCGTTACCGTCGAGTTCAACGTAACTGGAGTAGCTGCCGTTGGCAGGCATGTCCAGCGCGGATTCCGCAAATACCAAAATCCCGCGGGCGGCTTCCAGCTGCAGCACAAGCTCCGGGCTGGTGCCGGGATCGTCCACCAGGGATTGGATATCCTGGGCCGCGCGCATCAATTTCCATTGGCCGGAAATCGCTTGTGCGTAGTAGCTGGGACCGGAGCATGATGTCAGCGACAAAACCAGGGCCAAACCTGTCAAATAAGGAATTAGCGCAAATCGGGTCATTAAGGAATCCCTGATCAATTCGGGTTAATGATCACTCCTGCTGATCAGGTACAAACTCAAGTGCCACCGAATTGATGCAATAGCGCTGGCCGGTCGGTGGCGGGCCGTCATCAAAGATATGCCCGAGGTGCGCATCGCATTGCGGACAGAGTAGCTCGATACGCTTCCTGCCATGGCTGTTATCAACGCGCTGGGTGATTTCCGCCGTATCCAACTCGCCATGAAAACTCGGCCAGCCACAGCCGGAATGAAACTTGCTGTCTGAGCCAAACAGCAGGTGTCCACAGCAGACACACTGATAGTGGCCGTTATCAACATGATCGCAGTATTGCCCGCTGAAAGGTGCCTCGGTGCCGGCCTCACGGGTCACGCGATATTGTTCCGCTTCCAATTGTTCCCGCCACTGCTGCGGGCTTTTGCTTTTTTTCTTCATGATGTTCTGTATTGTAATGTATCCTTCCAGCGATGTCGGGATGCGCTTGACGAAGATAAGCGGATATTCGGGAAATAATTATGCTCAAGGTTTTTGAAGATTTTGATATTACCCTGGTCGGCTATTACCAATCGGTTCTGGAAGCCAATGATATTCAAACTTTCATGAAAAACCAGTTTGGCACCGGCGGCCTTGGTGACTTGCCTTTTGTGGAAGTCATTCCGCAAATTTGGGTATTGAATGAAGCAGAAGTCCCGCGGGCGATTGCTCTGATCAAAGAACTGCAGGATGACGAAACCGGGAGCTGAATCAGCGATCCTCACCCCTTAATTTCCGGACCTCACTTTCCAGGTGCTCAGCGGTCAGTTCCCCGGGCGGTATCGGCCGGCCAATTCTCAATTCAATCCGGGCACGGAATTTATATGGCCGGCGTTTGTGCAGTGGGTCCCGCCGGCTGAATAAAGAACCCCACAAATTGCACAGCGCCATGGGCACGACGGTGACGGCTTGCTCGCTTACAATTTTTTCTACGCCTTTTTTGAAGCAGCTGATCTCTCCATCACATGTGATACTGCCTTCAGGAAAAATTCCCAGCAAATTACCGTTCCTGATAACCTCATGGATGCGTTTATAGGCCTGCTCGAGAACCTCTCCATCTTCATGGCGTGCGGCGATAGGTATGGCTTTACCCGTTTTAAAAATAAACCTGAGCACAGGTATCCGGAAAATTTTGTAGTACATGACAAAACGTACCGGTCGCCTGATCACACCGCCGATAATCAGTGGATCGACAAAACTGACATGGTTGGCAGCCACGATCGCCGCCCCGCTTTCAGGGATGTTCTCAATGCCGGTAACTTCCACCCGGTAAATGGTGTGTATCAGCATCCAGACCAGGAAACGCATCAGGAATTCGGGTACGACAGTGAATATGTAGATTGTCACGACCAGATTTAGCAAGGCGGTTACCAGAAACAGCTCCGGGATAGTGAGGCCGACATTGCCCAGTAACAGCATTGCCATGATTGCTGAAATTACCATGAACAACGCATTGAGAATGTTGTTGCCGGCGATCACCCGGGAACGATGCGACGGCGCCGTATTCTGTTGTACCAGTGCATACAAGGGCACAATGAAGAAACCGCTGAATATGCCGATCATGACCAGGTCAAACACGATGCGCCAATTCGCAGCTACAGCAAAGAAGCTGCTCAAAGTCGCATACACCGCCGGTGCCGATGGGCTGGCAAAATACATGTCGATACCAAACAAGGTCAGGCCCATGGCGCCGAATGGCACCAGGCCGATCTCGACCTGGCCACCGGAAAGGCGTTCACACAAGAGGGAGCCGGTGCTGATCCCGATGATGAACATGGCCAGCAACGTAGACATGAGCCTTTCGTCGCCGCCCAGGACGTTCTCTGAAAAACTTGGGATCTGTACGAGGAAAGTTGCACCAAAAAACCAGAACCAGGAAATACCCAGAACACTATTGAGTACGATCCGGTTCTCCTTGATGAAACGGATATTGCGGACGGTTTCCGCGACAAAGTTCCAGTTGATTTTCAGGTCCGGGGCGACGGCCGCAGCGACCGGGATGTCACGACTCGCAAAGTAGCCAACCACTGCCGTCAATAAGGCAACTCCGCTAATCCAGACCGGCCAGTCGCTGTCAATCCCCATCAACAGCGGGCCGGCGATGGTGCCGGCCAGGATGGCGACGAATGTGCCCATTTCCACCAGCGCATTGCCGCCGACCAGTTCACGGCGTTCGAGTACCTGCGGAATGATCCCATACTTGATCGGGCCGAACATGGTGGACTGGAAACCCAGCAAGAACAGCACGCCGATCAACAGGGGCAGGTAGTTCAACCAGAAGCCCAGGGTCGCCAGCAGCATGATAAAAATTTCAAACAGCTTGATGCGGCGAATTTGCGCAGACTTTTCATACTTGTCAGCAATTTGCCCGAACAGGGCAGAAAACAGGAAGAACGGCAGGATAAAAGCCAGCGCGCTGAGGTTAACGACCTGGTTGGTATTCAGACCCGCCAACTGGCTGCTGTAAAAGACGAGCATAGCCGCCAGCCCGTTTTTAAAAATATTGTCATTGAAGGCACCCAGTGCCTGGGTAACAAAGAACGGCATAAAACGCCGTTGCCTGAAGAGTTCAAATTGTGAATGGTTCGACATCGGGCATTTTACCAGGCTCCTGGCAGGTTCATGCTGCCAGCGAAGTCAATACACCCGCAATGGTGGCTGTCATCATCGTTGCCAATGCGCCACCCAGCACTGCAAGCAGGCCCAATCGCGCAATATCGGACCGGCGGTTGGGCGCCAGGCCGCCAATGCCGCCTATCTGTATGGCAATGGACGAGAAATTGGCAAATCCAGCCAGGGCATAGGTAGTGATCAGTACGGAGTGTTGGGAGAGTGTCTCCTTGATTTCCACCAGGTGCATGTAGGCCACGAATTCATTGACAATGATTTTCTCGCCGATCAGACCGCCGACCTGGACCGCTTCATTCCAGGGTATGCCGATAATCCACGCCATCGGCGACAGGATGACGCCGAGGATAAGCGACAGGCTCAGCGGCTGGCCGATGGCCGCTTCGATGCCGGTTACCTGGCCGAACCATTCCAACGGAAAGTTGATCATGGTGATCAGGGCAAAAAACGCCAGCAGCATACCGCCGACATTCAGCGCCAGCTTGACGCCGACTGCCGCGCCATTCGCGGCTGCTTCGATCACGTTGGCGGCATCTTTCTCTACTTCCAGCTTGATTGAACCCTTGGTCAGGGATTCTTCAGTTTCCGGCTTCAAAAGTTTGGCGATCACGATGGTGGCCGGTGCCGCCATCACGCTGGCCGCCAGCAAATGGCGGGCGTAGAACAGTCTTTGAGCTTCATCTGTGCCGCCTAACATGGCGATATACGCGGCCAGCACAGCACCGGCAATGGTTGCCATTCCTCCGACCATCATCGTAAACAGTTCGGATTCGGTCATTTTTTCAATATAAGGCCGCACCACCAGCGGCGCCTCGGTTTGGCCGACGAATACATTGGCAGCAACTGACAGTGATTCAGAACCACTGACACGCAGAACCTTCAGCATCACCCAGGCCATGCCCTGGACAATTTTCTGCATCAGCCCGATGTGATAGAGAACGGCCATCAAGGAGGCAAAGAAGATAATGGTAGGCAGCACCTGGAAGGCAAAAATAAACCCGAACTCAGAAGCCATGGCCAGGTCGCCAAAGATGAATTGTGCCCCGACCATTGCAAAATCAATAACCTTGATAAATATAAGGCTTATGTATTCAAAAAACTCCCGCCCGCCAGGCATCAGGATAACCATCATGGCAAACAGAATTTGCAAGCCGATACCCGCAGCAATCTGCCGCCAGTCTACTGATTTCCTATTGCTGGATAATGCATAGGCAATCGAGATCAGTACTGCCAAGCCGAATAAACCAAAAGCAATACTGCCTATCATTCAGTGCTCCCGTACTCTTTCATGGTGATATTGGGGGGATTTTTTTAATTAGAGACGCAATGTATAGGCTTTACGGGTGGCTGGCAAATCCGTAGCTCCACATTCAGAGCTTGATCCCCACCCAATGCCTGCCGGCCCATTGCCGGGCAACGGCAACAGCCTGCCCGGCGCGGTACAGAGCGTTCACTGCCCAGACGCCTAACAGGCCGAAGCCCAGCACCGGTCCCACGATATAAGCGACAGGCAGGAAGAACGCCCACTGTGCAATAACGCTGATCCACATGCTGCGACGCGTGTCACCGGCGCCGATCAGTGCATTCATCAATACCATGCCGGCGGTGTCAAAACTGATGGCCAGCGCCCACAGGATTAGTGGAATATAGGCCAGTTGGCGGGTTTCCGGGTTGGTCAGGAAAACACCGAGTAAGGAATCTGCCAGGGGTATTACAAGCACCGTAAGAACGACTCCGTACACGAGGCTGATGGCGGCGGCATTCCAACCCCACATGGCGGCATCTTCCGTGTCGCCCCTGCCGAGTGCGTTGCCCACCAGTGTGGTGGCCGCCAAAGCGATGCCAAAGGCCGGCAGAATCGCAGTGATGTGGAAAGTCATCAAAACGTTGACTGCGGCCACTTCTGCCGTGCCTATCTGGCTCATAATCCAGATTAAAGTCACCAGGCCGGCAGAGAAAAACAATTGCTGCAGGCTGGAGGGCAATGACAGTTTGAATTGCTGCCACAGGGTGCTGCGGCTGGGAATTCGATGCAGAAAACCCTTGTCGCGTGCATGGCGCAGGGCAAAGAAGAAGTACAGTCCGGTGCCGATGTACAGCGAAATCGTGGTTGCCACTCCGGCGCCCATCACACCCATTTCAGGCGCTCCTAATTTGCCGAATATCAATACCCAGTTCAGGAAAATATTGATCGCGTGCATGATCAGCAGGGTGCGCAGGTAGACGCCGGTCATGTGGATGGCGCTCCAGTAGCCGCGGAAGGAAAAGTTCATCCCGACGGCTATCATGCTGAGAATCCGGACTTGCAGATAGGGTATGCCTTGTGCGACAACTTCACCGTCATGGCTCAGGAAGGTATAGGCTGACGGTATGACCAGGAACAGCACTGCAGTCAGCGGCAGGCCGATGAGTAATGAAAGTATCAGTCCGCCATTCAGCGGTATGGCGGTCTCAGCATGCCGCCCTTCCCCCAACCGTCGCGCCGCCAGTGCCTGCACACCTGCTGATAAGCCGATGATGAAGGAAATGGCCAGGTAATTCGAGAAGCTGCCGATGCCTGTGGCTGCCAAAGCTGAATCGCCGAGGTGGCCAACCATACCGATATCGACCAGGTTCAGGATGTTTTGTGACATCATCCCGCCCATGATAGGCAGGGTTATTGCCCAGATTGCTTTACGCCTGACCTGGTTGGGCCAAAGCGCGTGCAGGCGAGCCACAGTGGCGGTCAAGCCATCACTCCGAAAACAACGGGGTTTCGCGCGTGGCTGCAAAATGGATAGCCGGCCAGCGCTCTTCGGTTAGTTGCAGATTGACGCGTGAGGGTGCGATATAAACCAACTGGTCAGCAGCGTCGCGGGACAGGTTGCCCATCAGTTGGTCGGTGAAATCGGACAGCATTTTCTCATCATCACAACTAACCCAGCGTGCTGTTTGCACGTTCACATTCTCAAAGATGGCATCCACGTTATATTCGTTCTTCAACCGGTAGGCCACCACGTCAAATTGTAATACGCCTACGGCACCCAAAATCAGTTCATTCCCAACCAGCGGTCGGAAAAACTGGGTTGCGCCTTCTTCAGATAACTGCAGCAGGCCTTTTTGTAACGCTTTTAGCTTCAGTGGATCGCGCAATTGTGCCCGCCGGAACAATTCCGGGGCAAAATGGGGGATGCCGGTGAATTGCAAGCTTTCGCCTTCGCTGAAACTGTCACCAATAGCGATGGTGCCATGGTTGTGGATACCGATGATGTCGCCGGGCCAGGCTGCTTCAACATGACCGCGGTCTTGCGCCATGAAGGTCAGCGCATTGGGTATCTTGATAGCCTTTTTCAGCCGTACATGCCGAACCTTCATGCCCTGGCTGAATTTGCCTGAGCAGATGCGCATAAACGCAATTCGGTCGCGATGGGCAGGGTCCATATTGGCCTGAATTTTGAAAATAAAGCCAGTGAGGGCGGGTTCATTGCTGTCAACTTCGCGTCCCACCGTGGCCCGCGAGCCGGGCGCGGGTGCATGCTCAACGAAAGATTCCAGGAGTGGCGTGACGCCAAAATTATTGATGGCGGAGCCAAAGAAGACAGGCGTTTGATCACCCCGCAAATAGGCTTGTGGATCAAATTTGTGGCTGGCACCCTGCACCAGTTCAATTTCGTCGCGCAACTCCCGGGCGTCATATTCTCCCAGCCGTTCATCCAGCAGGGGATTATCAATGCCTGGTATGATCTCGGCCTGCTGGGTCACATAGTTTTTGCCGGATTCATACAGGTGCACAGCATCGTCCAGCAGGTGGTACACACCTTTGAGGCGCTTACCCATGCCGATGGGCCAGGTAATGGGTGCGCACTCAATTTCAAGTACCGATTCAACTTCATCCAGTAGTTCAATCGGATCACGGCCTTCGCGGTCCAGCTTGTTAATGAAGGTAAATATGGGTGTCTGGCGCAGGCGGCAAATATCCATCAATTTGATCGTCCGCTGTTCTACACCCTTGGCGCAGTCAATCACCATCAAGGCAGAATCAACGGCGGTCAGGGTGCGATAGGTATCCTCTGAGAAATCGGCGTGGCCGGGCGTATCCAGAAGGTTGACGATGTAGTTCTTATAGCTGAATTGCATGACCGAAGAAGTAACCGAAATACCGCGTTCCTGTTCCAGTTTCATCCAGTCTGAAGTGGTGTTCCGGGCAGCCCGTTTGGACTTGACCGCACCTGCCATCTTGATGGCTCCACCAAACAGCAGGAGCTTTTCAGTCAGGGTGGTTTTACCTGCATCCGGGTGTGAAATAATGGCAAATGTACGCCTGCGGGCGATTTGTTGTTGTAGTTCTGACATGGTTTGAATTCGGACCGGCAACAGAGCGCAAATTCTAGCAGACCTGGGCTTGCGGGATGGATGAATTTATTTCTTCGGCAACACGCCATCAATCATCATCTGCTTGCCGGGTATCAGCGTGCCGCCGCTCGGGGCAAAGAAACGAAAGGGCATGGATTCCAGCGACATGCCGGCGTTAATCTGAATGACAAAATGCAGATGGGGTCCGCTGCTGTAACCGGTATTGCCCGAACTGGCGATCCACTGGCCGGTGGCGACCATCGCGCCGGGCCGCACGCGCGCGCTGTTGGGCTGGAGGTGAGCATATACTGCCATGCTGCCGTCGGCGTGCAACACCCGGACCTGGTTGGAGCGGGCCAGGTAACGGTCCTGCTGGCCGCCGCCGTGAAAATTGTCTTCCATCTCGATCACCCTTCCGGCACGCGCAGCCAGAACGGGTGTGCCGATGGGCATGACGATGTCAACTGCGTACTGGTTAGGTGGTTTGCTGTGTGTCTCGCCATCGTCAAACCCCTGGCTGATCACAAATTGCAGGCCCAGCGGGAAGGGCGGGTAGTAGTCAACTTCTGCCGGCAGTTGCGCCAATGGTGCGCCGATCATTGTCTTGTAGGCAAAGCGATAACTGAAGGCTTCGTCAGGGTCCTCCGGCTTGATTTTTAACAGGCGTTTTTCAGCTTGACCGGGTAAGACCATGGACGCCGGCAGGGGTGGTTCCGTGACAATATTTTCTGCCTCCGTCAGTTTGAGTACCAGCTCTACCGGCCCCCAGGTGTTATTGACGAATACATATTCAGGCTCCCGTTCCGTACCCGACTGGCGCATCGTAACCAGGGGATTCGGGTCAACCGGCAGTTCTATGGTAGCGAAACTTTCATCGTTTTGCGGTGGTGTTGAGCTGAAATGCCGGACGCCATCCTTATCCTGCCACTTGTACATATCACCGGCATAAGCAGCACTCGCCGCGAACAGCGTGAGGAGCAAGACGGTTGCCAGGCGCATTGGCCCAACCGTGTGCGGGCTTGACGGTCCGATGCCAATTTTTAACAATTTAAAAACACTGACGGCCATGTCATGCTTCCCTGAACCTGCAAGCCGTGATTTTAACCTGATGGAAGGTCAATGCGAGGACAAAACAATGAGCGAGCTGATTCTGTATACCCAACCGGAGTGTCACCTGTGTGATGAGGCAGTAGCCCTGCTGCACGCGTCCGGCCTGGGTGACAGCTACCAGAAAGTGGATATCGAGACGGATCTTGATTTACTTAAACGCTATGGTATTCACGTGCCTGTGCTGATGCGTAAGGACAACCGGCAGGAACTGTTCTGGCCATTTGACGGGCCTGAGCTTATGGCCTTTTTGAGTGCTGATCAATAAGGTTGACAGTACACTAGGTATCCCGGCGCGATGAACGCCCGCCGCCAAAGACATCATTGCAACATTTGGCAGCTTTGTCCGTCAATTCCCGGAACCAGATACCGAGGCCTTCGAACAGGCTTTTTGTCCGATCCGAGGTTTCTGCCATAAACAGGCCCAGCAAAATATACGCCACCAGCGTGGCGAGTGTGAAAAACACGCCCAGCACAATCGCAGCCAGTCTGATCAGCCAGACTTCCTGCTTAAAGCGGGCAGCGAGCGTCTTGCAGACGCCCAGTACGATCGGCTGTCCGGGTTCGCCGTTCAGGTTTCTTTTGATGCTTGCAAAAAAAGTATCGTCTTGCATGGTTTTCTCCTGTCCTGTTACCCAGTATAGCGATGCAGGTTTCATGCCAAATGTGCCATTAGGCCCTGTATAAGTTTTATAGGCATGGTTGCAGAACTCGATGCATATTCTGGCTATGAGCTGGTCATTTTCGCCAGCTAATCCCGACAGACCTGTCATAATAAACGTATGACCACATTCATCTTGAAAATTGTATTGGCCTACCTGCTGGGTTCCGTATCCGGCAGCTTGTTGCTGGGCAAGCTCAAGAAAGTTGATATTCGCCGGCAGGGCAGTGGTAATGCCGGTGGCACCAACGCATTTCGCACCCAGGGCCTGTTATTCGGACTGGGTGTGGTCATTATCGACATCGGTAAAGGTTTTCTCGCTGCCTGGTGGATACCGACACTGGATTTTGGCGGGTCACCTGCGGCGCTGGATGCGGGTTTGCTGGTAATGGCTAGCGGGTTCGCAGCCGTATTGGGCCACTGTTATCCAATTTGGCATGGTTTTCGCGGTGGCAAAGGTGCAGCAACTGCCATTGGTGCGGTCATTGTCATTGAGCCTTTGCTGTTATTGCCTGTTGCATTCACCTGGCTGGCGATATTGCTGCTAACGGGCTACGTTGGCCTCGCGACAGTACTTGCCGGTTTCAGCCTGGTACCGACAGCCTGGTTCCTGGGGAATCGTGCCTTGCTGGTTTTTTCTGTTGTACTCGCGTTGTTCCTGCTATTTACCCACCGTAACAATATACGCAATCTTCGCAAAGGAACAGAGTACCGTTTCAGGCGAATGCACCTTTTTTCCCGCAAGCGCTGATCAGGTGCAGAGTATTGAATTCATTAGAATTGCTAGACGGAACTCTGATCCTGAACCAAATAGATCAGCAGGCCCGCGCTAAGCTCACCAGGCTGGTCATCGAAGCTTCCCTGGATTCAACCAATTCAGCGTTACAACGCATGCCTGTCACTGAGCAGCACGGCATGGCTATCTTTGCAGAACAGCAGACCGCCGGTCGGGGCAGGCGGGGCAGGTATTGGCATTCACCCGCCGGCGGGAACCTGTATTTGTCGCTGGGCTGGCGCTTCAGGCAATCACTGGCGGAACTGGCTTGCCTGCCGTTGGTCGTGGCATTATCCGCAGCCGGGGCCCTAACCCGTAGCGGGCTTGAAGGACACCGGGTCAAGTGGCCCAATGACCTGCTGTTCGATGGGCAAAAACTGTGCGGTTGCCTGGTGGAAGTGCAGGGTGACGCCCGGGGGCCTTGCCACGCGGTAATAGGCGTGGGCATCAACATGCGTATGCCCGCAGCAGAGGCCGCCGCTGCAATCGATCAGCCATGGACCGAATTGAGTACCCATTTGCCGGATTGCTCACGTAATACCCTGGCCGCACTGCTGCTGGAGGAACTGCTTGCTCAACTGGCGTTGTTTACTGCAAAAGGGTTCGCACCCTTTGCCGGGCAGTGGGAACAAATGGACGGACTCAAAGGGCAGCGTGTTGCTATTGATGCCGGTCAACGTACCTTGCACGGGACGGTGGCAGGTATCGATAACCAGGGTGCCCTGTTGCTCGACACCGGTGTTGGGATGCTGACTTTGCATTCCGGTGAAGTCAGTATAATACCCGCATGTTCAGAATAATCGTCATCAGCCTGTTTGTGCTCAACGTGTTACTGGCAGGCTTCCAGGCCAGCCAGCGCCCGGTGCAAAAAAAAGTCGCCACCCGCGTGATTGAAGAAGAGGATAGCAACATCCC
>BTRB01000049.1:0-12454 GCA_036986175.1 Gammaproteobacteria bacterium
TTCTGGTTGCCGCGCCAGTTCTTGATATCAATTTTCCTGTGCGCAATATTCCAGTCACCGCAGATGATGTATTCGCGCCCTTCGGCCACCATGGCTTTGAGCAAGGGCTGCAAATAATCCATCGTCTGGTACTTGATCTGCTGGCGCTCCTCTTTGGAAGAACCGGATGGCAGGTACAGCGAGATGACACTCAGCTTGTCAAAATCAGCCCGTATCCAGCGGCCCTCGCTGTCCATGACGTCCCAGCCGATTCCACAAGACATTTTTCCGGGTTCGTGACGTGTGTAAATTGCGACACCGCTGTAACCCTTTTTCTGCGCGTCATGAAAATAGCTTCGGTAGCCTGACAGGGAAAACACCGGATCCGACAACTGGTGCTCCTGGGCCTTGGTTTCCTGGATACACACAATATCTGCTTGTTGCTTGTGCAGCCATGCAAAAAAACCTTTGCGGGCTGCTGCGCGGATGCCGTTGGTATTGATACTGATGATTCGCATAGGGTTGATTTCTTCTGTTTTTAAGCGCTGGAAAGCAGCATAACCGGCCTTGGCTAGCATGTCATGAGCAAAGCATATCGCGGCGGCATATTGCAGCCGCATATTGCAGCCCGGGCGAAGCCGCGAGATACTGCCTCAATGCAAAACTACAAACAACAATTTTTTGAACTCGCCATGGCACAGGGCAGACTCAGGTTCGGTGAATTCACATTGAAATCAGGACGGGTCAGTCCGTATTTTTTCAATGCCGGTGGATTTGATGACGGCCAAAGCCTGCGGTCGCTATGTGGCTGCTACGCCCAGGCCATCCTGGACTCCGGCGTGGCCTTCGACATGCTGTTCGGTCCGGCTTACAAGGGTATCCCGCTGGCCGCGGGTATCTCCATCATGCTCAACGCCGGCCATCATCGAAATACGCCGTTTGCCTATAACCGCAAAGAGGCCAAGGACCATGGCGAGGGCGGCACGCTGGTCGGCGCAGAACTCAAGGGAAATGTATTGATAACCGATGATGTAATTTCAGCCGGCACCTCGGTACGAGAATCAATCGAATGGATTCAAAGGGCCGGCGCAACAGCCTGCGGAGTTGCCATTGCACTGGATCGACAGGAGCGTGGCACGGGTGAGAAATCTGCTACCCAGGAGGTCACAGATGAGTTCGGCATACCGGTCATCGCGATCACCGGGTTGGATGACCTGATCGAATTCCTTGAGAGTCAGTCTGTTGCAGATATCGACATTGAGGCAATTCGGCGGTATCGTAGCCAATATGGAATCTAGGCCGCATATTGCATCCGTGGCAATTGCTGTCGCTGCCAGCTTGTGCCTTTCAGTGGCCTCGGTGTCTGCCGATACTTATCGTTGGAAAGACAAAGAGGGTGAGACTCATTATGGCGCAGTCGTACCGGCGGAATACGCCGACCAGCCTTATGACATCCTCAACAATGCCGGTCTGGTCATTGAACATGTCGAAGACACCCGCGAACCGATAGAAGTAATAGAAGAGCAAATAGTCGAGGAAAAAGCACCGTTGGTATCTGATGAGGAGCGTCAGCGCCAGGCAGACCGCCTGGTGATCATCCAGTACCAGTCCGAAGAAGACATCCAGGATGCGCTTAAACTGGAAATGGCCCAGGCGGGCTACGATGCCAAGATAATTCACCAGTCGTTTGATAGTACCACTGCTGCCATCAGGGATCAGGTACGGTTGGCTGCCGACCAGCAACGTGCCGGTAAACAGATCTTTGCAGAACAGCAAAAACAGATTGATAAACTTTATCGGCGCCGCAATCGTGATGAGAAAAGAATTTCTGCACTGCACAAAAGAGAAACCCGGATCCAGGCACGCTTCAAGTCAGATCTCGACCGATACCGCCGGATAATGGCTGAGGATCAGGAAAACGATGAAGAACCGGTGGACCGGGGCTGAGGCTCCTGACAGCCTGTCCGAATTAAAATTTTCGTGATACCGTGTCGGATTGAGCATGTATACCCGCTGCCCAAAGTGTGAATCAGTCCATTCCGTAACTGCGCAAATGCTTTCCAAAGCACGTGGGTTGGTTCAGTGCGGCCAATGCGGCAAAGCATTCAACGCATTGAATTTTTTATTCGACCAATGGCTTTCAGACCAGCCCCAAAGCCCGGCGACCGAGACAGACATCGGCCCGCCGGTCATCGGAATGGTCAGCACAACAACAGAAAAAGGCAAAAAAACCAAAGCTGAGGAAACCGACGCTACCGGTCTCAATCCTGACCGCCTGGCCTGGGGCTTAATAACGGCATTGCTGGTGCTGGTGACAATCGCCAACATAGGCTGGACATTCCGCGAACCGCTGATGCAAAACCCTGCTGTCAATTCCTGGCTGAAGCACAACAACTGGTTACAGGTTGAAAGTGAAGGCTTGCTAAAAGATCCCAGCCAAATTCGGTTAGTCAGCCGTGACATGCACTCACACCCAACCCGTACCGGCATCCTGGTTTTGAGCCTCACCTTTGTAAATCTTGCACAACGCCCACAAATTTTTCCCATCCTGAAGATTACCCTGCTGGATATATCCAACCAGCCTATCGCACAACGCCGCTTCCAGCCCGCCGACTATCTGCGTCCCGGTGCCAATACCAAATCAGGCCTGGCCGCCGATGTATTCCTGCCGGTTTTACTCGAACTTGGAGACCCCGGAGAGCAGGCCGTCGGTTTTGAAATTCAGTTTCTTTAAGTTTTATTCCCAAAGCAAGTGAACTGCCTGCTACAAATATGTTAGTGTTCAAATAAGGAGCAAAATATTAAATTCAGCTCAAAAAATACTCCCTTAACGCAGTGACAGTACACATTATGCAATCAGATTCAGATCAAGCCATCCCCCTCAGGCAACATGTACAAACCACCATTAACCGATATCTTCAGGACATGGGTAATACCGCCCCGGAAAACCTGTACCAGATGTTGTTGGCCGAAATTGAACCACCGTTGATCGAAGAAATCCTCAGATGTACGGGTGGCAATCAGTCGCGTGCTGCCGGAATGTTGGGGATCACCCGCAATACCCTGCGTACCAAGATGCAGCGATACTCCATCAATGCGCGCTCGGGTAAGATAACCCGGATACACCAGTGACCCCAGCCATGTCCGACCTCGCTGCGTGTTCATCACGCAGCGGTCCTGATTAGGCAGTCTTTTTTGAGCTAAGTTTTTAATGCCTTTTGTAAAAAAATTCGCACTGCTAAGCGTTTCCGATAAAACCAGCCTGGTCGATTTTGCCCGTCAGCTGCTGGACCTTGGTTACACGCTGCTAAGTACCGGCGGCACACAAAAACTGCTGCATGAAACCGGGCTTGCCGTGACCGGTGTCAGCGAACATACCGGCTTTGCCGAGATCATGGATGGCCGTGTCAAGACACTGCACCCACGAATCCACGGCGGCATACTGGGCCGGGAGCAGGACGCGGATATCATGCAGGCGCAGGACATACCGCCGATTGACCTGGTCATCGTCAATCTGTATCCATTTGAAGCCGTAACCGCAGATGATGATTGCAGTCTTGCCGATGCAATTGAGAACATCGATATTGGTGGCCCTGCGATGGTAAGAGCAGCGGCTAAAAACCATGCCCGTGTCGCGGTCGTTGTCGACCCGGCTGACTATGCGGTTGTTGCCGATGAGCTGGCGTCATCAGGCTCGGTGTCAGAAAGCACTCGCTTCGCTCTGGCCACCCGGGCTTTCGCGCACACGGCCCGTTACGACGGCCTGGTCGCTGCCTGGCTCAGTTGCAGGACCGATAAGATCAGCCAGCCACGCTTGTTCCCGGAATACCTTACGCCACAGTTTCAAAGCAGGCAGGAACTGCGCTACGGAGAGAACCCGCACCAGGCTGCAGCTTTCTATGTGGAGTCCGGCCACGAACCGGCAGGCATAGCTGCCGCTGAGCAATTGCAGGGTAAGGCACTTTCCTATAACAACATCAACGATGCGGATGCAGCGCTGGAATGCGCCAGCCAATTTGAACAGCAGGCAACATGTGTCATTGTCAAACATGCCAATCCCTGCGGGGTCGCCGTGGGTGCCAGCAATACTGAGGCCTATTTGCACGCTTTTGCCACCGATCCGGTTTCAAGTTTCGGCGGCATCATTGCTTTCAATCAGCGGGTCGGCGCTGAAGTTGCTACGGCTATCCTGGAAAAGCAATTTGTCGAAGTCGTTATCGCACCGGCTTTCAGTGACGAGGCGATCGTGCGATTCGCAAGCAAGCCGAATGTGCGCTTGTTACGTAGTACGGGCAACGGGCTGCCTGCCGGCGGTCTGCATTACCAGCAGGTTTCAGGTGGTTTGCTTATACAGCACAAAGATGCCGACAGGGTCAGCAGGGAAGATTGCCGCGGTGTCACTGAGCGCGAACCCACACAACAGCAATGGTTCGATATGCTATTTGCGTGGAAAGTCGCCCGTATGGCCAAATCCAATGCCATCATTTTTGCAGCCAACGGCCGCACACTGGGGGTTGGTGCCGGCCAGATGAGCCGCGTCGACTCTGCCCGTATCGCCCGTTGGAAAGCCAAAGATGCCGGTCTTGTCCTGGACGGTGCAGCCATGGCATCGGATGCTTTTTTCCCGTTCCGGGATGGCATTGATACCGCCGCCGAAGCCGGAATCAAGGCTGTCATCCAACCCGGTGGCTCCATGCGTGATGATGAAGTCATCGCCGCCGCCAACGAGCATGATATCGCAATGGTATTCACCGGCGTGCGTCATTTCAGGCATTAACGGGTACAATGCTTGTCCCGTAATGCCGGGTCACAATTTGCTGGTGAAATATGCGGGCTAAGCTTCCGGTTCCGGCCGACGTGTCAAGTGTCCGGATTGCTAACAATCAACAGGACCAGGCCCCCGGTTGCGGCAAAGACGAAAGAATCGCGGAAGGAGGCGGCGCCCATCGGCGTCTGCCACATCTGGAACAACGCTCCGCCGATCACAATGAATCCGCCAAACCATACAAGCATTGCCATTCCAGTACCCAGAATGGAATAGGTCTTGGATGCGTTAAAAACCTCAGCGCTGCTATTTCGCACCCGCCAAAGATCCCAGGCTCCTTTGAGAGACAGCGCTCCCACGAGGAATTCTCCCGTCAGGATGAGGAGAAAAGCGATGGTAACCAATGCCGGATTGGTCACCGGCGGGAAAATATTGGCGGTATAGACCTCGTGGCCTTCCATGCTCAGAACATAAGCAATATTTTCGAGCCCCGTATTCCAGTTCGCGCTGTTGGCGGCGACCCACAGTAATCCCTGCAGCCCGACGAAGAAGACGAGAATAATCTTGAAGTATCGAATCGCCATCGTTCCAGCTCCTCTTTTTACCAGTAACAAGTTGCCATAAGGATTTTTACAGCCACCGTGTGAAATGTCATCTTTTAGCCTTTTTGGAATTAGACCAGTTCATTAGGCGATTTGTCAAAAAATCAGGCTGCCCTCAAATGGGAGTGGTGGCGGGCAATGTCCGCATTGGGGGCTGCCTGCGAAATGGCGTTTGATTTACTCTGCCTGTATCATCAGCACACTATTCATGGACCCAGGTCACATGTCCTTTTTCTCAGAGCTCAAGCGACGCAACGTTTACAGGGTTGCGGCAATCTACACCATTGCTGGTTGGGTAGTGTTGCAGGTTGTCGAAATGTTCATGTCGTTCATGCCATTGCCTGAATGGACCAGTCGTCTCGTGTTCGTACTGCTGGCGGCAGGATTCCCCATCGCACTGATATTCGCGTGGGCGATGGAACTGACACCCGCGGGCATCAAACTCGAAACATCGAAACAGGCCAGTTCCGCATCCCGGCGGCGGCGCAGTGACTTCAGTATATATGCTGTGGTGGGCATCGTGATCGCCGCTTGGATCTGGAATCTTGATGTGTGGCAAAAGGCAGTGGAAGCAGAACCCATCCAGGTCAGATCGCTGGTTGTATTGCCACTTGATAACCTGATGAATGATCCTGAGCAGGCCTACTTCGTTGATGGTATGCACGAAGCACTGATCACGGAATTATCAAAGATCAAAGCACTTCGTGTTATTTCCAGAACGTCGGCGAAGAAATATCTTAACTCGGGCAAGTCCGTGCCGGAAATCGGTCAGGAGTTGGGTGTTGATGCTGTCATCGAAGGGTCAGTGCTGCGTTCCGGTAACATGGTGAGAGTTACCGTACAGTTGATTGAGGCGCAAACCGACCGCCATCTGTGGGCGGATAATTTTGATCGTGAACTGACCGACGTATTGGCCCTCTATGCCGATATTACACGTCAAATTGTTGACCAGGTCCGGGTCGAGGTAACACCCCAGGAGGTGGCCAGCCTTGCTGCAGCGCATGCTGTCGATGCGGATGCTTATGAGCTCTATCTGAAAGGCAGGTATTTCTGCGACAAGTGGGGGCCACAGGAAATGCTGCAGGGTATCGAATTGATGCGGCAGGCTGTCACGGCAGATCCTGACAGTGTGCTGGCTCAGGCCGGGCTTGGGATATGCCTGCAATATGCAGCTTTTTTTGATTATGTCGGGACGCCGGAAATCCTGGCGGAAGCCAACCAGGCGGTAGAACGGGCCATTGAGCTGGACAGTGACTCGGCTGATGCGTGGGCATCATTTGCGGGTGTTCGCTATTACCTTAATTTTGATTTGGCGGCCGCTGAGCTTGCAAGCAAGCGGGCTTTGTCATTACACCCATCACACCTTCGCGCGCTGGTTCATTACTCCTGGCAACTCGGCGAAGCGGGGCACTTCGATGCCGCGCTGGAGCAGGCACAAAAGGCGGTAGCTCTGGATCCACTTTCGGCGGTCGTGCGCACTACTTCGGCACAGGCTTATTACCTGAACAGGGATTTCGATACAGCGCTGGTCAAATGGGAAAGAATTCTTGAAATGGACCGTAGTGACCCGTCTTTTAATTTCTACGTGGCCTGGGTGTACGAACAGAAAGGAGACTATGAGAAAGCCATCGCGCTGCATAAGCGGGCGATAGAATTGTCCAGTCGTGCACCATTATATGTCAGCGGTCTTGGCCATGCGTATGGGCTCGCAGGCCGCTCCAACGAGGCGCAGCTGATTCTTGACGAGCTGCTTGGGCGGGAAGCTGAGGGCCTTGCCAAGCCGTATCACGTTGCCATGGTGTATATCGGTCTCGGCGACAACGAGCAGGCGGTTGACTGGCTGGAGAAAGCATTTGCAGCGCGTAACAGCCAGATGCTGTATATCAAGCAAGGGGCACAATTTGATCCGCTGCGCAATAATCCACGTTTTGTCAGCCTGATTGAGCGGATGGGCTGGTAGGTTACAGGAACAAAACCATCGCCCGAACCAACACATCACATTACAATATTGTTCCGGAAAACCTGATAAAGAATAGCGCCTCAATATGAAGGTATTAATCATCGGTAGTGGTGGACGTGAGCACGCGCTGGCCTGGCGCGCTGCACAGTCCCCACAAGTTGAGACTGTTTTCGTTGCACCCGGCAATGCGGGTACTGAACTGGAAGCGGGCATAGAAAATATTCCACTGGCCAGTGAGGACATCGGGGGATTGCTCGCTTTTGCCGCGCAAAATCACATTGAACTGACCATCGTCGGCCCTGAAGCACCCCTGGTGGCGGGCATTGTCGACCGGTTTTCAGAGGCGGGTCTGGCCTGTTTCGGCCCAACGGCTGCGGCAGCCCGACTGGAAGGCTCCAAGGCCTTCGCCAAGGATTTCATGACAACGCACGACATTCCCACCGCTGCTTACGGAAGCTTTACAGACATAGATGAGGCCATTGCCTTCATTCATCAGCAGGGCGCGCCTGTCGTGGTCAAAGCCGACGGTCTGGCAGCCGGCAAAGGCGTCATCATTGCCCAGACTATTGCAGACGCTGAAGCTTCCATCAGGGATATGCTGGCCGACAATGCATTCGGTGAAGCCGGCCACCGAGTTGTTATTGAGGAATTCCTCACAGGTGAAGAAGCCAGTTTTATTGTCATGGCCGATGGCATGCATATCCTGCCACTGGCGACCAGCCAGGACCACAAGGCCCGCGACGAAGGTGACCTGGGTCCCAACACCGGCGGCATGGGCGCCTATTCACCCGCCCCGGTGATTGATAGCGATGTATTTGAGAAAGTAATGGAGACCGTCATCCAGCCAACGGTTCGCGGTATGGCAGAGCAAGGCTCACCATTTACCGGCTTTTTATATGCGGGCCTGATGATCGGCCCGGACGGTGCAGCAAGGGTGCTGGAATTCAACGTGCGATTTGGTGACCCGGAAACCCAACCCATCATGATGCGCCTGCAATCCGACCTGCCGGATCTTTGCCTGGCTGCAGTCAATGGCAAGCTGGACCAGGCAGATGTGCAATGGGACCCACGACCGGCCATTGCTGTGGTCCTGGCTGCTGGTGGTTATCCAGACGGCTATACAAAAGGCCACGCTATCTCCGGACTGGGCGATACCAGCAATGGGGATTTCCGGGTATTCCATGCTGGTACTGCATTGGAAAACGACAAGGTGGTCACTTCCGGAGGGCGGGTTTTGTCCGTCTGCGCATTAGCCAACAGCGTCAAAGAAGCAGCAGCGGCCGCTTACTCGGGCTGTGAAAATATTCACTGGGACGGTGCTTTTTACCGCCGCGACATTGGCTACCGCGCCATCAAACGAGAATAAAATTAGCAATGGATGTTTCCCACCTGCTCGACGAACTGAATGAAACGCAACGCAAAGCGGTCACGTCAGAATCCCAACACACGCTGGTTCTGGCCGGCGCCGGCAGTGGCAAGACCCGTGTCCTGATTCACCGGCTTGCCTGGTTGATCCAGGTCGAGCACGTCTCACCCATGAGTATCCTGGCGGTGACCTTCACCAACAAAGCAGCAGGTGAAATGCGTGAACGGGCACAAAATTTACTCCGGGTCTCAGCACGACCAATGTGGATTGGCACCTTTCACGGCATTGCACATCGCCTTTTGCGCATGCACTGGCGGGAAGCCGGGCTGCAGGAAAATTTCCAGATCCTGGATGCAGATGACCAGCATCGCGTGCTGCGCCGTCTGATCAAGGAAGAGGGCATGAATGAAAACCAGTGGCCTGCGCGCCAGGCCCAGTGGTACATCAATGCCCGCAAGGATGAAGGTCAGCGGCCCGACGCCATCGAGCACATGGGCCACCCGATGACGGCCACCTGGGTGCGTATCTACCAGCTGTACCAGGACTACTGCAACCGCGCAGGACTGGTGGACTTTGCTGATCTGTTATTGTGTGCCCATGAGCTGTGGCTGAATAACCCATCGCTGCTTGATCACTACCGCAACCGCATGACCCACCTGCTGATCGATGAGTTCCAGGACACCAACGCAATCCAGTATGCCTGGATCCGCTTGCTGGCCGGCGACAGTGGCAGTGTTTTGGTGGTGGGTGATGATGACCAGTCGATTTATGGCTGGCGTGGCGCACGGGTTGAAAACGTACAGTACTTCAGCCGCGACTACAGCGATGTGCAGACCATCAAGCTGGAGCAGAACTACCGTTCAACGGCCACCATACTTGACGCCGCCAATGCCGTGATCGCCAACAACGAAGACCGCATGGGCAAAAAGCTGTGGACGGCAGGTGATAAAGGTCAGCCCATCACCTTGTACGCGGCTTTCAATGAACAGGACGAAGCCCGTTATGTGGTTGAGCAGATCGAACAATGGCTGACCAAAGGCAGACGCGCCGAGGAAGCGGCCATCGTCTACCGCACCACGGCACAATCACGGCTGTTTGAAGAATACCTGCTCAGGGCAAGCATCGCCTATCGTGTTTATGGCGGCCAGCGCTTTTTCGAACGCGCCGAAATCAGGGATGCGCTGGCTTACTTACGCCTCATCCAGAATCCGAATGATGATGCTGCCATAGAGCGTGTCATCAATACACCGACCCGTGGTATCGGCCAGAAAACGCTGTCTACACTACGTCTGCAGGCGCGTGAAAGCAGCCTCCCATTGTGGCAAGCCGCGCAGCATTGCGTGCAGCAAAACATGCTGCCACCGAGAGCCCTGGGGGCAGTTCACAGCTTTGTCCAGTTGATCTCCGGGATGCGTGAGCGCATGGCCGACTGGACCCTGGGCAAGCAGATGCAGGCAGTTATTGAAGACAGCAAACTGGTCAGCCATTACGAAAAAGAGCCGCATGAAAAAATGGAATCACGGGTAGAAAACTTATCCGAACTGGTTAACGCTGCCGATGCCTTTGTGCTGCCTTTTGAGGACGAAGAAGCCGGTATGACCGAGCTGCAATCTTTCCTCAGCCATGCCGCACTTGAAGCCGGTGAAACCCAGGGAGAAGCCTGGGACGATTGCGTACAGTTGATGACACTGCATTCTGCCAAGGGGCTGGAATTCCCACTGGTGTTTATCGCTGGTTTGGAAGACGGCCTGTTCCCGCACCAGCGCAGTGTCACCGAAGCCGGCGGCCGTCTCGAAGAAGAGCGTCGTCTTTGTTACGTGGGAATGACCCGTGCACGGGAGCAATTGTGTCTGAGTTATGCCGAAGTCAGACGCATGTACGGTTCGCAAAGCCACAGCCGCCCATCCCGATTCCTGGATGAAATCCCGTCTGAACTGATACAGGAAGTGCGCCCACGCATGCAGGTCCAGCGGCCCTGGGCCTATCGCAAAGCACCGGTATATAAAAAATCGAACTCCAACATCAAGCAAGACTGGCCATTTCAGCTCGGTGCAAACGTCAGCCACAAGAAATTTGGCAGTGGCACCGTCATCAGTTTTGAAGGCTCCGGTGAGCACGCCCGCGTACAGGTCAATTTTCACCAGGCCGGTGCCAAGTGGCTGGTCCTGGCCTACGCCAACCTATCCGCTGCGTGATGAAGGCAGCCCCCGTCAATATCCGTCTGCCCTGGGGCACCCTGGAAGGACTCCACTGGCCCAGGCCCGGTGCAGCGAAAGTATTGTGTCTGCACGGTTGGCTCGATAACGCGGCATCATTCGTTCCGCTTTCACCCTTCCTGGAGGATTTCGACCTGCTGGCGCTGGACTTTGCCGGTCACGGATTTTCCTCGCACCGGCCTGCCACCAGTCGCTACTACTTCCCTGATAACCTGTACGACGTGCAGGCTGTCCTGGATGTACTGGGCTGGGATACCTGCCACATCATTGGTCATTCGATGGGCGGTGGTGTGGCCAGCAGTTTTTCTGCGGCGCTGCCCGAGCGTGTCAACCGTCTGGTGCTGCTGGACTCGGTCGGGATTTTAACGCTACCGGCCAACCAGGCAGCAAAGCAGTTGCGTTCATCCCTGCAGTCGGTGCGTAAGAGCCGTAGTATTCTCAGACCCTACGACTCTATCGAGGACGCAATGCAGGCCCGCCAAGAAAAGTCACCCTTGTCTGACGAGGCCGCGCGCCTGCTGTGCGAGCGTTCCCTGGAGCATACTGGTGACTACTACCAATGGCGTACTGACCCGCGCCTGAACTGGCGCTCACCACAGTTATTAACCGACGATCAGGCACTTGATCTGCTTGCCGCCATCCGCGCACCCGCACTGGTCATTACCTCACCCTCAGCGATCGATTACCTGGGTGATGAGATGTTGCGCAAACGTCTTGCGGCCATTGCCGACTGTACGCACATCAGCAATGATGGCCACCATCACTTCCACATGGAACAAGCCGAAAATACCGGCAAGCTGATCACAGAATTTCTGCAGGAAAAGCACGATGACAACAGCTAACACCCATATCAGCAACCGCGAACGCCTGATTTTTGCACTCGATGTGCCGAGCTTTGATGAAGCCCGGGCACTGATCTCCACGCTGGGTGATTCAGTCCAATTCTACAAACTGGGGCTCGAAGTATTTTTGTCCGGACACTATTTTGAACTGATGACTGAACTCAAAGGTGAGGGCAAAAAGGTATTTGCAGATCTGAAGCTGTTTGATATTCCGGCCACCGTCGCCGCTGCCGTGCGGCAACTGGCAAAACACCAGGTCGATTTCTGTACCGTGCACGGCAACGACAGCATGCTCAAGGCGGCGGTAGATGCCAAGGGCAACATGCAGATACTGGCGGTCACGGCGCTGACCAGCCTGGATCAGGGCGACCTCGACGACCTCGGGTTCAAATGCGACGCCAGAACACTGGTATTGTCTCGCGCAAAACGCGCGCTGGCACTCGGCTGCGACGGCGTCGTCTCTTCCGGGCTGGAAGTCAGCGCCCTGCGCGAACATGCCGATCCCCGCCTGATCACGGTCTGCCCGGGTATCCGGCCCATACATAATGATGACGTTCAGAATAACGACGATCAGCAACGTATCATGACACCTTTCCAGGCAATCCGCGACGGCGCGGACTACCTCGTGGTCGGCAGGCCAATCCGTACTGCCAGTGACCCGGCAACCGCTGCTGAAGCCATCCAGGCAGACATCGCCCGTGCACTTGAGAGCCCATAAACCAGC
>BTRB01000050.1:0-12443 GCA_036986175.1 Gammaproteobacteria bacterium
ACTGCCGTAAGCCCTGAAGCCACCAGCCTCCAGCCGTCGATCCTTACGGATTTATCCGGGGAGACCATCATCGGATGCTCCATCCTTTTCGGGCCTGGCTCATAACCGGTGTGTTTACCGAAAAAATTATCTTCCTGCGCTGTGGCCAGCGAGGTATGGCTGTCGGTGGAGCCAAGCTGCCCAAACTTGTAAGGGTTGGTGCCGAGTTTCGCCTCAAGAACTAGGCCACGCTTCAAGGCCTCGCGGGCGTATTCACCGGCCAGCATCTTGTCGGTTTTTAACTCTGAGAGGTCGAGGTTGCCGTAATCCCAGTTTTCATAGTCAGCAAACTCGTCACCCGGTGACAGGTAGGGGTGGGCCTCGCCGTCACCCTTGATTTGTGTCACTTCGTAGGCGGGTTCCCATTTTGCTCGTTCGGTCACATATTCTTTGTCCAGCTTTCTGCCATCATATTGCGCATCCAGGGGAAACATGATGCCGTTGGACAGGTTACCGTTGTGTGCAATGGCCAGCACGTCACCGCCGGTCTTCTCTTCGAAGTTGGCTAACCATTTCCACAGGTCACGCGGGTTGGGGCTGCCCAGCGGCGGTGTTGTTGTGTAAGCAACCATCTGTGAGGCTTTGTCTGCGTCATCCCGGTACATGACTACCCGGTGCATATTGCTGCCCTTGATCAGCGAGGTCCATTCAAAGCCAATGAAGGCGGTGAATTTTCCGGGGTCGTTGTATTTCTCCGCCGCATCGATGGTCCCCTGCCAGACTGATTTGTAAGCATCGCTGTCGGGGGCGTAGATTAAACCTTCAGGGAAAGTACCCTGGGAAAACCTGCTGATGAGATCCAGTGCCACGCTGACCCCGTCACCCGCCTGGATTCGGTCATACCATTCCCTGCCGGTCGGATCGGCGAGGATATCTGGCTTGCCGGCAAACAGGTCGGGGAATAAGCCCATGTTGTCCGAGTGGTCGGCGATAACCAGAAAGTCCAGCGGCCGGGACAGCTTCGCCGGAACACCGCTCGAAGACACAACCTCATCGCCACGCGCAAACTGGTAAGCTGCTTCGAGGCCCAGGCGGTTGCCAAAGGCGCCTGCATCCATCGAAAGCGAAGTGTGCAGATGGGTGTCACCCCAGTAGACGTTGCTGGGGAAGCCGCGCTGGGCGTATGGCGAGTAGCTCTTGCCCGTGTAAGCGTCATGCAGCATATCCTTTGTATCGTCAGTAACCGGGATTTGGGCCTGTGCTGGAAATGCGCCTAATATGAGTATCACTGGCAGGAAAAATTTGTATGAAGTGTTCGTGTGGCTCAATTTTAATCTCCTTGTTCGCGAAGTTGTCCCCTTTTAGGGGGACACATTTACACATAAGTAGATAAAAATTACAAATGCTCATTTTTTCTGGCTTTTCCAGATTGCCAACGCATAGCGATCGCGACCAGTGGCCCCGGCCAGTCTCCCGTCCGGTTCCCTCCATGCCTTTAAAGTCTTCTGAATAACCCCATCTGCTTTAGATGGCTGAAATGAATTCCACCGAGCGTCCCAAGGGCAGTTCGATCAAACCACTGCGGTCGCTGGTTCCGTTTATCCTTGCGTATCGCGGTACATTGATTGCCGCACTGGCTGCCCTGCTTGTCGCTTCGGCAGCGCTGCTCGCACTGCCGATTGCATTGCGGTTTCTGATCGATAATGGATTTGCCGCCAATGACGTGGGTACGATTAACCGGTATTTTGGCTGGTTCTTTGCAGCGGCCGCCCTGTTCGGCGGCTTTGCCGCACTGCGGTATTACCTGGTTACCTGGCTCGGGGAGCGCGTGGTTGCCGATATTCGCACTGAAGTTTATGACCGGGTAATCCGTATGGATCCGACCTTTTTTGAAACCACGCGCACCGGTGAAGTGATATCCCGCCTGACCGCTGATATTACGCTGGTACAGAGTGTTTCCGGTGTCAGCCTTTCAATTGCACTGCGTTCACTGCTCAACCTGCTGGGCGGCCTGGTGATGTTGGCACTGACCAGCGTGCAGTTAACGCTTTATATCCTGATGGGTATTCCGGTGGTGATCGTACCGATCATCATTGTCGGTCGCCGCATAAGACGCCAATCACGCACCACGCAGGACCGGGTAGCCGATACCAGCGGTCTGGCAGACGAAACACTGAATGCCATACAAACGGTGCAGGCGTTCACACTGGAGCCCCTGCAAAGCGAGCGCTACAGTCGGGCTGTAGCGGAGAGCTTCAAAGCCGCGATCCGCCGGGTTCGGACGCGGGCTTTTTTGACAGCACTAGGCATTACGATGGTGTTTGGTGCAATTACTATCATTCTTTGGAGCGGCTCCCGTGCGGTGCTGGCAGGTTCAATGAGCGGTGGTGAACTGGCGCAGTTTTTGATGTATTCACTTTTTGTGGGTTCAGCAGCAGCCGGCCTGAGTGAGGTCTGGGGTGAAGTGCAGCGTGGTGCCGGAGCCATGGAACGCTTGTCTGAATTGCTGATGGCCCGCCCTGCAATACGGGCACCGGAAAAGCCGGCGGTGTTGCCTGGGCGTGCCACTGGCCGAATTTCATTCAGACATCTGAAATTTCACTACCCCTCCAGGCCGGACACTGCGGCACTGGAAGATTTCTCGCTGGAAATCGAACCGGGTGAGACAGTCGCGATCGTCGGACCATCGGGCGCAGGTAAGAGCACCAGCTTTCAGATGTTGCTGCGGTTTTATGATCCGGAATCGGGTCACATTGAGATTGACGGCATTGATATTTCGCAGTTGTCTCCCACGGTTCTTCGGCAACAGATAGGGCTGGTGCCGCAGGAAACGGTGCTTTTCGGTGACAGCGCCCGCGAAAATATACGTTACGGCAATCCGGATGCAGATGATTTCGCTGTAAAGCAGGCGGCTGTCGCTGCTGCCGCCGATGAATTCATCGACGCCCTGCCGGAAGGCTTTGATACATTCCTTGGAGAGCGTGGCACCCGCTTGTCCGGCGGTCAGCGCCAGCGTGTCGCAATCGCAAGGGCAATTCTGAAAGACCCGCCAATCCTGCTGCTGGATGAAGCAACCAGCTCGCTGGACGCCGAAAGTGAACGCCTGGTACAAGTGGCATTGGAGGGCCTGATGAAACACCGCACCACGCTGGTTATCGCCCACCGGTTGGCAACAGTCAAGAAAGTCGACCGCATCGTTGTCATGGACGGGGGTCGAATTGTAGCTGTCGGCAACCACGACGAGCTAATGCAAAGCAGCGAGCTGTATGCCAGGTTAGCCAATCTCCAATTCGGAGATACATGATCGCGATTGTTATTCACAAAAATACTCGGGTTAAACTATGCTTATGGATATGGGAAAGCATAGGGACCAAAAATGAGTGATGTCACCTTACGTGAAGCCCCGCTGAAGTTTTCATCCAACCTTGATGAGAATGACCCGGCACGCGATGTTGATACTTTACATCTGATTCCTTACGCAGAAGCGTTGCGGGATTTTATTTATGCATGCGAGACACCATTGACCATCGGCATCCAGGGTGACTGGGGAATCGGACGTACCAGCCTGATGAATATGCTGCGTGGCAGCGGAGAAGGTGAGCAATCGGGCTTGCTGGACGTCACGCAATGTAAAGCAATCAATTTTGACAGTTGGCCCTATGCGCAGTTTGACCCCGCTGAGCACATGGCTGTGGCCTGCCTGTATGCACTAACCAACAAACTGGGTGAGGTACTGGGCAAAGAACCGGTCATAGACCCGGCTGAATTGAAGGCCGGTCTCGAAGCGGCGAATCGCAGGCTCATCCTCGCCATGCAGCAGATCAGGGAATTGTCACAGGGTCGCAGCAGTGACTCCCTGGCTGAAGTTTCACATATCGATATCTCCAGCCAGATGCTGACCTTTAAAGGTAAATTTGAAAAGCTGGTGTCGCTGTGGACACAAAGTGGTGAGGACCGTCGCATCGTCATATTCGTCGACGACCTGGATCGAATTCGCCCGGCCAGAGCCCTGGAGCTGCTCGAAGCCATCAAGAATTTTATCGATGTGCGGGGCTGCGTATTCGTAATGGCACTTGATTATGAAGTGGTTCAGAGGGGTATGGTTGAAAAGCTCGGTCATGATTTACAGAAAACCAGTGGCAAAGCATTTTATGACATGATGATTCAATTGCCCTTTGTCGTGCCCACGACCTCCTACAAGCTCGATGACTATATCCTCGACTTGCTGCAAAAAGCCGGAATACCGTGTGTTGGAGATAACGGTTATGACACTGAAAGCCGGCAGTTTTTCCTTGATATAACCCGTTTCACCGTGGGGCGGAATCCACGTAGCATCAAGCGCGTGATCAACTACACGAGCCTGTTGGAACGCATTCACCACCATCATGCCGGCCGTGATACGACCGGGTATGAATGTAAGATTTTGTTTGCGCTGGTCAGTATGCAGATCGCCTGGCCGGAACTGTTTCAGCACTTGATTCGTGATCCTTCGGTGGATACGATCACCAGCTTGCAAAGCTGGGCCTATCTTGACGACATGCCCGAAGCTGCCAGCCTGTTCGAGCGCTCGCCCGACAAAGAGTTAGTCAAAAATGCAATTTCGGCCTATTTCGACACATTATTCGGCCTGTTGGACGAAAATGATGATGGACAGATTGATACCAGGGAATTGCAACCGGTACTGGAAATCATGCAAACGGCAAAAATTGCCAGCGTGGAGAGTTTCGAAAGGCCGCGTGAGTGGTTCATCAAGCGCGTGCATGAAAACAATGTTCAAGGCAGTCCGCTGGTTGAATCATTCCTTGATAAAGTCTTTATGAAATCGGTCTGGTACCTGGGCACAGAGGTCCGGTACCGCAGGGTCGGCGGTCGCTATATCACGCTCGTGTTTAACCGCCGGCAGATTGGCACGCTGGTAAGCCTCAGGTCACAACCATTGGTGTTTCGCCTGGCGATGTCTCCCGAGCGAGTCATGCTTGGCCTGAAGGATTACTGGGACAGCAAACATTCGGTCAAAACTGAAGCCATCACGCTGGTGCGTAATGCCTTCGGTAGTGAAGCCTCTTTGACCGGCTATGGCGATACGCTGGTGGACTTCAGCAAGATGACCAACATGCCGAGCACGGAAGCGGTCAAGTTGTTAAACGCACTGTTCCGAATTGTGACAGACAGCAACCTGTAAATCCTGGCTACCAGGAACCGGTCTCCGGTCTTCCCTTCTCCCTCTTGCGGATTATCTATAGTAACCATGCCGACACGTGTCGTCGGTTATTAGGTTATTTTTCCAACCGGGCAGGAACCGGGACCTGGCAGATATCCAGTACTTTGGGTGGCTTGCGGTGGAAGAACTTGTTACTGCGGTTGCGGCGTTCTTTAAGCATTTTCCTGAAACCCTTGCCGTTGGTATCGGCAACGTAAATATTCAGCCGCTCACCTTCATCGAGCGAAGATGCAAGGCGCATTCGCTTGATCCAGGTGCGTTGCAGGTCTTCAGTGATAATGCCATTTTCCAATGTGGGGCCACGCTTGATACGTTGCACCACATCCATACCCCATACCACGCGGCCAAAGATTGTCAGGTTGCGGTCGAGGTAACGCGGCGCCTGGCCGATGACGATATAAAAATCCGTACTGCCGGTGTCCGGGCCGGTGTTGCGTGCCATGGCGACAGTACCAGGGCAGTGCGTTAACCAGGCTTTGCCATCTTTCTTTGCATCGCGGGCGGCGGCAAATCCGTCAATAAACCCGGTGTATGGCGCGAACATGTCTTCTTTCTGAACCAGTGTCCACGACATTGGCTGCCAGTCTTTCGCCTCTTTTTTGTCCTTCGGCTTCACCGGCCAGTTGATCTCAAACTCGGCTTTCAACGCAGGCACATCATGCGTATCACCGATGTCGCTTTCATCACCGCCCTGCGCAACAAAGCCATCGATAACCCTGTAGAAACTCAAACCGCGATAAAATTGCTCTTCCAGCAACCCTTTGAATTGTTTCACTGTTTTTGGTGCAAATACCGGATTCAGCTCGATAACTACCATGCCTTCGTCTAATTGCATGTATACGGTGTTGTCGGGCTCCAGCAGACCCCAGATCAGGTCATCCTGTGCGGAAACGAAAGCTGGCCCAGCCAGCAAAATGGGCAGTAGAATAGCCAGCGTAATCCGGTCAAGGCCGGGGGACTCGAAGGGATCGGTCATAGCGTCACCGGTATCTGAAACATGCCGGTGATAGTGTACTGGATAATCAGCCGGATGTGCCGGCTGTCAGATCATGGCAATTGTATGTTGCTGCCTTCCCTGCCCGGCACAACGATGGAAGATGCTTGCTGACGTTGCATTTCCTTCAGTTCTTCCATGGTTCTTTCGACGGCCAGCCTGGCGGCATCGCCAAATTCGGCTACCGCACCTTCCAGGGTGTCGGTTTCGATTTCGAAAGACAAAGGCAGCGCGCCAGCGGGTGTCATGATCTGCGTGGAGCCAACAAACTGTACAGGCCGGTTGCTATCTGGTGCACCGTCAATAGTTACCGGGATCAATTTGCGGATCGTGCCGACCTGGCTGTCGGTATAGACTTCTTCGCGTGTTAATGTTGCAGCATCCATGCTGATCTCAGGGCTGTTTTCCGTCTGGCTCATAATAATTTCCTGTGTTCGCAGTATTACGAGGTGGGGTCAGTGCGACGAAAACCCAACTATTTTTGCCCGCGTGCTGGCATGATCGACCTACACGCTCTTGCATCTTCACACTATACTGCGTGGTAGTGCAATGCATCGGGAGCAAGAAAGTAATGGCTGATATTCATACGGAAGAAATTACCTACATGGGCAACGGCATTGAAATGAAGGGTTACATAGCCTGGGATTCCAACGCTGAAGGTCCGAGGCCCGGGGTGTTGGTGGTGCATGAATGGTGGGGCCGTAATGACTATGCCCAGCGCCGCGCGCGCATGCTGGCCGAAGCCGGTTATACCGGTCTGGCGCTGGATTTGTATGGTGACGGTCGTATCGCTGCCGATCCTGATGAGGCCGGCGAATTGATGAATGCCCGCATCGATGACATGGAAGGTACTCGCGCCCGTTTCACAGCAGCACTGGACGCCCTCATAGCGCACCCGAACGTAGATGGCAACCGCACCGGTGCCATCGGCTATTGTTTCGGTGGTGGCGTGGTAACCCACATGGCCCGCATGGGTTTGCCGCTTGACATAACCGGATCATTCCACGGCGCTGTTGGCCTGGCGGCAGTGGACGGTCCCGACCACATAGATTGCCGGATCATGGTGTATAACGGCGAAGCAGATGTGTTGATCGATGAAGATCAGATAGCAGGTTTCAAAGCTGAGATGGCAAAGACCGATGCCAACTACGATTTTATCCAGTTGCCCGGCGCCTTGCACGGGTTCAGTAACCCGATAGCGACAAGCAACGGCCAGAAGTATGGGCTGCCGCTGGCCTACAACGCGTTGGCGGATGAAAGCTCATGGGCGCATTTGCGCCTGACCATGGAGCACGTTTTCGCACAATAACGGGGCCGGGGAACTCTTTGTCTATTTTAGTTCGTTGATCAGGTAGGTATAGATCAAGGCCTGTACTTTAGCCTGCTGGCGGTTGTTCGCAGCGCCGCCATGCCCACCCTCGGTGTTTTCATAGTAGAGATTGGGTTTACCCATAGCGTTCATCTTTGCCACCATTTTGCGCGCGTGTCCGGGGTGGACACGATCGTCGCGTGTTGAGGTGGTGAAAAATACCCGTGGATATTGCTTGTCTTTATCCAGGTTGTGATACGGGGAATAATTCTGCAGCCAGGCCCAGTCTTCGGGTTTGTCCGGGTCGCCGTATTCCTCCACCCAGCTTGCACCTGCCAGTAATTTGTTGAAACGCTTCATATCCAAAAGGGGAACCTGGGAGACTACGGCATTAAACAGTTCCGGACGCTGGGTGAACAACATGCCGACCAGCAAACCTCCACCGCTGCCACCGCGAATGCCAAGGTGCTTTGGTGAGGTAATGTTTTTGCTGATCACGTCTTCTGCGACCGCATAAAAATCATCGTAGGAGCGCTGGCGGTTCTCACGCTGTGCGGCCTTGTGCCAGGCGGGGCCATACTCCCCACCACCCCTGATATTGGCGAGTACGTATACGCCACCGTTTTCGAGCCAATCCATGCCAATGGTAGCTGAGTAGACGGGCCGCTTCGAAATTTCGAAACCACCATAAGCATAGATCAGCGTGGGGTTTTTGCCATTCAGTTCAATTTCTTTGGCCGAAACCAGGAAGTAAGGCACACGGGTGCCGTCCTTTGATTTCACAAAACGCTGTTCAACCTGGTAAGGGGTCGCATCAAAAAACGACGGTAGCGATTTTGCCGTTTGTGGTGTGGACACACCCTCGGCCTCGTACAGGGTCGTGGGTGTCAGAAAGTCGGTGTAGGTGAAGTAAAAAAAGTTACTGTCCTCCGACGTGCTGGTTACACCGATGCTGCCCATTGTCGGCGCTTCAATGGGGCGGCTGGTCCACTTGCCATCGGCGAGTGTATAGGCATCAAGGCGATTTCGTACGTCGACCATGCGGTTGACCAGCACCATGTCTTTGGTGCGGCTGACGCCACTGATGGCAGAACGGGAGTCTGGTTCTACCACAACGCTCACGCGGCCTTCGCCCTGCAACAAAGCATCGACATCTATACTCACCAGCATACCCTGTTTCCAGGTCTCGCCGTCGCGTTGCCAGTCTGACTTCAGGCTGATCAACAACTGGTTGTGGAAGATTGTTTCAATATTGGCATCTGCCGGAATAGCAATTTTCTTCAAGCCCCCGTCGCGAAGCAGATAGTAGTCATTGGTGAAAAATGTCGGTGCAACCACAATGATTGGATAGTCCTTTTCAGCGGTGTGGACAAGGTAGGAAAAAACACCGATATCTTCTGATTTGCCTGCATAGAGTACCTTTGCCTCTGACAACGGCGTGCCGCGTTGCCATAACTTCGTAATCCGTGGATAACCCGAGTCTGTCATCGAACCGGCACCGAAATCGGTACTGACAAACACCGAATTTTTGTCGATGAAACTTGCGCCACCCTTTGATTCGGGCAATTTGAAGCCATCTTCAGGGAACGTCCTGGTTGAGATGTCATATTCACGCGTAACCGCTGCATCCGCACCACCGCGGGACAGGGAAATCAGGCAACGTTCATAATCCGGGTACAGGCAGTCAGCACCGGCCCAGACCCAGTTCTCGCCTTCGGATTTGGCCAGCGCGTCCAGGTCCAGAAGTATTTCCCATAGCGGTTCGCTTTTGCGGTATTCATCAACCGTCGTGCGACGCCACAATCCGCGCTCATTTGTCGCATCACGCCAGAAATTGTACAGGTAGTCGGCGCGAATTCGCGGGTAGGCAATGCGTTCAACGGAGTCATAAACAGCCAGGTTCTTGTCGTAAAGTGTTTGATATTCCGCCAGGTTTTCCAGTATCGCCAGTGATTCAGAATTGCGGGCTTCTACCCATTCCAGGGCTTTTTCACCTTCGATGTCTTCGAGCCAAAGGTAGGGATCCACACTATCTTCTGCAAAGCTGGTTAGTGGCAGGATAGTAAGCAGAGAAACCAGGAACAAAACTTGTTGAATGCGCATGATACTTCCAGTTTATGTGGCGTTACGGTGTGAACGGCACACGTTAAAACATTGCGCTTGTCACAATCAAGCGTCAAAGGTCACGATTGTCCGTCGCATTCCATGCACACCGGTGGTGTACCATGCACTACGCAGGAAAGTTTTCGAGGGAGCAACAGTAAATGGGCAAGCAATCAACAGGTAAAGCACTGGGTGTCGGAGGTGTGTTTTTCCGTTCGCCCGAAAAAGAAGACCACGATTTTGGCCGCTTTGGCTGGATTGTAGACCCGGACGGCAAGCGTGTAGAACTGTGGGAGCCGCCCAAGAAAATGCCGGAAGAGGGGGAATGAGCGGCGCGCTGGAAACGTTGCTTAAGCGTGTCGAAGAGCTGGAAAACCAGGCGGCATTCCAGGACGAGTTACACGAAAGCCTGAATACCATTGTTGCAAAACAGGACGGTGAAATACTCGAGCTGAAACGGCAGATGAGCCTGTTATTTGAGCGCTTAAAAGATGTGGGTGAAACAACGTCGGGCACCCATGCACAAGACGAAGTTCCGCCTCATTACTGATTAACTGCCGGTCAGTCCCGGATCTTGTGGCGCTGTTCCCGCCGCTTGAGTTGTGCAACGATTCTGTATCCCCGTCCGGGAATACTCCACGGGCAGACCGTGATGCAAATCGCACAGCCAAAGTTCTCATTGAAAAATGGAATACATTTGTCGAAATTGACATACCATTTTCGTTTACCGCGAACCATTACTTTTTCCGGCAGAATCGCCTCGGGTGGGCAGGCATTTGCACAAACCTGGCAGCGGCTGCAAAAGTCATCAACGTTGTAGTCGATCCTGTTGGGGGTCGGCAGCAAGGGTACATTGGTGAGTACACACGCGAGCCTGAACGAAGAGCCGTACTCTTTGCCTATCAGCGAACCGTGCTTGCCGAGCACGCCAAAACCGCACTCAATAGCCGGTGGAATCATTAACAGCGGGCCGGCCAAAGGTCCCGCATGTGGGGCCGCATCCCATCCGCGCTGCCTTATCCACGCGGCAATATCATTGCAGGCTTTTGTTGCCCTTCCGTATTGGCGTACGACTTCGGCGCCGGCCGGGGCTTCTGGTGCACATTTCATTTGTTCGTAATCGTGCGCAAAGCCGAGCATGATGGCCCATTGGTAGTCCAGCGTTACGTCGGCGTAGGCCCATTCGGGTTTGAAAGCCGTTATTCCAAGCAACTCCAACTCCAGGGTATCAGCGTATGCTGCCAGTTGCTGCGACCAGTTCTTTGCGGGTTGTTGCAATGGTTTGCCGGTGACAGGGGGAACTTCGATAGCCAGGATTTTTGCGCGTGCCGCACGGGCTTCATTGATGGTGGGGTTGTCCGGATTCTGTGTGTAGAACCACTTTTGTAACTCTCCATGTTCAAGCGTATCGGGGTCATGCCAATAGATCCGCGATGGTCGGCGAAACTCCGTTTCACCCATGCCATTGATTGTATTTCCCGATATTTCAGGCATCAGAGCGAGTTGCTCCGGGTCCGGTGTGAAAGGTCTGTAAGGTGACTTGGCCATATCGTGAACCTGCGTTGTAGCCCCTTATACTGCCATGATTTGTATATATAATGTCAGATTGAGGGGTTTGTCACCGTTTCCTGGCGCTACAGCATGTGGTTTATACCGGGATTTGTAATGGCGGTTCGTGCATGCGGCCGAGTTGTTCGCGCAGGCTCAGAACCAGGTCTTCCCAGTAGCGGGGTTCGCCGAACCATGGAAAGGCAATCGGGAAGGCCGGGTCCTGCCAGCGTTTGGCCAGCCAGGCGGCGTGGTGCAGCATGCGCAGGGTTCGCAGGGCTTCAATCAAACCCAGTTCCAGCCGGTTGAGGTGGTGGAACTGGGAGTAACCCTCCAGCACGTCTTTCATCTGTGCCGCCATCTCATGCGCTTCACCGGACAGCAGCATCCACAGATCCTGGATGGCGGGACCGCTGCGGCTGTCGTCCAGATCGACGAACAATGGTCCATCGCGCCACAGGATATTGCCAGGGTGGCAATCACCGTGAAGACGGATTTTGGTGAATTCACCGGCACGTGCGAATGTAGCCTCGATCGAAGTCAGCAAATCTGTGGAAAGACTGGAAAACGCGGTTTCGAGGTGGGGTGGTAGCCACTGGCCATCCAGCAAGGCTTTAACCGGTATGTGTCCAAAGCTTTCAATTGTCAGTTGCGGGCGTGTCTTGAAACTATTCGCAGCGCCAATCGCATGGATGCGCCCCAGGAACCTTCCCAGCCAGATGCGAGTATCCTTTTTATCCAGCTCCGGCGCATGTCCGCCGCGGCGCTCGAACAGCGCGAAGCGGAATCCGTTATACGCCTGCAGTGTTTGCCCGTTGACTTCCATCGGCGGAATGAGGGGTATCTCCGCATTCGCGATTTCCAGCGAAAATTCGTGTTCTTCCAGAATTTGTGCATCGGTCCAGCGACCGGGCCGGTAAAACTTGGTCACCAACGGCAGCGCATCTACAATGCCGATCTGGTAAACCCGGTTCTCGTAACTGTTAAGGGCGAGCAGGCGGCCGTCACATTCAAGCCCTGCTGACTCAATTGCCTGGATCACCGTATCCGGATCAAGTCGGTAAAAGGGTGTGATAGTGTCGCTGGTTTGACGCATAAATCAGAGGATTCCCGGTCATCTGTGAGGAAAGTGCAGCTTAGTACAAATTCCCCTTTCGATATATACACAATGTTTACAAAGTATTGTAAACGGGTCTGTTTGACGGGGCCGTTTAGCAGTAGAATAGACCAACCTCATCAAGCTCTATTCAAGGTACATGTCTTCATGACCACCAGATCAAAAAACCTGG
>BTRB01000051.1:0-12397 GCA_036986175.1 Gammaproteobacteria bacterium
GGGGCACCTACACAATGGAATTCAGCCACTACGACCCAGTACCTGCAAGTGTCCAGCAAGAGTTGATGAAAGCCCACCGCCCCAGAAGTGAGGACTAGAATTTGCAGGAGGGCGCAGTTCTGAGAAAGCCTCCCGATTTACATATGTTCATGTAATTGTTATACTTCAAATGCAAGAATTGGGTACATTTTTGGAACCTAACCGAAGGTGTACCTTACAAATATTCTGGGAGAGAATAATGAATAAGTACTACCAATTCCTCGCAACTGCCGTTGCAACTATTGCCCTTTCACTTGTTTCATTTAACGCAGGTGCGGTTGTTATCAACAACGGACTCGCTACCAGTCAACAAGGCTACTGGAGTGTCGATGTACTTGATGGCGGTGAAACCAGGACCGCTAACTTGACCGGCACCGGGACGCCTAGCGGCACGGTTTTTCAAGATGAAGAGATCATCTTTGACTATTTTTCCTATGTCGATGCAGGTTCGGGAGGTGTGAGACTGTCTGCAACAACTATTGTTTCAGCCGCTTCCGTAACCAATCCCGGTGAAGTGACCAGCACCGGTAATTTCCTGGGCTCGGCTGGTAATATTATCGACTGGGTGATGGTAAGCACCATCATTGCGGGCAGTTCCATACTGACCAACGAACTCACCCTCACGGCCCGGACCGGCACGCTGGGTGCGCTCGATTTTTACCAGTACCTGGATGAAGACGTGCTTGGATCAGGCGATGATTTCTTTTTCACACGCGGCAGCACAGGATCTAACCTTGAGTTATTTACCATCGATAACGCTGAAGCCATTGGTGTCAGTCACAGCGGTGCTCAATCTGGCGGCCAGGGCCTGGTCAACAGCAACTTTTCCGGTTGGGCTGCTGACGTCTATAACAATATTAAGCCAATGATCTCGGCGGGAACTCAAGCCGTATCTCCAGTCGGCGTCATTAGCGCGAGTTTGGCTGCAGTAGCTGCCAACCACCCCGTGGCCGGTGCGGGATATGGTCCGACCGACATAGTCTCGGTAGTGGCCTGGGATATGGTTCCGGCGGCCACAGCCGCCACTGTACTGACGACCCTTGGCGGCGTACCCAACATAAACGTTGTCAGTGGTGAACCCATACCAGTGCCTGCTTTGGACATCAGGATGCTCGCGCTGTTGACACTGTTGCTGGGTGTTGGAGGCGTCATCGCCATCCGTCGTCAGATCAGCTAGCTATACTCTTGGGCTGGAAAAAGGTATTTGATAATACTTTTGGCGTTTGTATGCCCGTCGTTCAAGAATCCCCTGGGAGAAAATTGTTTTTTAACCACTCCGATATATGATTGAAATAATCTTCCACAACGTCATCGGAGGATAAAACAATATCATGCACAGCATCTTTAATCTGGATGATGTCAGCATCAGGGTATATTTTCCTGCCAAGAAATGAGATGTCATCGACATTCAGCACAACGTCTGATGTATAAACAAGATTATCCCATGTCGTTCCAAAATAAGATTTGTCTGAATGAAAAATAACGGTTGGCAGGTTTTCAATTTTTCTTTTCCGGATTTCTTTTTGTGCCCTCAAAACGCCCCTAAGCCAACCTGAATAAGTGATAAAAGAAGGCACAGGTTTGTAGTCAAGGTTAAAATCCCATCTCCCTTTATAATTCCTGTGCAGGCTTTCGGTGTACATTGAAGGCAATCTGTTGACTTTTAAATAAGGAAATAAATGAGCCAAAGGTGTAACCAAAGGCAAAATGCGTTTTGCGACTTCAGGAATATTCAGCTCTAAGAAAGGGCTGTTCAGAATGATGCCGGAAACCAGGTGTTTATGGGCGCCATTTAACATGTAGCAGGTAGCAATTAATCCGCCGGTAGAATGGCCGTTTACAATAATTTTTGAATGCCCGTCATGTTTAATTTTATTAAGCACAAATGAAATTTCCTCATCGTACTCTGCAATGTTTTTAAAAAAGTTTTCGTGCTGATGTTTTTTAATGGAAGACCCGTATTTCCTTAACTCGATAGCATAAAAACTAATTCCCTTAGCTATAAAAAAAGTAGCGAGATGCTGTTGGAAAAAATAATCCATGTATCCGTGAATATACAAAACGGCCGTGCTCGCATCCGCCAGATTGGAGTATTCAACCGCTGCAGAAACCTCCCCTTCGTAATCTTTTTTCAAAGGAATTATTTCTAATTTTAGTGCAACTTTATTCATTTTATCCCTGGTCCTGCACCGTTATTTTTAAGCAAACATTCCGATGGTTTTCTCCAATGAGTCGGCAAGGATGTCAATCTCTTCAAAGGTGTTATAGATACCCAGCGATGCGCGGGCCGTCGCCGGCAATCCGAAAAACTCCACCACCGGCATGGCGCAATGGTGACCGGTACGGATGGCGACACCATGAAGGTCAACAATGGTTCCCACATCGTTGGCGTGGATATCACCCAGAACAAATGTTATCACCCCGGCTTTGCGAGCCGCGGTGCCGATCATTTTGAAACCGTCAATCTGCGAAAGTTTTTCAGTGCCGTATGCGAGCAACCGGGCTTCCGACGCCGCTACATTTTCCATACCGATGCCTTGCAGATAATCAACTGCCGCGCCCAACCCGATAGCACCGGCGATATTCGGCGTACCGGCCTCGAATTTGCCGGGGGCCTCGTTGAATGTTGACTTTTCAAAAGTAACCCGGCGGATCATTTCCCCCCCACCCTGGTATGGCGGCATGGCCTGCAGGTGCTCTGCACGCCCCCACAGCGCACCGATGCCAGTCGGGCCATACATCTTGTGGCCGGAAAAACAGTAAAAATCACAAGCCAGCGCCTGCACGTCAACCGCCTGGTGCGGCATGGCCTGGGCCCCATCAACGAGCACCGGGATGCCATATTGCTTAGCCATGGCACAAATTTCAGCCACCGGGTTAATGGTGCCCAGTGCGTTGGACACATGCACGATGCCAAGCAGCTTGACCCGCTCGGATAACATCTCCGCCAGCGCATCCATTTCCAACTCACCGCGCAGGTTCATCGGAATCACTTTGAGCACGGCACCGGTTTCCTCACACAGCATTTGCCAGGGGACGATGTTGGAATGGTGCTCCATCCAGCTGATCAGGATCTCGTCACCGGGCTGCAAGCGCGGGCGAACAAAACTGTGGGCGACCAGGTTGATACTCTCGGTCGTGCCACGGGTAAATATGATTTCCTGTTCCGAAGGTGCGTTGATAAAACCGGCTGTCTTGATGCGTGCCTGCTCGTACCCCTGTGTGGCCTCCTGGCTCAGCGTATGTACCCCGCGGTGAATATTGGCATTGTGATGACGATAAAAATCGTCGATCGCCTCTATGACTTGCAGTGGCCGCTGCGCGGAAGCCGCAGTATCAAAGTAAACCAGCGGCTTGCCATGCACGCTGCGCTGCAAAATAGGAAAATCGGCACGAACTTTTGCGACATCCAGCCCTGGCCCGGCAGCCCCCGGTGCAGATTTACTCATGGTTTCAATCCAGCCGGGGCATGACATCCATCATGCGTTGTGAGATGGCGTCAGCCAGTTGACGGTCAGCCAGTTTGTCGCAGACTGTGCGGCAAAAAGCAGTCGTCAGTATCTGCCTTGCCTGCTCCTTGTTCAGCCCCCGGCTGCGCAGATAGAAAACGGCCTGCTCATCCAGTTGCCCCACCGTTGCGCCATGGCTGGCGACGACTTCATCGGCATAAATCTCGAGCTCCGGCCTGGTATCGATTTCGGCCCGCTTTGACAGCAGTATATTGGCGTTGGATTGTTTGGCTTCGGTACCGTCGGCCCCGGGATGAACATACACAGCCGTGTTGAATACCGCCTTGCTGCTGCCACCGACAACACCACGGAAATACTGCTCACTGAAGCCGTCAGCTGCCATGTGATCCACCTTTGCATGGTTATCCACATGACGTTTGCCATCCAGCAGATAGGCCCCGTTCAAACTGGTTCTGGCAGCACTGCCCAGCAGACTACAATGCAGGTCATGGCGTACCAGGCCGCCGCCGAAATCAAAGCCGTAGTAGGTATACCCACTGCCAGCCTGCTGCGCTACTTCGGTGCGTGTGATGAGGCCGGTATCATCGGATTCCTGCTGTAGTCGTACGTGCTGCAACGAGGCATCCTCTCCAAGCTCCGCCTGGACCACGATATTGCTGGTATTTGTATTGACGTGAGGGGTTTCAAACTGCTCGAGCAACTCCAGATTGGCACCCGCCTCCAGGATCAGACAGATGCGGGAGTTGGACAGGCGGGAGACACTGTCAGTTTTGGCATCGACCGTGGTCGACCAGGCTAACAGCAAGCGGCCACCATCCGTGCCAGCGGCGACATGAATAAGCATGCCATTTTCCAGCGTTGCTGTATTTAAAGCGCTGAAACCGTCAGAAGAACGATTTTTCAGCGGTGATTGTGGCAATGACTCCAGTAAATCCTGCAAGCCATTAACCCCGCTACTGAGTGCTTCTTCAAGTGTAAGTAGGGTAACACCGGCGGGTAATTCACCAATAATGTCCTGCACGCAACCATCCAGCATATGGATTTGATTCGCGACACTCACAACCGGTGCAACGAGCGATGAAAGTATAGAACCAGCCCCCTTCACCAACTGTGTCCCGTGTTGCTCAAGTAACCCAAGCCCGGTGTACTTCCACGTCTCATCCTTACGGGTCGGCAAACCGTGTGCTCGAAATTGTTTCGCCCCGGCGTCACGCAAGGCCTTGAACCAGTCCGGGCGGGTGCCGCTGTCTTGCGGTAGTTCAGCAGCCAGTTGTGCCGCCAGCCCGTTCATGGAGTTCCCACCTGACCAGCGTTCTTGTTACCCAGGGTCTTGATACCACCACCCTCAAGCCAGGCATACCCCTGCTCCTCAAGTTTCAGTGCCAGGTCGGCGTCACCGCTGGCAACCAGCCTGCCATCCGCCAGCACGTGTACTTTGTCCGGCACAATGAAATCCAGCAGGCGCTGGTAGTGCGTGATTACAAGCATTGCCCGCTCAGGCGAACGCAGGCGGTTCACTCCCTCGGCGACAACCTTTAGTGCATCAATATCCAGACCGGAATCTGTTTCATCCAGAATAGCCAGCACCGGCTCCAGCACCGCCATCTGGAAAATTTCGTTGCGCTTTTTCTCACCGCCGGAGAAGCCCTCATTGACCCCACGGTGCAGCAATTCATCACCAATATGCAGTATCTTCAGTTTTTCGCGTACCAGGCGCAGAAAACCGACTGAATCCAGTTCGGGTTCACCACGGTATTTTCGCTGTGCGTTCAGAGCTGCGCGGAGAAAATAGGTGTTGTTAACACCCGGGATTTCGACCGGATACTGAAAGGCCAGAAACACACCTGCACAGGCGCGTTCTTCCGGCTCCAGTTCGAGCAGGTTTTTACCATTAAAAATGACCTCGCCCGCGGTAACTTCATAGCCTTCACGACCGGCCAGTACATTGCCCAGGGTACTTTTCCCGGCACCGTTCGGACCCATGATGGCGTGTATTTCGCCACCTTTCACTTCCAGGTCCAGACCTTTAAGGATTTCTTTGCCCGCGACTTGCGCGTGCAGGTTTGTGATTTTCAACATACTTGACATACTCACTAGTTAATTTGCTTAACCCACAGCACCTTCGAGACTGACTTCCAGTAAGGCCCTGGCCTCAACCGCGAATTCCATTGGTAGCTCTTTAAATACCTGCTTGCAGAAGCCATCGACAATCATCGACACGGCATCTTCTTCGGATATACCGCGCTGCAGGCAATAAAACAGCTGGTCTTCACCAATTCTCGAAGTGGTAGCTTCGTGCTCGACTTTTGCAGTTGGATTGCGCACCTCAATGTAGGGAAAGGTGTGCGCACCACACTTTTTACCGATCAGCATGGAGTCGCACTGGGAATAATTACGTGCGTTATCAGCGCGCGGTGTCATCCTTACCAGCCCGCGGTACGAGTTTTGCGCATGGCCGGCAGAAATACCCTTGGAGATGATCTTGCTACGCGTATTACGGCCAATATGGATCATCTTGGTGCCGGTATCCGCCTGCTGGTAATTATTGGTCAGCGCGACCGAATAAAACTCGCCTGAAGAATCATCCCCGCGCAGGATGCAGCTCGGATACTTCCAGGTAATCGCGGAACCAGTTTCAACCTGGGTCCACGAAATACGCGAACGCGCGCCGCGGCAATCGCCACGCTTGGTAACGAAATTGTAAATCCCACCGACCCCATTTTCATCGCCCGGATACCAGTTCTGGACCGTCGAGTACTTGATGCTTGCATCTTCCAGCGCGACCAGCTCCACCACAGCAGCATGCAACTGGTTTTCATCACGCATCGGTGCCGTGCAGCCTTCGAGGTAGCTGACATAAGCGCCTTCTTCTGCAATGATCAAGGTGCGCTCAAACTGGCCGGTTTCTGCAGCATTGATGCGAAAGTACGTTGACAGCTCCATCGGGCAACGCACACCCTTGGGAATAAATACGAAACTGCCGTCAGTGAAGACCGCGGAATTCAGCGCGGCAAAAAAATTATCACGTTGCGGTACCACGGTGCCGAGGTACTTTTTCACCAGTTCAGGATGCTCCTGTACGGCTTCGGAAAACGAGCCGAAAATCACACCTGCTTTGCTCAATTCTTTCTTGAAAGTCGTCCCCACGGAAACCGAATCAAATACGGCATCAACGGCCACTCCTGCCAAACGGGCACGTTCGTGCAACGGCACACCCAGCTTGTCATAGGTTTCCAGTAGTTTGGGATCGACTTCATCCAGGCTTTGCGGACGGTCTTTGTCTGACTTAGGGGCGGAAAAATACGAAATTGCCTGGAAATCAATGGCATCTATATCCAGGTGCGCCCAATCCGGTTGCTGCATCCCCAACCAATGTGTGTACGCTTTCAAACGCCATTCCAGCAACCATTCCGGCTCATTTTTACGTGCCGAAATAGCGCGGATTACATCCTCTGAAAGCCCGGGCGGCAACGTGTCGGATTCGATATCCGTGACGAAACCATGCTTATATTTCTGCTCAACCAGTGTGTCGATAGTGGAAGTCTGTTTGTTCATATGTCGATCTCTTGTTCAGGCGTTCAAAGTACTGATGTGCAGAGGTGATGCAGCCGGTTTCACAGGCTGAGCCATTTCTGCCAGTGATACACCAGCCATTGCTTTCGCAATCGCAACGCTGATGCGTTGCCAGTTACCGCGCAGGCCGCAATTCGCCTCCTGGGCACACAAGCCATCTTCAACACTGCATTCGGTCATGGCGATTGGGCCTTCAATGGCTGCAATGATCTCAGCCACGCTGATGTCTGATGCGTCCCTTTCCATGCTGTAGCCGCCACTGGCGCCTCGGAAAGATTCAACCAGTTCGGCTTTTACCAATAGTTTCAGCACCTTGCTAACGGTCGGTAACTCCAGGCTGGAGCGCTCGGCCAAAGCCACAGCACTCCGGATCTCTTCCCGGGACGCATGTAACTCAACCATTACCATGATGGCGTAATCGGTCATTTTGCTGATGCGTAACATAGCTCGTGTCCAGCTCCTGATGTGCGACAAACTTTGTCAATGAGTATATAGTACCATATTAGTACTCTTTAGATATTGCTAAGCACAACAGACTGCTGGTATTTAAATCGGCGCCTGTTTACGGCAAAATCCCCTGCATGGATATTTCTGAGTCTATGGTTTCGGCAACAGACCAGCGCCTTGAGCAGGCAGAAAAATGGCTGCAATCACTTGATCTTGAGCTGCAATCTGAATTCCTCGCGATTGCGGGCGACGCAAGCTTCCGCCGCTATTTCAGGGTCAGGGTAGACGGCCAGTCACGTATTTTGATGGATGCACCTCCGCCCGGTGAAAATCTCCGGCCATTTATCGATATTGCCCGGCGTTTGCGAGCGGCAAATCTTCACGCGCCGGAAATCATTCACGCAGAGCAGGAAAATGGCTACTTGTTGCTGGAAGACCTTGGCGATGACCTGTACCGGGATTTGCTGGATAAAAACAACGTTGATATCCATTTCAGCAGCCTGTTTGAGGTACTGAAAAGCCTGGCTCTGACGGTCAATGCCAACGGCCTGCCGGTATATGCTGCCGAAATGTTGCAAACAGAAATGGACCTGTTCCCGCGATGGTACCTGGGCCATCACCGCGACACGATGCCACGCACGCATTTTGATGCTGCATGGGGTGATTTCTGTCAGTGCATAATCGCTTCGGCCCTGGATCAGCCCCGTGGTTTTGTGCACCGCGATTATCATTCGTCCAACCTGCTGAAAACCGCCGATAACAGTATCGGCATCATTGATTTCCAGGATGCAGTGAAAGGACCGCTCAGTTATGACTTTGTTTCGCTGATCTGGGACCGTTACATCGACTGGCCACGGGAGCAGATTGAAAACTGGATGGAAGAATTCAGACAGATGCTCGGTCAGGATGTCAGCCAGAATATTGGGCGGCACCAGTGGCGACGCTATTGCGACCTGATGGGTCTGCAGCGCAATTTCAAAATCGTCGGTATTTTTGCCAGGCTGTATTACCGTGACGGCAAAAATGGCTATGTCGAAATGATTCCCCGTTTTTTCCAATACATTACCAGCACCCTGGGCCGTTACCCGGAGTTTGCAGAGATGCTGAACATCCTGGAGCAGGATCCATGCGTGCCATGATTTTAGCCGCCGGACGTGGTGAACGCCTGCGGCCTCAGACAGATACCGTGCCAAAGCCGTTGTTCGATGTTGATGGAAAATCCCTTATCGAACACCATCTGGAGAAACTGGCACAGGCCGGTTTTCGTGAAATCGTCATCAACCTGGGTCACCTGGGTGACATGATACATGGTGCGCTGGGCAGTGGTTCGGCCTGGGATTTGAATATCCACTACTCGCAGGAACCCCCGGGTGCATTGGGTACCGGTGGGGGTATTCAACAGGCACTACCGCTGCTTGGTGAAGCGCCCTTTGCCGTGATTAATGGCGATGTATTTACAGACTACCCATTGGCAAGGCTCAGGACGATCAAGTGCGACTACGCGCACCTGGTACTCATTGCCAATCCCGAACACAATAAGAACGGCGATTTTGCCTTGCAAACCGGGCGAATAGACCCTGACGGTCAACCGCGTTATACCTTTAGCGGTATTAGCGTGTATCACCCCCGCTTCTTTAAATCCTCATCCCCCGGCCACTTTTCAGTGGTGCCGATGCTGATTGCAGCCGCAACAGAAAACCAAATAACGGGCGAATTCTATGCCGGTAACTGGCATGACATCGGCACAAAACAGAGGCTGGACGCCCTGCGCGGTCTCTGACTGCTCAATCTGATGACCCAGATCAACAGTTTCCGCCTTGACGCTCTACAATACCAAGCGTTTTTAGGGGATAATACCGCGATCTGAAATACCGGTGTTCAGCCGGCAAAAATCATCTCTTTACAGGGAGAGCTGCTAATGTCTTTGACCGTAGCGGTGCTGAAGGAACAAGCCGAAGGCGAGCGCCGCGTGGCGCTGGATCCTGCAAGTGCCAACAAATTAGCTAATAAGGGCTTCCAGGTCCTGATTGAACAGGGTGCTGGCGATGCCGCTGGTTTCTCAGACGAACAATACTCAGATTGCGTATTGCTGGATGATGCCGAGAGCATCCTGACGATGGCCGACATCTGGCTTTGGGTTCAGGCGCCGGCAACAGAGCAACTGGCAATCCTGCCTGACGGCAGTCTGTGTATAGGCATGGTTTTCGCACACCGCAACCCGGCAGTTGTCGACGTGCTCAAGGAACACCGCCTGACCTGCATGGCCATGGAGCTGGTACCCAGGATAAGCCGTGCGCAGTCCATGGACGTACTCTCTTCGCAGGCGACCGTTGCCGGCTACAAAGCCGTACTCCGGGCGGCCACGCTTGCACCCCGGTTATTCCCAATGTTGACAACGGCAGCAGGAACGCTGAGGCCGGCCACCGTGGTCATTATCGGCGCCGGCGTAGCAGGGTTGCAGGCAATCGCTACAGCCCGTCGACTGGGTGCCCGCGTAGAAGCCTATGACATCCGTGCCGCTGCACGGGAGCAAGTTGAGTCCCTGGGTGCGAAAATGATCGATACCGGCATTAGCGCAGAGGGTGAAGGCGGTTACGCTCGGGAATTAACCGCAGAAGAGAAGCAACAACAAGCTGACAAGCTAGCAGAGCACCTTGCCAAGGCAGATGCTGTGATATCAACGGCGGCCATTCCGGGCAAACCTGCACCAAAAATTATCACCGAAGCCATGATTGAAGGAATGGCTCCGGGTTCGGTTATTGTCGACCTGGCAGCGGAATCCGGTGGCAACAGCGTGCTGACGGAACCTGGCGCCACCATTACCCGAAATGGCGTTATGGTAGATGGACCGCTGAATCTCGCCTCTGGGGCCGCCATCCACGCCAGTGAGATGTACGCACGTAACTTGCTTAATTTGCTGGAATTACTGGTTGAAGATGAGAGTGTGATAATCGATCGCGAAGACGAGGTGGTCGAAGGCACGCTGTTAACTTTTGAAGGCGAGTTGGTTCACGAAGCCACCGCCGAGCTGCATTCAGACAGCCCGGCAAACGAAACGCAAGCAAACGAAGCACAGGGAGATTGATATGGAAGGCTTTGTCGCCCTATATATTTTCATGCTGGCCGCATTTACCGGCTATGAAATCATTTCCAAGGTACCGACCATTTTGCACACCCCGCTGATGTCGGGTTCGAATTTTGTTCACGGCATCGTGCTGGTTGGCGCCATGGTCGCGCTGGGTAGTGCGGAAACAGATGTTGAGATAGTCATCGGCTTCATCGCCGTGTTGCTCGGTGCAGGTAATGCTGTCGGTGGCTTCGTGGTTACTGAACGTATGCTGGAGATGTTCAAATCCACCAAGGACAAGGACTGATCACCATGGAACTGAACTTTGAGGATTTGAACATTAAACTGTTGATCGAGATTGCCTACTTTGCCGCGGCCATCCTGTTTATCATGGGCCTGAAAGCCATGTCATCACCAGTCACTGCCCGCCGCGGTATTACGTGGGCAGGTATCGGTATGCTGGTGGCGACCCTGGTCTCTTTCACCTACCCGGATATGCATAACTATATCCCGATGACAGCCGCCATCCTGATTGGCGGCATCATTGCCTGGTGGACCGGCAAACGTGTCGCCATGACCGATATGCCGCAGATGATCGCGCTGTACAACGGCATGGGTGGCGGCTCGGCTGCGGCCATTGCAGCCGTCGAACTGGTGCGACTGCAATCGCCTGGCGGTGAATTAACCCTCCCCGGTCCCGTCAGCCAGGTGTTGGCCGTACTCGGTGCATTGATTGGCACCATCGCCTTCTCCGGTTCCATGATAGCCTTTGCCAAGCTGCAGGGCTGGATGCGGAAAGTTTACCGCTTCAAAGGCCAGCAGATATTTAACCTGGCGGTATTCGCCGCCCTGTTATATTTCGGCTGGATCCTGTTGGGTGATGGCTTTGGCCCGAATGAACTGATGATCTTCTTTGGCCTGGCATTGCTGGTCGGCGTGCTGATGACAATAGGCATCGGCGGTGCGGATATGCCGGTCGTGATTTCCCTTTATAACGCATTGACTGGTCTCGCCGTTGGCTTTGAAGGCTTCGTGCTGCAAAACCCGGCCATGATGATTGCCGGTATCGTGGTAGGTTCAGCCGGCACCCTGCTGACCCAGTTGATGGCAAAAGCCATGAACCGCTCACTGGGTAATGTACTGTTCTCAAGCTTTGGTACCGGCGATGACGGCGGTAGCAGCGTTGAAGTCTCCGGAATCATGAAAGCCATTGATGCAGCCGATGCTGCCATCACAATGGCGTATGCTGAAACTGTCATCATCGTACCGGGCTACGGCATGGCCGTTGCGCAGGCACAACACAAGGTCTGGGAACTGACCAAGATCCTGCAGGAAAAAGGTGTACGCGTCAGTTTTGCCATACACCCCGTTGCCGGGCGCATGCCCGGCCACATGAATGTGTTGCTGGCTGAAGCGGGTGTTCCCTATGATTTAATCTACGACCTCGAGGACATCAACAGCCAGTTTCCCACTGCGGACGTAGCGCTGGTTATCGGTGCCAACGACGTGGTCAACCCGGCGGCACGCAAAGATACCTCCAGCCCGATCTATGGCATGCCTATCCTTGATGCAGACAAGGCCCACAACGTGTTCGTCATCAAACGCGGTCAGGGTACCGGTTTCTCCGGTATCGAGAACCTGCTGTTTTTCGAAGACAACACACGTATGTGTTATGGCGATGCGCAGGACGTGGCACAAAAGCTGATCACCGGGGTTAAAGCGCTTTAAAGCCATAGCCAGATAGAAGGTAGTCATCCCCGCCAAAGCGGGGACCTCGTTACGATTCTATGAGGCCGGCACC
>BTRB01000052.1:0-12102 GCA_036986175.1 Gammaproteobacteria bacterium
GCTCTTGCCCTTTAATCTGCGTAATCTGCGTAATCTGCGGATATTTTCCTCTTTTTAGTCGGTGTGTATGTGTTGAGAAATACACTGCGTCTGTGGTATCTTGCGCGCCCCTGGTGAGTGCTTGCCGGGTGCAGGTTTCGGGGGCGCGTAGCTCAGCGGTAGAGCACTGCCTTGACATGGCAGGAGTCACTGGTTCGATCCCAGTCGTGCCCACCATCTTTCCCCGGTAATACTGATGTGAGCTTTGCAACTGAGAGACTGAAATGCCTGTAATTACGCTTCCGGATGGTAGCCAGAGACAATTTGAGCAGCCGGTCACCGTCATGGATGTGGCGGCGGATATCGGTCCGGGTCTTGCCAGGGCAACATTGGCAGGTGAAGTTGACGGGCGGCTGGTCGACGCATCTTATGAAATCACCGCTGACGCCGGTTTGCGCATTGTCACGGCCAAAGATGAAGCAGGCCTGGAAATTATCCGCCATTCGACCGCGCATTTACTGGCCCAGGCGGTACAGCGCGTATTTCCCGAGGCGCAGGTCACCATCGGGCCGGTCATCGACAATGGTTTCTACTACGATTTCGCCTACGAGCCCGGTTTCACACCGGATGACCTGGATCGCATAGCCAGCGAAATGCGCCGCCTGGTCAAAGACCACCTGCCGGTTGAGCGCATCGTCATGGGGCGGGGTGAAGCCGTGCAGTTTTTCCGCCAGAAGGGCGAGGAGTACAAAGCACAGATCATCGAATCCATCCCGGAAGGTGATGAATTATCTCTGTACCGGCAGGGCGAATTCACCGATCTGTGCCGCGGCCCCCATGTACCCAATACATCGCACCTCGGCCATTTCAAGCTGACCAAGCTGGCCGGTGCCTACTGGCGTGGTGACAGCAGCAACGAGATGCTGCAGCGGATCTACGGCACGGCCTGGCCTTCCAAAAAAGAGCTGAACACCCACCTGCACAACCTCGAAGAAGCAGAAAAACGCGACCATCGCCGTATTGCACGGCAACTGGACCTGTTTCACTTCCAGGAAGAGGCGCCGGGCATGGTGTTCTGGCACGACCACGGCTGGATTATTTATACCCAGGTCAAAAACTATATACGCGAGCGTTTGCGCTCAGCCGGCTACCAGGAAGTCAACACGCCCCAGCTTGTCGATCTCAGCCTGTGGCAGAAATCCGGGCATGCTGAAAAATTCATCGAGAACATGTTCATCACGGAGTCTGAAAGCCGCACTTTCGCGATCAAACCGATGAATTGCCCCTGCCACCTGCAAATTTTCAACCAGGGTCTGCACAGTTACCGTGATTTGCCCATGCGGATGGCAGAGTTTGGGTCCTGTCACCGCAATGAGGCCTCGGGTGCACTACATGGCCTGATGCGGGTCAGGGCATTTACCCAGGACGATGCACATATTTTTTGTACACCGGAGCAGGTGCAGGCCGAGGCTTCGTCCTTCCTGGAGCTGCTGTACAGCGTTTACCACGATTTCGGTTTTGATGAAGTCATTGTTGAATTGTCTTTCCGCCCTGAAAACCGAATCGGGGAAGATGAACAATGGGATCAGGCGGAGGGTGCATTGGCGGCTGCGCTCGAAGGCGCCGGTATCGAATACAAAGAAAATCCCGGCGATGGCGCATTCTACGGGCCCAAAATTGATTTCTCACTGAAAGATACGCTTGGCCGTGTGTGGCAATGTGGTACCTTGCAACTGGACTTTTTCATGCCGGGACGTCTGGGTGCCGAATACGTGACCGAAGACGGGTCACGCCAGACCCCGGTCATGCTGCACCGTGCGATCCTCGGATCACTGGAGCGATTCATCGGAATTCTGCTCGAGAACTACGCCGGGAAAATGCCTGTTTGGCTGGCGCCGGTGCAGGCCGTGGTGCTCAATATCACCGACCGGCAGGACGAAAGATGCAAAGAAATTGCCGAATCCCTTGAAAATCAAGGGTTCCGCGTCGATTTAGACTTGAGAAATGAGAAGATCGGCTTTAAAATCCGCCAGCACACTTTGAGCAGGGCTCCCTATTTGCTTGTTGTGGGCGACCGTGAGGTCGATGAGGGGACGGTTGCAGTGCGCACCCAGGGTGGTGAAGACCTCGGCAGCATGGACCTTGAGTCCTTTGCGCAACTGCTCCATAGTGACGTGGCCCGGCGGGGCCGAACAAGTAATTAGCAGGAGAATTTAACATCGCATCAAAAAAAGAAACGCGGCGCAACGGGGACATTACCGCACCGCAGATCAGGTTGATTGATCAGGACGGAGAACAGGCAGGTATCATTGCGATCGAGCAAGCGCTCGAACTGGCAGTAGAGCAAAGTATGGACCTGGTGGAAATCGCACCCCATGCTGAGCCACCCGTGTGCCGGATCATGGATTACGGCAAATACCGGTTTGAACAGGCCAAGAAAGGCCAGGCAGCAAAAAAGAAACAGAAAGTCACCCATGTGAAAGAAGTCAAATTTCGCCCGGGGACGGAAGCAGCCGACTACCAGGTCAAGATGCGCAATGTGCGGCGTTTCCTGGATGCACGGGACAAGGTTAAAATCACGTTGCGGTTTCGCGGACGTGAAATGGCTCACCAGGAACTCGGTGTCCAGATGCTGGAACGGATTCGGGATGACCTGGCAGATGAGGCCGTTGTTGAGCAGATGCCCAAGATGGAAGGCCGCCAGATGACCATGATGATCAGCGGTAAAAAGATTTAAAATTTACCGTGATTGCGCAATATGCGGTCACGGTTTGCAGAAGCGTTACTGAGCAAACAGGAAAGAGCAGGATAAAACTTCCCCTGCCGCTTGAGTAACGCATTAACAGGCCATAGTGGCCCCCAGGAGTAAACCATGCCCAAGATGAAAACCAATCGGGGCGCGGCCAAACGTTTCAAGAAAACTGCCTCAGGCAATTTTAAACGTGGCTACGCATTTAAAAGTCATATTCTGACCAAGATGAGCACCAAGCGTAAACGCAACTTGCGCGGTACGGATGAAATTTCATCCGCCGACAAGAAATCCGTAAAACGCTTGCTGCCGTATGCATAACAGGAGGGTCAGACAATGGCTAGAGTAAAACGTAGTGTTGTCGCACGCGCGCGGCATAAAAAAGTATTAAAGCAGGCTAAAGGTTATTACGGTGCCCGTCGCAAGGTGTTTCGCGTAGCCAAGCAGGCCGTTATCAAGGCGGGTCAGTACGCCTACCGTGACCGCCGCCAGCGCAAGCGTCAGTTCCGTCGCCTGTGGATCGTCCGTATCAATGCCGCTGCACGGCAGTATGATCTGTCCTACAGTCGCTTCATGGACGGCCTTAACAAGGCGGATATTGAGATCGACCGCAAAGTACTTGCTGATCTCGCAGTGCATGATATTGCAGCATTCGGCGTACTTGCCGAAAAAGCCAAAGCCAGCCTGGGTTAGTCAAATAACCTGTTAGGGGAGCCGGCAAAACAAACGCGAAGGAAGGGTGGCGGCTCTTCCATTTGGAACAATATCGGTGGAATCGGTTAAGCAAATTCTTGAGCAGGCCCTGGCTGAAATTCAGGCCTGTGGTGAATTGCCCTCGCTGGACGATTTACGCGTACGCTACCTGGGCAAAAAAGGTGAAATCACCGCTTTGCTTAAATCCCTGGGTACGCTGGAGCACGCACAGCGAAAGGCTTTTGGCCAGGCTGTAAATCGCGCCAGGGATGAACTGACAGAGGCGCTTGGCGCGCGTAAACAGGCACTGGAAGAGCTGGCCCTCAATACCCGTCTCGCCACCGGGATGATCGATGTCACTTTACCGGGTCGTGGTCAGCAGCGCGGTGGTCTGCACCCGGTTACACATACCCTGCAGCGCATCTCGGATATTTTTTCCAGGCTGGGTTATGACATTGCGACCGGTCCGGAAGTCGAAGACGATTACTACAATTTCGAGTCATTGAATTTCCCGCCCCACCATCCGGCACGTGCCATGCACGATACGTTCTATTTTGGCGACGGCCGCCTGTTGCGCACCCACACATCACCGGTTCAAATTCGCGCGATGAAATCGCAGGGTGCGCCGATTCGCATTATTTCTCCCGGAAAAGTATTTCGCGCTGACTCCGATCAGACGCATACACCGATGTTCCACCAGGTAGAAGGCCTGCTGGTGGGTGAAACGGTCAGCATGGCTGATCTGAAAGGTGTGTTGCAGACGTTTGTGAATGCATTTTTTGAAACTTCACTTGAGATGCGTTTCCGGCCTTCCTATTTCCCGTTTACCGAGCCATCGGCGGAAGTGGATATTGCCTGGGAGCAGGGTGACGGCAAGCAACCTGGCTGGCTGGAAATTCTGGGTTGCGGCATGGTGCACCCCAGGGTACTGCAAGCCTGTGGTGTAGACAGCGAAAAATACCTTGGCTATGCTTTCGGTATGGGTGTGGAACGACTGGCGATGTTGCGCTACGGCGTCGTAGATTTGCGCCAGTTTTTCGACAACGATGTGCGCTTTTTGCGCCAGTTTCACTGAGCCGGCCGGTGCAATATGCAGGTTAGGGATTAGCACATGCGATTCAGCTTGAACTGGCTTAAAAAGTGGGTTGATCCGGACCTGGGGGCGGAAGCATTGGCGGGCAAACTGACCGCTTCGGGCCTGGAAGCGGCTGCGGTCAAACCGGTTGCTGCAGACTTTTCAGAGGTCGTTGTGGCCACTATCCTGGATTGTCAACCGCACCCGGATGCTGACAAACTGCAAGTCTGCTCAATTGACCACGGCGAAGCTGAACCTGTACAGGTGGTGTGCGGCGCACCAAACGCCCGTACCGGGATAAAAATACCGCTGGCGAAAGTGGGCGCCGTGATCGGCGGGGACGGCAAAATTCGCAAGGCCCGATTACGCGGCGTTGAATCATTTGGTATGGCCTGTTCCGCCCGCGAACTCGGCTTGTCGGACGACCATTCCGGGCTGATGGAATTGCCGCAAGACGCCCCGTTGGGGATGGATCTTCGTGACTACCTTGACCTGAATGACCAGGCCATCGAGCTGGACCTTACCCCCAACCGCGCCGACTGCCTGAGCATCCAGGGTGTCGCGCAGGATGTTTCCGCCAGTTGCAGAGCCCGCCTGACGGCGCTGGAAATCAAGCCGGTGGAAGCCGCGATCAGCGACACAATTGAGGTCTCACTGGAGCAGCCTGAAGATTGTCCGCGCTACGTGGGCCGTATCATCCGGAACATTGATCCCACTGCGCCGACGCCGTTATGGATGGTTGAGGCCTTAAGGCGCAGCGGTATCCGCAGCATCAGCGCGACGGTCGATGCGACCAACTACGTGCTGATGGAACTCGGCCAGCCGATGCATGCCTTTGACCTGGACAAGTTGCAGGGAAATATCAGCGTGCGCCGTGGCAGCGTTGGTGAATCGCTTGAACTGCTGGACGGCAAGCAGGTGGAGCTTGATGACAGCCTGCTGGCCATCTGTGACGAGGCCGGTCCGGTTGCACTGGCCGGTATCATGGGTGGCCTGCCCAGCGGTGTTACCGACGCCACGAAAAATATCCTGCTTGAAAGTGCTTATTTCAAACCCGCCACCATTTCGGGCAAAGCCCGCGACCTGGGCCTGCATACAGACGCCTCACACCGCTTTGAACGCGGTGTTGACCCGCAGGGGCAGGTAAGGGCCATTGAGCGCATTACAGCCCTTCTGCTGGACATCTCCGGTGGTCAGGCGGGACCTTTGGTGCATGCGCTGTCAGAAACCCACCTGCCGGCGCAAAACCAACTGTGCTTACGCCATGCACGGCTTAACCGTGTATTGGGTATTGAACTGGATGCTGACGAGGTCACTCGAATACTCGAAGATCTGCGCATGCAACCGGATTTCAAGGACGGCAGCTGGACGATAACCGCGCCTTCGGATCGCTTCGATATAGAAATCGAGGAAGACCTGATCGAAGAAGTTGCACGCATATTCGGCTATGACAATATCCCTGCAACCCTGCCTGCAGGCGAGCTGGAGCCCGGCGTGGTCAGCGAAGGCCGCGTGTCGCTGCAGCATATGCAGCAGGCGCTGTGTGCGGCCGGTTACCAGGAAGCGATCAATTACAGTTTTACCAGCCACGCCCAGCTTGGCCGTTTCCACATGGACGAACATGTCCTGCCACTGGCCAATGCGCTCAGTGCAGACCTTGAAGTCATGCGCACCGCACTTTTACCGGGCCTGATGGAAACCGTGTCACGCAATTTACGCCGCCAACAGAACCGCGTACGGTTTTTTGAAACCGGTACGGTGTTTAACCAGGAAGACAGTCTGACAGAGTCCTGGCACATAGCGGCTGTCGCCAGCGGTAGTGCGGTGCCTGAACAATGGGGTATGGATGCACGCAAGACCGACTTTTTCGATCTGAAAGGCGACCTCGAGGCAATGCTGTCATTACGTGGCCAAACTGGCGAATTGGCAGGCGCGGCAGAATTCCGTACTGCGGAGCTCCCGTGGCTGCATCCGGGCCAGGCAGCGATGGTCGCCATTGACGGCATCGACATCGGCTGGGCGGGCAGCGTCCACCCATCGATTCTTAAGCAGCTTGACATCAAAAATCCGGTGTTGGCGTTTGAGCTTGATATAGACTTACTTTCTAAACGTGAAATACCAAACACGAAAAATATTTCGCGTTTCCCGTCGATCAGGCGGGATCTGGCGTTACTGGTACCGGAAAAAATCAGTTTTTCTGAAATTAAACGTAATGTAGTTGATTTATCAGGTGATTTACTGGCAAATTTGATATTATTCGATCTGTATTCAGGCGTGAATGTTGAAAAAGGTTATAAAAGTTTGGCTATTGGCTTGATTTTACAGAATGTTTCTTGCACCCTTACAGACGAAGTCGTCGATTCATTGGTTCAGAACGTAGTTCAGGGCCTCGAAAAACGACTGGATGCTCAGCTTAGAGGTTAACAATGTCATTGACTAAGGCAGATATGGCCGATCGCTTGTTCGACGAAGTAGGTTTGAACAAACGTGAAGCAAAGGAATTTGTAGACGCGTATTTCGAAATGATCCGGGTAGCCCTGGAAGATGGAGATAACGTGAAACTTTCAGGATTTGGTAACTTTCAGCTACGTGAGAAGAACCAGCGTCCGGGACGGAACCCCAAGACCGGTGAGGAAATTCCAATTTCCGCACGTCGAGTGGTTACTTTCAGGCCCGGCCAAAAATTACGTGCAAGGGTAGAAGCTTATGTTGAACCCGGGGATTGAGAAAGACCTGCCCGCAATACCCGCAAAACGGTATTTTACAATAGGGGAAGTTAGTGAATTGTGTGGCGTCAAGCCTCATGTGCTGCGCTATTGGGAGCAGGAGTTCGAACAACTCAAGCCCGTCAAACGGCGTGGCAATCGCCGCTACTATCAGCGTGGCGACGTCATCATGATTCGCCAGATTCGAAGTTTGTTGTATGAACAGGGCTTCACCATCGGCGGCGCCCGTCAACAACTCCAGGGCGACAGTGCCCACGATGATGTCAACCGCAGCCAGCAGATTATCCGTCAGGTACGGATGGAACTGGAACAGGTACTGCACGTCCTGAAGCGCTGAGTAAAAACGGTGGACATGAATGTCCACCCTACGGGTACCATCATTCCCGGACTCCTAGTTCCTCAACCTCTTTTGATGTACCATGCCGCGGCTTTCCTGCATAATCACAGGGACGCACAGAGTCGGGGCGTGGCGCAGTCTGGTAGCGCACTACAATGGGGTTGTAGGGGTCGAAGGTTCGAATCCTTTCGCCCCGACCAATTAAATCAAATGGTTACGGGGGTTACCCCCCCCCGAAGCCTCTTCTAAAATAAACTGTATTCTTCTATAAACATCCCCTTAAAGTCCAAATCGTCCTATTCTCCAGCCAGCGCTTGCACATCCATGCGTCGATTAAAATACTAATAAAAGAAAAAAAGGCGCGCTCGAAATTTAGTGTTTACGAAGTCAAGAATAGGTCTTGAGTGGTATTTTCGTCATTCTGATAGTGGTGCCGAGAAGAGGACTTGAATCTCCACGTGGTTGAATAAAATCCAACCCACAACTTTAAATACTCCCTCCTGCTGAAAACAGGGTGCAAAAAGTGACAGTGGCTATTCCTCTCATGTACGTAGGAATCACCCCTGCAAGCTGTAGGTGAAAAGGCACTATGGCAAAATTTGTAACCATCCGCTCAAATTCTACGTCATACAATTGTACCGCTTGTGTATATACAAATGTTTTATCTTGTATTAGAATCTAATTGTGAAGATCAACATCACGGCCAGTATCAAAAAGAAAATACTTGCAAAGCACGGGGTCACTGAAAAAGAGGTCAAGGAATGCTTTGCTAACCGTGATCGTTTTGCGTTAAGAGATGAGCGAGAAGACCATCAGACTGACCCGCCATCATGTTGGATCATTGCGGAAACTAACCATTTACGTGAATTGAAGGTGGTATTCGTAGTCAAAGATGGGGTACCAGCAGTGAAAACTGCATACGAACCGAACCCGGAAGAGGTACGGATTTATAATAGTAAGGCACGATTATTAGATTAATACGTGTGGGAAAGAGCCAGGAGTACAGGATATGACAGGAAGGGAACCAATCAAAGGTACGGCCCATAACTGGGAAAGTGGAAAATTGGGCATGGATGAAGAGTTTGCTGTTGCCGCAAGCTTGGAAGACGAGTTGGCATTGGACAATGCACTTGGGCTGAAGCCCATTTCAATCAGAATGCCGAAGTCACTCATTGACACATTAAAAATGATTGCAGGTCATCACGGTATCGGTTATCAGCCGTTAATGCGTGACGTTTTGACACGTTTCGCTCGCGCCGAAGTGTTGGACATTTTGCAGGACCTTGAGGCTCGGAAAGCCCTTGAGTCTACATTGTCTGACGAGGATAGTCCGGTGGCCAAGCACTGGAAAAAGTACGCCTGATTCAGATACACACTACAAGCCCTGCCACTTTGCAGGGCTTTTTTTCGGGGTGTTTCTACTGGTATAGAATGACACAAAGTTACTAGTAACTTACAGAAAATTGATTGTCATCACGCCCCAAATTTCATCTTCGCGACCACCAACATATATGGGGTTGTAGGGGTCGAAGGTTCGAATCCTTTCGCCCCGACCAATAGATCAAAAAAGCAGCTTTCGGGCTGTTTTTTTTGCCGATAGAAACGCACCAGCCGGTTTTCTTTGCTTAAAAGGGTACTTTTCAACGATAATTATGTATTGCTGTTATGCCATTACTTGAATTTGGGCCTGACCGTACAGATGTTCGTTGTTCAGCCCGGGAACCTGAAGTATGAAACCATTCGAAAATGTAGTGTGCAAGATGCCGGATATCGCCAACGAGGAACGGCCGTCCATAGGCGGTAAGCTCGAATGGGTGGGCATGGATGACATTGAATTGCCCGTGCGTATAGAAGACGACCAGGGCAACATGATCCAGTCCACAGCACGCGTGACGGCCTATGTCAACCTGGTAGATCCCGAGGTGCGTGGTATCCATATGTCGCGGTTGTATCTGCATCTCGACCAGGCATTCCAGCAGCGCCCGCTAACGCCGTGTGCATTGCGGCAGATGTTGCGCTCTTTTCTCGATTCGCATGAAGGTCTCAGTGACCGGGCACTGGTCAGGGTTGATTTTGACTATGTGATCCGTCGCAAGGCGCTGGAAAGCGACAATGTGGGTTGGCGCCGCTATCCGGTTTCCATGATCGGAATCCTGGAAGGGCAGGAGTTCAGTCTGGAAATGGGCCTGGAAATTCTGTATTCCAGCACCTGTCCATGCTCTGCTGCACTGGCGCGTCAACTGATCCAGAATCAGTTCAGGCAGGATTTTGGTTCATCAAGGTTGCTCGATTTCGACAAGGTGCATGAATGGCTGGGAACGGAAGAGGGCATCCTGGCCACCCCGCACAGTCAGCGCAGCGCGGCTGAGCTGCGCGTCAGGCTGACGCCGACATTCCAGATGTTTCCGATTATCGAGTTGATCGATGAAGTGGAGAACTCGCTGAAGACACCCGTTCAGGCAACGGTCAAACGTGAAGACGAGCAGGCATTTGCCTTGCTCAACGGTAGCAACCTGATGTTTTGCGAGGATGCAGGCAGGCGGATTCAGATTGCGCTGAACAAAGATGACCGTATACTCGACTTCTGGGCGCGTTGCACACACTACGAAAGCCTGCATCCGCACAACGCTGTGTCCGTGATCACCAAGGGTATAAAAGGTGGTTACGTCGCAGGAGCGGGTGCGCCGGTGCGCCTGGATCATGCGCCGGACTAGTGCTCTCATATTGAAGGAGCACTAGCCACCTGGTGGTGCGATTTCCAACTCGATCGTAAGCCATTCCAGGTTCAATTCGATGCGTTCGGAACCTGGCTTGATCCATTGCAGTGCCTGGGTTGCTCCGCTTGTCTCATTGATGATTGCCAATCTCAGGTAGGGTGGCTCTCCTGCGCGCCTGTGAAGTCGCGCCAGTTGTGCAGTGTACCCCATGGCCAACAGGTTGCGGCCATAAAGACGGACGACGCGACCATCATCGAAAAGGCTGAATCTGCTTGATTCCTGCCACTCGACATAGTCGCCGGTCGCCGGGTCTACATCCACACCTATGCTGGCCGATCCTGCGTAAAGCCGATGTTTTTGCATGATCAGGTTTCCGTCACCCGCATTATGCTGTTCACCGGGGGCCATCACTGCGGTTTCCAGTTCCAGGCTGTTTGCACCCAGGGCCAGCATGCGATAAATCCTGGTCTCACCCCGATAGGGATCTTCAAACCGGCAGGTATCAGGCCGGCTGTGCCCTCGCAGCTCATCTGGGTTGGCTTCCAATACGATGACGCAACCCGGCAGCACCCGCTGCCACGCGGTCGCAATGATCTCCTGCAGGGATAGCGATAGCTCGGCACCCGTCAGGCGGGCGAAATGGAATTCGGCCTTTTTTGTCAACGGGTTGAGCTTCAACCAGTAAATATCATAGCGCATCGCATCTGAGCCACGCTCCGCGCTTGTAAAAAGGAATACCGGCTCTCCGGAGGCAGACAATTGACGGATATTGAGATCAGTAACCGGGTCGTCTGAGCCGTTCTCATTGATCTGGGCGAAGTTGCTGTAGGTACCCGGCAAGGCTTTCTGTAGTCGCTTGATCAATTCCATTGCGGAAGCGTCGCCAGTAGCGGTCTGGGTGTCGGGCAGTGTTGCACAGTTGCTCAACAGTCCAACCAGGTACAGTGCCGCCAGCTTGAAAGAAAGCTTCATTTGCCAGTCAGTCAGTCGCGGGGTCGTTCATCGGACCCATGAGAACCTGAGGATCAACCCGGCGGTCCCGCCAGTTCATGCGCCAGTCCAGGTGTGGGCCGCTGGCACGTCCGGTTGCGCCAATTTCCGCTATCAGGTCACCTTGCCTGACGAATGTTCCGGCTTCAACCAGGATTTTACTCAAATGCAGAAAAGTGGATGACAGACCCTGGCCATGATCGAGGATGATGGTGCCGCCGGAAAAGTACATATCCGGATGGGTCAGGGTTATCAGCCCGTCGGCAGGCGCATAGACCGGCGTGCCTTTGGGCGCTGCAATGTCCAAACCGAAGTGCGGCCTGCGGGGCTCGCCGTTGAGTATCCTCTGGCTGCCGTAGACACCGCTTATTCTACCTTTTGCCGGCCACTTGAAGCCCTGGGCGTAGTAAGCCTGTGTATCGCGACGCAGACGTGCTGAGGCAACCATACGTGCGTCTTCCTGAATTCTTGCGCTGACAGAAGGGTCGGGGGTCACGGTCGAGGGCGGCAGGCCGTCAACACGCTCTATGGCATATTCGCGTGCCTCTACCGGCAATTCTTGCTGGAATACGTCGCCATCGGGCGAACTGATGCTGAGTGTGCGGGTTCCGGTTTCGTCTCTTCCAAAACCGATCACAAACCGCCCGTCCCCGGACACCGCAATCCGCTCTCCATCCAGCGTCACGCTACTACCCGGCTGCGCAATCCCAAACATAATGCCGCCCTGAACCGCTGTACCGGTAAGTTCGACCGCAAAGGCGCTGTTGAAGAACAGGAAAATAACGGATATCAGCAGCGGGAGATACAGCCTGGTAGGGTGGACATTCATGTCCACC
>BTRB01000053.1:0-11240 GCA_036986175.1 Gammaproteobacteria bacterium
TCCGGTCAAAAGCGGGTGGGGTATTGACCCTGCAGGTCACAGCCATTGATATCTGTGCAACGACCATCAAAAGCATGATCCGCCTCGGCAAGTCGCCGCGGGCAATGTTACCCGACCCGGTATTGGGCTATATCAACGATCAGGGTTTGTATTTGCGGCACTGATAGATGCCTTTGTAGGGTGGACATTAATGTCCACCGGATTTGAGCAACCGTTGGTCACCAATGGTGGACATAAATGTCCACCCTACCAGTAACATATACTTTACGTCATGCTCGCCGACGGCTAAAATCAACGCTGCTTCTTCAAGGTAACGCTTAAATTTGAATATCCAGACCGTCCGTGACGAACTAACCACCGATCAGCTGCAACATCTCGTTGTTTCTGCTTTAGAAGATTTCAAGGCCATCGATATTATTGTAATTGATGTCACCGGTCATAACCCGCTTACAGAACGCATGGTAATTGCATCAGGCAATTCAACGCGGCATGTTAAGTCGATGGCGGATAACCTGATACTCAAAGCCAAGTCAGAGGGCAGCCCGCCACTTGGTGTTGAGGGCCAGGGTGAAGGTGAGTGGGTACTGGTGGATCTGAATGACGTTATCGTCCACCTGATGCTGCCCCAGACCAGGGCCTTTTATAATCTTGAGAAACTCTGGGAAGTCAGCGCCAGTCACCGCAGCAGTATAAGCAGCCGGGCCTGAAGGGCAGGCCCCTTAATCATGCATCTCCTGGTAGCCGCCGTCGGCCAGCGTATGCCGCGCTGGGTCAACGAAGCATGGATCGAATATTCCCGCAGAATGCCCCCGAACCTGAGTTTGTCATTGCGGGAAATAGCCCTGGAAAAACGTTCGAAAAATGCTGATACTCATCGTCTGAAAGCGGCTGAAAGCCAGGCGCTTTATGACGCGATGCCGGCGCGTGCCAGGATTATTGCCCTGGACGTTCAGGGCCGCAGTTGGTCAACGGAGAAACTCGCTGCAAATTTCGAAGATTGGCTGGGTGATGGACGGGATGTTGGATTCATGATCGGCGGGCCGGACGGGATTTCGGCTGACATCAAGCAACAAGCCGATACCCGCTGGTCACTGGGGCCGCTGACTTTACCACATCCGCTGGTCCGAGTTGTGCTCGCCGAACAACTGTACCGGGCCTGGACCATTACCCAAAATCACCCTTACCACCGCGCATGAACCAACTACATGAATAGGCCACCCACATTAATACTGGCTTCCGCTTCACCCCGGCGCCGGGAATTGCTGCGGCAACTGGTTGTCACATTCAAGGTGATACCGGCGGATATTGATGAAACCATTTCAGATGGTGAAGCACCACAGGATTTTGTGCAGCGTATGGCGCTTGAAAAAGCACAGGTGGGGTTTGTACTCGGTGGCAGCTCGATGCCTGCGCTGGGATCTGACACCATCGTACTTTTAGAGGGTGAAATTCTCGGCAAGCCTGTGTCGCGGGCAGACGCTGTGGCGATGTTGCAAAGTCTGTCAGGGCAGACGCACCATGTGTATTCAGCCGTCGCACTGGCATTGGAGCCTGGTAAAGTATTGGAAACTTTCAATTCAACCGCAGTGACGTTTGCCGCTATGCCAGCGGGCTGGATTGAGCAATATTGCCAGGGTGAAGAACCCATGGATAAGGCTGGAGCTTATGCCGTGCAGGGCGGGGCAGGCCAGTATATCCGTTGCATCAAAGGCAGTCATTCAGGTGTAATGGGTTTACCATTGTACGAAACAGCCGTGTTGTTGCGCCACGCCGGGTTGCTGAGATGAGTGAAGAAATCCTGATAAATGTGACCCCCACTGAAACCCGTGTGGCGGTGGTGGAAAACGGCATGCTGCAGGAGGTCTCTCTTGAACGCAACTCCCATGTCGGCTATATCGGCAATATTTACAAAGGCAAGGTGTCCCGTGTACTGCCGGGTATGCAGGCCGCTTTCATTGATATCGGGCTGGAGCGCACTGCATTTTTGCATGCCTCGGATATTTACGGTGTCGAGCGGGAGCAATCACCCGATGAACTGCCGCCTGAACCGCCGATTGCATCACTGGTTTGTGCGGGCGATGAAGTTGTGGTGCAAGTAATTAAAGAACCGCTGGGCACAAAGGGTGCGCGCCTGACCACCAACCTCAGTGTTCCATCGCGGTTTTTGGTTCTATTGCCCAATTGCGAGACCATCGCGGTATCCATCCGGATCGAAGATGAGGCAGAACGTGAACGGTTGCTGAGTTTGCTGGGTAACTTGCGGCCACACAAAGGAAAACATGGTTACATTGTCCGGACCAATGCAGAAAACGTCAGTGAATTTGCCTTGTCAGCGGATATGTCCTACCTGGGAAAAATCTGGGAGTGTATATCCGAACATTCCCGGACCGCCAGGCCGGGTGAGTGTATTTATGAGGATCTTTCTCTGCCAGTGCGCGCATTGCGGGATCATATGCACGCAGATGTGGAAAAAGTGCGTATCGATTCGCAAGAGAAATTTGAGCACCTGCAGGATTTTACCGGAAAATTTCTACCTGAGTGGGCACAGCGAATAGAGTATTACGCAGCCGACCGGCCGATATTTGACCTCTACGGTATCGAGGATGAGATTGACAATGCGCTGCACCGCAAAGTCCTGTTGAAATCAGGTGGCCACCTGGTTATTGACCAGACCGAAGCCATGACCACCGTTGATGTTAATACCGGTGCATATGTTGGTCACCACACGCTGGAGGAAACCATATACAAAACCAACCTGGAGGCGGCTCAGGCCCTGGCCAGGCAACTGCGTCTGCGTAACCTTGGTGGCATTATAATTGTCGATTTTATCGATATGCATAAGGAGGAGCACAAACATCAGGTGATGGCGGCCCTTGAGCGTGCGCTGGAACGCGACCATGCGAAGACAAATATTTGTGAGATTTCTTCGCTGGGTCTGGTCGAAATGACCCGTAAGCGTACCACTGAAAGTCTCGGGCACGTGTTATGCGAGCCTTGTCCTGTCTGTTCCGGCCGTGGCGTGTTGAAGAGTGCCGACACCGTTGTACTCGAAGTTTTCCGCGAAATTATGCGCTCCAGCCGACAGTTTGAAGCCAGCCGTCTGATGGTGGTCGCATCACCTGCGGTGGTCGACAAAATACTTGATGACCAGTCCACTACCGTGGCAGAACTGGAGGAGGTGATCGGGAAATCCATCCGCTTCCAGCGTGAAGAGCAGTACACCCAGGAACAATTTGACGTGGTGTTGTTGTAGCCCAATGAAGGGTACGCGTAAAATCTTCCGTCGCGTGCGAACGCTGCTTTGGACAGCGTTGACGCTGGTGACGGTGCTTGCGGCTGTGCTCGTTGGTGTCGGTAAATTATTGATGCCCTACAGCGACTATTATCAACCGAAGCTTGAAGAGTGGTTGACCAGGGCTTTCAACCAGCCGGTTAGTGTTGAGAGTTTTACCGGTGAATGGAAGGCCTTTGGGCCGCGTATCAGCCTGCAAGGTGTCACTTTCTTCCAGGATGGTGTGCAATCCGAAATTGCCATCCACCATGCAGCGCTGGATATCAAACCTCTGAATGCATTGATCCCGGGCAGGCCTTTGTACAGCTTCCGCATCATTGGTGCAGATCTCGCGCTGGAACGAACCGCAGATGGTCGCTATGTGCTGTCAGGATTGGGTGTCAGCAACCGAAGTTCGGGCAGGAACAGCAATCCCCAGCTACGCAACGTGGCGCTGAACGGGGAAGTCCGGCTGGAGGATTCCAGTCTCAGTTTTGATGACCCGGAACGGGAAATACACCTGCTTTTGACCAATGTAAACGGTCGGCTGAAAATGGATGGCCGCCGCTTGGCTGTAGAGATCCAGGCGCGTGTATCAGACCGGGACAAACGCCGCATCGTCGGTGACCTGGAGGCGATCGTACAGGTCGAACTGGACTCTGAACAACATCTTGCCGCTGCCCGCTGGCACGTCAAGGCCGGTGAACTGATGCTCGCTGAACTGGTGAGGCAATTGCCGCACCACCCATTGCTGCCGGTCTCTGGCTGGTTGAATGCGGAATTGTGGGGAACATGGCAGCTAGGCAGTCCTCAAAAAATGCAAGGTGTACTTGATCTTCGTGATGCACAATTGCCTTCACAGTCCGGCCCGCTGATCATTGATGACTTTAACAGCCGTTTCACCTGGGAATTTTCAAACCCTCGCAACTGGCGTCTGGACTTGTCGGACCTGGTTATTAGCCAGGCGGGGATTGAGTGGCAAAGCAAACGCCTGTCGGTAGCCAGGAACCTGCCGGAAGACCTCGGTTTGTGGATAAGTTCAGACTTTCTCCAGCTGGATTTCCCACTGCAGTTGACACAAAGAATCATGGCTTCTTACGACACTGAATGGCCAGCTTCCGTTCCGCAGCGCGCACATGGCAGTGTGACGGATTTTGACTTGTTGCTGGATTCAAAGTGGAATCTGAAAAAGGTCAAAGGGCAGCTTGAAAATGGTCACTTCTGGGGCTGGAGTAAGGGACCGGAAGTCGCCGGGCTTGACGCGCAGTTTGCACTGGACAGCAAAGGTGGTGAAATCAGTTTCGAAGGGCGGCAGGTGAGGCTGGATTGGCCCCGTATTTTCCGCCGACAGCTGAGTTTTGAATTGACTGGTTGTAGCGTCGAAGTCCTTTTGAAGGATGCAAACGGGTGGCAGCTGGATGTGAACCAATGCCGGCTACAAAACGAAGATATCAGTGCCTTTGGCCGAGTGCGTGTCGCATCCAGTGAAGGAAAACCGGAAGTGGATATCAATATGGTCATGGAGCGTGGCGATATTTCACGTTTTGGAGATTACTGGCCCGAAAATGTCATGAGTGAGCGAACCCTGCGTTGGTTGCGCACTTCCCTGCTTGGCGGGCTGGTTGAGAATGGCCGTTTTTCCATGACCGGGGACCTGGACGACTTTCCGTTTAAAAATCAACGCGGGAGAATGCAGGCGATAGCGAACGTGAAAGCTGCAGAACTTAAATATGCGGATAACTGGCCGTACGCCAGACAAGTTAGTGCAGTAGCGGTGTTTGATGGGCCTGGCATGGTTGTCGAAGGAAGGATCGGTGTTACCGGTGGCGCAGAGGTCGATCATGTTTCTGCCCGTATTCCCGATTTCAAGCATCCGCTGCTGGATGTGGAATACCGCACCTCAATCGGCCTGTCGAAATTGACGGGCTTTATCAAACGGACGCCGTTGCTGGATGGCCTGGCGTTGGACCCGGAGCAGTTTGTTCTTAAAGGCGAGTCGGAAATCTACGGCAAATTGCACGCGCACCTGGGGGTCGCCACCGAACCGTTACAGGTGACGGGAACACTGCAAATGCAGGATGCTCATTTTGCCGACCGTGTTTCCGGTATTGAGCTGGACGCGATGACCGGGACCCTGAATTACGATCGTGAAGGGTTCAAAGCAACCCAAATTGCCGCTGGTTTCAGAGCTTACCCGGTAAAACTGGACATCGTTGCCGACTGGGACGCGGACGAAGTATTCCGAGCCAGCTTGCAAGGCGATTTGCCTGCAGACCGTGTAATACCGGATGACCTGGCGCGGCGGGAACCGTTATTCAAGCGCGCCATCGGTATCAGTCCCTGGGATATCAGCCTGAGCATAGCTTCTGCCCAAGACCGTGAAGAAGGTGAAATCTGGCTGGAAATAAGCAGTGAACTTAAGGGAACCGTGATTGATTTGCCCGCACCCCTGAACAAAACAAGCGAGGAGTCATGGCCCCTGATGGTGCGTTATCCTATACGTTCTGACTCACGTTTGTTGACCGCAGAACTAGCGGGCCGGGCGCAGCTCAAAATGGAGTTGGCAGAAAATGACGCACGGCCCATCCGTGCCGCCGTTGGGTTGGGTGGCGAGGCCGGAGATTTACCAGTGGAAGGCCAGCTGGTGGTGAGCGGTATCGCACCGTTGTTTGACCTTGAAGGCTGGGTAGATCTGGCCGTTGACAAGGTGGCGCGGGAAGAAGAAGTCGGCGGGCTGGTGTTGCAGGCGGCTGATGTGGACGCGAAGGAACTCAAGATATTCGACCGCCTGTTTGCTAATGTCGGTCTCAAGATGCAATCTGAGGGCGATGTTATTACTGGCGATTTTGACGGTGCGGACATTATCGGGAAAATTCGCTACTACCAGAATGAAGAGGGTTCCCATAGTCTGACGGGTGAGTTTGAACGGTTGATCATGCCGGACCCTGTCACCGGGGGCGTGACCATGGAGACCAATCCGGCCGACCTGCCGGAGATGCGATTCTACAGCAAGGAATTCAGTTACCTCGGCTTGGAATTGGGTGAAACCCGTATTGAAGGCTACCCGGTAGAAAATGGTTTCCACCTTGAATCAATAGAAGCAAAATCACCGCAACTTGAACTGAGTGCATCGGGCGACTGGATCAGGGACGAGAAGGGTGAGCGGTCTGATTTCAATATCCGCATAACCTCGGAAAGCCTGGGAGCCGTACTTGAAGCCATGGATATTTCGTCGGCCATGCAAGGTGGACAGACAGTGGTACATTTCGATGCATGGTGGAACGGGCCGCCGGCTGCTTTTGCCCTGGAGCGACTGAATGGTGAAATGGACTTGAGCATTGTCCAGGGCAATATACTTACTGCAGAACCGGGTGCCGGGCGCATGCTGGGCTTGCTTAGCCTCTCGGAGTTGCCACGCCGGCTGGCCATGGATTTTCGCGATGTGTTTGCTGAGGGTTTCAGTTTTGATGAGGCGACAGGCACAATGCTGCTTGAAAATGGCACCAGTTTTACTGATGACCTGATATTAAAATCTACCACAGCAGAGATTTCCATCATCGGTAGCACGGACCTGGTGGGGCAGACTTTTAACTACGAGTTTTCCGTGCGCCCGGGTGTAAGCAAGGCCTTACCGGTCATTGGCGCCATCGCTGGCGGACCTGTCGGTGCTGCTGCCGGGCTGGCGTTGCAAGCCTTGCTTCGTGATGCACTGGGTGAGGCTGCGGAGGCAAAGTACACGATCCGCGGCCCGTGGGCGAATCCGCAGGTAGAACCGGTTGCAAAGCTACCTGATAATACGAACAGCGTTAATAACTCAGAGATTGATATTGAGGCGGCAGACGATGATGCTGCCGCAGCGCAAACAACCGAAAAAGCGGTAACGGGTGAAAACGGCAATGACTGAAGCACTAAAACTGGCTGAACAGCAACTACTTGCTCCCGGTGGGCTAAGCCATACCGATTTGGAAAAAGTGCTGAACCACTTGATGGGCCCGTCGGTGGATGCCGGTGATCTGTATTTTCAACATACCAGTCACGAGGCCTGGGCGCTGGAAGACGGTCTTGTCCGCAGTGGCACACATGCGGTGGAGCAGGGTGTTGGTATTCGTGCAATCAGCGGAGATAGAACCGGTTTTGCCTACGCCGATGAGATCATCATGCCGTCGCTGATGCAGGCATCGACTGCCGCCCGTGCAATTGCCCGGCATGGTTCACAGGGCGTAGTTCAAGCCTGGCAGCGACAAAACCCGCAAGCCTTGTATTTGCCTGCTGATCCAATGCAGGCCCTGAGCGCAGATGAAAAAGTCGACCTGTTGCGGCAAATTGATACCTACACCCGTTCGCTGGACCCCCGCGTTAAACAGGTCATGGTCAGTATTGCAGCAACCCACGAGACCATTCTGATTGCGTCAACAGACGGTTCGCTGGCCGCTGATGTTCGTCCCCTTGTGCGTCTGAATGTCACAGTGATCGCGGAACAAAATGACCGGCGGGAGCAGGGCAGCGATGGCGGCGGTGGGCGTTTTGACTATCTGCAACTGGTCAGGGACAACGCCTGGCAGCGGTTTGCCGATGAAGCAGTACGCCAGGCGTTGGTTAATCTCGAAGCTGACGCCACTCCAGCCGGCACTATGACCGTAGTCGTCGGGCCAGGCTGGCCGGGTGTCTTGCTGCATGAAGCAGTCGGTCACGGACTGGAGGGTGATTTCAACCGTAAGGGAACCTCTGCATTCAGCGGGCGTATGGGTGAGAAAGTGGCGGCAGATGGCGTAACGATCGTTGATGACGGCACGCTTGTGGAACGGCGCGGATCCCTGAGTGTAGATGATGAAGGAACGCCGACAGAACAAACGGTATTGATCGAAGATGGCGTGCTGGTCAGCTATATGCAGGACAAACTCAACGCCCGTCTGATGAATATGAAGCCCACCGGCAATGGACGCCGTGAATCGTTCACGCATCTGCCGATGCCAAGAATGACCAATACCTTCATGTTAGCCGGCGAGCATGATCCCGGCGAAATCATATCTTCAGTTGAAAAAGGCCTGTATGCCGCCAATTTTGCTGGTGGTCAGGTTGATATCACGTCAGGCAAATTCGTGTTTTCTACCAGTGAGGCCTACCTGATTGAAAAAGGAAAAATAACGCGACCTGTGCGTGGCGCCACACTAATCGGCAACGGCCCGGAGGTCATGACCCGGGTAAGCATGGTCGGCAACGACCTGAAACTGGATACCGGTGTAGGCATATGCGGCAAAGATGGTCAGAGCGTACCGGTGGGTGTAGGGCAGCCCACTTTAAAAATCGATTCGTTGACGGTGGGTGGAACGCAGACGTGAAAATGAACGCTCAAACCAACGGTGGCAACGATTCCTGCTCATCTATTTCACGCAACAATTTAAACAATTTGCGTGCAGCGGTCGGTGGTTTGCCGAGTTTTGCCTCTTTCCCGGCGTTGCGGATTAACTGCCGCAAGGTTTGTGCGTTTGTTTGGGGTGATTGCTTTAGCAATTCAGACAAGGCCTGGTCGCTGCCTTCGATCAACCTGTCCCGCCAGGCTTCAACATGATGATGGCGCGCAGTTACTTGCCGGTTTTTTACATCAATATTGTTCACAGCATCCAGCAGTGGACCGGCATCGCGCTTGCGAAGCAATTTGCCCACGGTCATCAGCTGTCTTTTCCTGGCACCATGCGCACGGATGCTGCGGGCAAAGTCCACTTCTTCCAGCAGGTCTTTGTCCAGTGGCAGGCCTTTGAGCTGGGTTTCCGGCATCGAAATCAGTTTTTTGGCCAGCTCCAGCAATTCGTGTGCCTCACGTTTACGCTGGCTTTTACTGACTTCGAGCGAGTCGTTGCCGTTAGTGGGTTCGATAATGTTGGATTTGTTCATGCCAATCGCTCATACGGGAGAGTTTTCCAATGACAGACTCGAGTATGGTAGCCCAGGCTGTGCCCGACCGCGATCAGGAATTGTCTGAAATTGCTGAATGCGCCGAAGCTGCGATCAGCCACGCCAGTCGCCTGGGTGCAGACAGTTCTGAAGTATCTGCGAGTATGCATATTGGTCTGAACGTAAATGTGCGACTGGGAGAGGTCGAGACGCTGGAGCATTCCCGCGACCGTGGCATGGGCGTCAGTGTATATATCAATGCCAGCAAGGGCCATGCCAGCAGTGGCGATTTGCGCGTGGAATCGATTCGCAGCTGTGTGGAAAAGGCCATCGACATTGCACGTTTTACCCAGGCAGACAAGTGCAACGGCCTGGCACCAGCCGAGCGTCTGTGCAAGTATTTTCCAGACCTTGATCTGTGGCACCCGCAACCCCTCGATGCCGTCGCAACCATGGAACGCGCATTGGCGTGTGAGGCAGCGGGTTTGGATTGCCCGGACATTGCCAATTCGGATGGTGCGACTGCTTCAGCCAGCTTCGGCCTGAGTGTTTACGCCAATTCCAGCGGCTTCACAGGTCACAGCGACGGGACGCGTTACGGACAGAGTTGCGTGCTGATTGCCGGTCAAGGAGACTCCATGCAGCGCGACTACTGGTATGACTCGCGGCGGGCATTTTCCGAGCTTGAAGATATAGAGAAAACCGGGCAGGAGGCGGCGCGAAGAACAGCTATGCGTCTGGGAGCGCGCAAAATCCCGACTTGTGAAGTGCCGGTTCTGTTTTCGCCGGAAGTAGCAAAGGGGATTGTCGGCCACTTGCTTGGCGCCATATCCGGAGGGGCACTTTATCGTAACGCATCTTTTTTGAAAGACAGCGCAGGCCAGCAACTATTTGCCGACTGGATGCGGATGTCGGAACGTCCGTTTATCGAACGCGGTCCGTCAAGTACGGCGTTTGATGCCGAGGGTGTAGCAACTTCCGAACGGGATATCATTTGTGATGGCGTGCTGACCGGTTATGTGCTCGGCAGTTACTCAGCGTGCAGGCTGAGTCTTGAGACCACCGCCAACGCAGGTGGCGTGCATAATTTGCTGGTTGAACCCGGCCAGTATTCTGCAAAAGAATTGCTGCAGCAGATGGGCACGGGCCTGTTGGTCACCGAGGTCATGGGCCAGGGGGTTAGCATTGTGACCGGTGACTATTCACGTGGAGCGGCGGGATTTTGGATAGAAAACGGCGAAATTCAGTACCCGGTTGATGAAGTTACCATCGCCAGTCATCTTAAAGACATGTTCATGAGTATCGAAGCCATCGGCACCGATGTGGATAACCGGTCCAATATTCAGACCGGATCCATGTTGATGGGTAAAATGACGGTCGCCGGTTCATAGTGTTTCGCAACCTCCGCATCGCAATATTGTTGACCATACTGGCGGTTGTTGGCGGCAACCAGTTGCTCACTCAGAGCCGGTTCAGCAGTTGGGAAAAACCACTGTGGGTAACAATTTACCCGGTTTTGGCCGAACCTGGCGATGACATCCGGCGCTATGCCGGAAGTCTCAAGCCGCAATCATTCCAGCAAATTGGGGCATTTATTGGCAAGCAGGCGGCACGCTATGGCCGGCAACTGGAAACGCCGGTAGTAATCCAGGTGGCGCGGCCGTTGACAAGTTTGCCACCGGCATTGCCCACTGAAAGTTTCGGGCTGGGTGTGGCGCTGTGGAGTTTGAAAATGCGCTGGTGGGTTTGGAACAATGGGGGCCAGGACGGCCTGGCGCCTGAAGATGTCCGCATTTTTGTACTCTATCAGAAACGCAAACAGAACGGTTTCATAGAGCGTTCGGTCGGTATAAAGAACGGCAGCTATGGTGTAGTCAACGCGGTTGCATCCCGGCAGATGGTTGCACGCAACCGCATTATTATTACCCACGAGTTGATGCATATTCTTGGCGCCAGCGATAAATACAATCCTTTCACCGGGCAACCAGTCCCGCCGGAAGGCCTGGCTGATCCGTCAAGATCACCCTTGTACCCGCAAAAACGGGCTGAAATTATGGCTGGCCGCATTGCCACATCC
>BTRB01000054.1:0-10918 GCA_036986175.1 Gammaproteobacteria bacterium
ATTGCAGCCAGGGAAGCCGCAGACAAGCCCTTACCAAGGGAAGAAACAACGCCACCGGTTACAAAAATGAATGATGTCATGCCAGAACCTACCGTAAATTTGTAGCTAAAAGTTTATAATAGTTCTGGAATGCCATTATATAGACCGTCCCCGCTCGTTGCGACCCCGGAACGGCAAAGAATGGTTCTTCTTTATGCAAAATCCAATTTATGGTAAAAAGTGCAGCTTGTCCGCACATAACGAAAACACCCAATGAAAACTCAAAGCCCCACTGTGGAGACTCGCCCGCACCGGTTAGTCCTGCCTGCAAAACCAATCGGTATCCTCCTGCTTGGCTTGTATCTATTGATGGCGGCGGGCAAAGCTTCAGCCGTTGAAATTAAGGAGTGGCGCTTGCAAACATCGGTGTACACCTATCACTGGAGTTTTGACCCGGAGCATGTCAGCAATTCGAAACTGCTCAACCTTGAATTCGAAACCACAAAGAAATGGATTTATGGCTTTGCCTGGTTTGATAATTCATTCGGCCAACCCAGCCAATACCTGTATGCCGGCTATTCGTGGAAGTTGTTTGATAAGAACTGGGCCTACTTCAAACTGACCGGTGGTTTGTTGCATGGTTACAAGGAGCCGTACGATAACAAAATCCCGTTAAACAGCCTCGGTGTCGCACCTGCAATTGTTCCCACATTCGGCCTTAAGTACAAACGGGTATTCGGTGAGATTCAAATCCTCGGAACAGCTGCGCTTACGGCTACTGTCGGATTTGGTTTTGGTCATAAATCTGATTGAATTCCGGTGAGTAATTCGGGATGATGAACACCCATGAATCATCCTTTTAGTTACACCCTGGCAACCCCGGTCGGCAACCCCCGATGACTAAGCGATACCAGGCTAAAGACATCGAAGTCCTGTCAGGCCTCGAACCGGTACAACGCCGTCCCGGCATGTACACCGACACCACCCAACCAAATCATCTTATACAGGAAGTCATCGACAACAGTGTTGATGAAGCACTGGCCGGATATTGCAAAGATATTGAGGTTACGCTGCACGAAGACGGCTCGGTTGAAGTTGCTGACAACGGCCGTGGCATGCCGGTGGACATGCATCCTGAACACGGCATTCCGGGTGTTGAGTTGATCCTCACACGTTTACACGCAGGCGCTAAATTTTCTGATGAAAACTACCAGTTTGCCGGCGGCTTACATGGTGTTGGGGTGTCAGTGGTCAACGCCTTATCCAGCGATCTTGAAGTGTGGATCAAGCGCGACGGCAAAGAATACCGGATGAAATTCCAGGATGGCGACAAGGCCAGCGAACTGGAGACAGTCAACACCGTTGGCCAGCGCAACACCGGAACGCGGATCCGTTTCTGGCCGGATCCAAAATATTTTGACACCCCGAAAATTGCCTACAAACAACTACAGCACCTGTTGCGCGCCAAAGCTGTACTTTGCCCGGGACTGCACGTAGCACTTTGCAACGCCAAATCCGGTGATTTGGAAGAATGGCAGTTCAACCAGGGCCTTGAGGACTACCTGCACAACGAACTGGCAGGAATTACCCAGTTGCCGGAGCAGCCTTTTACCGGCGAGATGAAGGGCGCTGACTCGGAAGTCAGCTGGGCGGTGTGCTGGTTACCCGAAGGCGGCCAGCTACAGGAAGGTTATGTCAACCTGATCCCGACCGAACAGGGTGGCACACACATCAACGGCCTGCGTACAGGCATGGTTGATGCCTTGCGCGAGTTTTGTGGAATGCACAATTTGCTGCCCCGCGGTTTACGCCTGGCTCCTGATGATATCTGGGACCGTATCGCCTACATCCTTTCGGTCAAAATGACCGATCCGCAATTCAGCGGCCAGACCAAGGAACGCTTGTCTTCGCGTGCCTGCGCAACCTTTGTATCCGGCGTGGTCAAGGACGCTTTCAGCCTGTGGCTGAACCAGAATGTCACCGATGGTGAAGCAATCGCGGCACTGGCTATTGCCAACGCGCAAAAACGCATGAAGAAAAACCGCCAGGTGGTGCGTAAAAAGGTCACCTCCGGACCCGCCCTGCCCGGCAAACTGGCCGACTGCAGCAGCCAGGATTTATCGCTGACAGAATTGTTCCTGGTTGAGGGAGATTCTGCCGGCGGCTCTGCAAAACAGGCCCGCAACCGTGAATACCAGGCGATACTGCCCTTGCGCGGCAAAATCCTGAATACCTGGGAGGTCGAATCGGATGCGGTGCTTTCCAACCAGGAAGTCCATGATATTTCAGTGGCCATCGGGGTTGATCCGGGCTCGGATAAAATTTCAGAGCTACGTTACGGCAAAATCATCATCCTCGCAGATGCTGATTCCGACGGCCTGCATATTGCCACTTTGCTCGCCGCATTGTTTCTGAAACATTTCCACGCACTGGTCGAGACAGGCCATGTTTTTGTGGCCATGCCACCGCTGTATCGCATCGATGTCGGCAAAGAAACCCATTACGCACTCGATGCCGAAGAGCGCCAGGCCATCCTGGACGTCATCACCGCCGAAAAGAAGAAAGGCAAGATAGTGGAAACCCGCTTTAAAGGCCTGGGTGAAATGAACCCGTTGCAATTGCGTGAAAGCACGATAGACCCGGATACGCGCCGACTGGTGCAGCTGACGATAGACAGCGAGACCAGGACCGCGAACATGATGGACATGTTGCTGGGTAAAAAACGTGCCGCAGACAGGAAGGCCTGGCTGGAGGACAAGGGCGACCTTGCCACCAAATAAAGCCGTTTGAGCTTTCCCTCCGTAAAATTGACTGGCTGAATCAGATGAACGAAATCACACAAAGTTTCTCCGAACACGAACAGATCCCGTTGCGGGAATACGCGGAAAAGGCCTACCTGGACTATTCCATGTACGTCGTGCTGGACCGTGCGCTGCCGCATATTGGTGACGGCCTGAAGCCGGTGCAACGGCGCATTATCTACGCCATGAGCGAACTCGGTTTGAGCGCGCCTTCAAAACACAAAAAATCCGCCCGTACAGTGGGTGACGTACTTGGTAAATTCCACCCGCATGGCGATTCTGCCTGTTATGAAGCCATGGTGCTGATGGCACAACCATTCTCATACCGTTACCCGCTGATAGACGGCCAGGGCAATTTTGGTTCGCCGGATGATCCCAAGTCATTCGCTGCCATGCGTTATACGGAGTCCCGCATGTCGCCTTATGCCAAAACCTTGCTGGCAGAACTGGGGATGGGCACGGTTGCGTGGGAGCCCAATTTTGACGGAACTCTGAAAGAACCGACCCTGCTGCCGGCACGCTTGCCAAACATTCTTCTCAATGGCAGTACCGGCATTGCCGTCGGTATGGCCACGGATATTCCGCCGCACAACCTGCGGGAGGTTGTCAGTGCCTGTATCCGCCTGCTGGAAGAGCCAAAAGCAACGGTCGCCGAGTTATGCGAACACGTGCTGGCTCCCGACTTCCCGACCGATGCTGAAATCATCACACCACGGCAGGATCTGCTGAATATCTACGTAACCGGCCACGGTTCCGTGCGTATGCGCGCGGTATGGGAAAAGGAAAATGGTGACATTGTCATCACGGCACTGCCACACCAGGCGTCTCCAGCCAAAATCCTGGAGCAGATTGCCAGCCAGATGCGCACCAAAAAGCTGCCCATGGTTGAAGACCTCAGGGACGAGTCGGACCACGAGAACCCGACCCGGCTGGTCATTGTGCCACGTTCAAACCGTGTTGACGCCGAACAATTGCTGAACCACCTGTTCGCCACCACCGATCTTGAACGCAGTTACCGGGTCAATCTGAACATCATTGGCAATAATGGCAAGCCACAGGTACTGAACCTGAGAGATTTGCTCAAGCAATGGCTGACATTCCGGCTGGCAACAGTGCAGCGCAGATTGGAGCACCGCCTCGACCAGGTAGTGGACCGGCTGCACATACTCGAAGGCCTGCTGATTGCATTCCTGAATATTGATGAAGTCATCCATATTATTCGCACCGAGGACCAACCGAAACCGGTTCTGGTAAGCCATTTCAATATCACCGGAACCCAGGCAGAAGCAATCCTCGATCTCAAGCTCCGCAATCTCGCCAGGCTGGAGGAAATGAAGATCCGCGCCGAGCAGAGCGGGCTTGAAGAAGAACGCCGGAAACTGGAAACAACACTGGGCTCAAAACCGCGTATGAAAACGCTGGTCAGGAACGAACTGCTGGCCGACGCTGAAAAATACGGTGATCCAAGGCGTTCGCAACTGACCGAGCGCGAAGCAGCCCAGGCACTGAAAGAAGAAGACCTGGTACCCTCCGAGCCCTGCACAATTGTGCTGTCCAAATCCGGCTGGGTCAGGGCTGCCAAGGGCCATGATATCGACGCCGACACGCTCAATTTCAAGGCCGGCGATGAATACCAGCACGCCGCCAAAGGCCGTAGCAACCAGCAAGCGGTGTTCCTTGATTCATCCGGCAGGGCCTATGCACTTACCGCTCACACGCTACCCTCTGCACGCAGCCTCGGCGAACCGCTGACCAGCAGGTTCACATTACCGGAAGGTGCACAATTCCTGTATGTCATTGCCGGCGATGGCCAACAAAAAATGGTGCTCGCCAGTTCCTGGGGATACGGTTTTGTGACTGAAGCCGTAAACCTGCACAGCCGCATGAAAGCCGGCAAAGCCATGCTTTCCCTGCCGGGTGATTCCGGTCCGGTTGAGCCGGCTATTATTGGCTCAGATGATGTAGATACTGCTGTGTGTGTTACCTCAGATGGTTACCTGCTGGCCTTCCCACTGGCTGATTTACCGGAGCTTGCCAAGGGTAAAGGCAACAAACTGATCAATATCCCGCCCAAACGCCTGAAGGCAGGCGAAGAACACATGATCGGCATGGTCGTCGTTGCCGCAGGTGAAGAAATCCTCGTCTGGGCAGGCCAGCGCTATATGCGTATCGGCAGGAAAGACCTGGAACACTTCAAAGGTGAGCGGGCCAAACGCGGGCGCAAATTACCGCGTGGCTTCCAGCGTGTGACCCGGATTGAAGTTGCCACTGATTAAAAACTGTATCCTGTTTGCGTGGCTTTTCTTCAATAGATCAGGTTAGATCCGACAGGTTCTTAAGGATTTTCAGGTGCAGTCAGTATCTCGCCCCAGTCTGTTCGCTGTTCCATGGCATCGACAACATCTTGTCTAATGTACCTGTTACCTTCGCGCAGTTGCCAACCGCCACCGAGCGCCTTGTAGGTGGCAACCAGGTTGGATACAACCAGCCCCCTGGCCGAGGTCAGGGCGTCCTGCTGCTGCAAAAGCGCCGACTGTGCGTTCAACACGCGGGTGTAATCTGCAACGCCCTCGCGGTACTGGACCAGCGCCAGCCCGGCAGCTACCGAAGAAGCCTCGACAGCACTCTCGAGGTATCCCACCTGCTCCTGGGTGCGCAGGAATCCCTGCAGTCCGTCCTGTACTTCCTTAGCAGCAGCCAGCGCCACGTTCTGATAGGCGGTTACTGCCTGCTCGAAGCGCGCGTCCTGGATGCGGACATTGTTCTTGATACGTCCGTAATTAAAGATGTTCCACCTGAAAAACGGAGTAAGGAAACCCGTGCTTGCACCGGAACTGAACTGGTCTGAAAAACTGCTTCCAGCCACACCGATGGAACCAGCCAGTACAAAACTCGGGTAGAGATCGGCCTGGCTGATGCCGATTGCAGCGCTTTGTGCGGCTGCCGCCATCTCAGCCGCGCGCACATCGGGCCGTCGCCGCAGCAGATCGGCGGGTATACCGATCGCCACCGATTTCGGTGCAGCAGGGATTTTCCCGTCACCGCCCAATAGCTGGTCCAGGTCACTGGGGGGCATGCCCAGCAGGAAACTCAGCGTGTTTTGAGTCCGGTCCCGGCCCAGCTCCAGGGCAGGTATCAATGCTTTTGTGTTGAACAGAAGTCCCCTGGCCTGTTGTACATCCAGCTCCGAGGTTGCTCCCAGTTCAAAGCGTGTTTTAGCTAACTCCAGCGCCTCGTTTTGCAAGCCCACATTGCTGCGGGCATACATGAGCCGCTCTTCGAGCGTGCGCAAGGTGGTATACAGCGCAGCGATATCGCCGCTCAGGGTTACCAGCACGGCATCGTAATTCAACATGCTGGCAGCGAGGCCGGCATCCGCCGCCTCAACTCCGCGGCGGAATTTACCCCAGATGTCCGCTTCCCAGGCAGCATCGAAACTGGCGCTCCAGACACTGACCGTGGGGTCAACAAGCTGGAGAAATCCGGGGGGAAGGTTCGACAGGGGAGGGGCATTGATACTGCTGCGGCTATAGGCGTAACCACCCCCGACACTCTGGGATTGCGGGTATTTCAGGCCACTGGCGATGCCCAGTCGCGCCCTGGCCTCCATGACCCGCAGTCCGGCGACCTGCAGACCCAGGTTTTGCTGGTAGGCGGTACCTATCAGGCTCGTAAGCACGGGATCTTCAAATACTTCCCACCAGTCCTGGTAAGTCGCAGAGGACGTATCCACCTGCCCGTCTTCAGCGTTGAGCCAGGCATCTGCAACGGGTACCTCCGGTTTCTCGAAATCCGGTCCCACCGTCTTGCACCCGGCCAGCAGGATCATCCCGGCCAAAGCCAGGGCCGATATTCTGAAAAGAGTTTGCACCTCGGTTAACTGCATATGCTTACCCCCTGCCTTACGGCGAAGTCAGGTAGCCCGTCCAGGCACTTATTCTTACGGTCACTTTGCTGATGATATGCAGTGGCCCACCCTTTTGCGTGTAGACCGCGATGATCGAGGCACCGGCGCTTTGCGGCAGTTCCTTTGCTGCCTGCGGGTCATCAAACTTCACCACCACAGGCCAGCGGCTGTTTTCCGGTTGGCCGGTCATCACCAGCATCCGGCTGCTCGCTGACAGTTGCGCCGTACCGGAAGCCTTGACAATGCGCTCGACCTTTCCAGCGTATACCTTTCCTGGTTTTGAACGGAAGACCATTTCGACCGGATCGCCAACCCTAACATAACGGATTGCACTCTGGCTGAAAGAAGCCAGCACCGTGTGCGATTCGGCGGAAACGAATGACATGGACGAACCTGCCGGCACCGAGGTTACGAAATTTCCGGGGCGTAACTGCAAATTGAATACATAGCCTTCATAAGGGGCCCGCACAACGGTTTCGTCGAGTTGCCACTGCGCGGTGCCGAGCTGGGCTTTAAGACTGGCGATGGAGGCTTCTGCTATAGCCAGTTGTGCGTTCCATTGGTCCAGTTGCGACTGGGCGCCGGCCGAGGCTTTCACCAGGCCGGTGGCGCGCTCAACTTCGATTTCTGCGAGACGTTTTTGGGCAATGGCCTGGTCGATGGCGGCTTTTAATCGATCGACGTTGAACTGGAAGGGTGTAGGCAGGATTTTGAACAACACATCTCCCTTATTGACGATCACGTTGCCTTCAATCGGAACCTCGATTACCTGTCCCTGAACATTGGGCACGATGGGAATGACATACTGGAAGACTCTGCCATCGAATGTCGTCGGCGCAAATGTCCACCAGGCGTACACGACGGCACCGATCATGGCCACGCCAAAGCCAACGAAGATCGAGATGTTGCGTACGCTCTCCGCAAAAAGTTTGAGCTTTTTGAAGAACAGGAAATAGAAGGATCCGTAAATCAGGCTGAGAAGTGCAATCATGATTCACGGCCTCTTGCCTGGGCTTGCTTCAACTGACTTTCCAGCGCTTCAACCCGTGTTTGCAAGTCGGACTCAATCACAGATGATGGGATGTAATAGGCCCAGACGACAGCGACCAGCCAACTGGCCCCCAGTGTGATAATTCCGATCCAGCCGAGCGCTGTGATGGCTTCCGCCTGTGGGTGATTACGCTTGCGGGCAATGTTGCCCGGCCAGGAACCTAACAGAACCACAAGCCAGATAGCGACAGCGATTAACAGCGCGATTACTACCAATGCAAAGATATCGAGAACCATACTTTTCCCTCTGGACAATGCCCTCTGACTAAAGCTAGCGACAGCCGGATTGACAAACATGTAAACCGCCTGCACTTAATCATAGCGCATAAGGTATTTGAAGCGAGAATTTTGTATCCGTAGGGTAAAAAATGCCCTACCCCCTCCGACGACTGAGCAGATTTGTCAAATGAAGACTGGCAGGTTGACTATAAAAATATATGCTGGAGTTCTAACATGTCAGGCGTGAACCGGTGCAGGTACCTGATCTGGCGATGGTCCTGCGTTTGGCGTTTGCCCTGGCTTTTTTCTCAAGTACCTGCTTTCCATATTTACTATTCAGTTTTTCAGCCTTCTTCAGGGCCCCGTCTTTGTCTTCATTGCGGGCGAGCAATTCTTCGCTGTTGCGAATCAGTGTTTCCTCGCCGCTTTCTGCTGCAAGTGCCGACCATGCGTAGGCATATTCCAGGTCAAGCTTTTTACCTTCACCGTTGGCATACATATTTGAGACCCAGTACTGGGAATAATGATCACCAGTTTTCGCCAGTTTGAAATAGCCTTTGAAGGCCTTTTTGTAATTACCTTCAGCGTAGTACCGATCAGCCTCGGCCTGGTATTTATCTGATTCATTGGCTACAGCATTGGAAGTTTGAGCAGCAGCAAGCAAAAACACCAGCACGACAAACAGAATAGATTTCATAGAGTTTCCCTTGGAATATTCAGGCAATGGGCTGCGCATAATACCAGTCATGAATTCGTTGGTAAATGATAAATTTCAGTGTTGTGGCAACCGGCCAGAGTCGCAAATAACGGGCCGGTGGGCAGCGTGTCAACGACGAACTGTCCAGGCGGGAGAAAGTTCACTATACTTCAAGTCAAACTACTGAACACTTAATGGGAGAGTCCAAAATGAACCTGCGTATTGCGTTGACAGGCCTGGCAATCATGTTGTTTGCCGGGACAGTGTTTGCAGAAGGTGTATCAATCAATCCCGGCCAATGGGAAATGACCGCCACCTTTGAAATGTCCCTGCTGCCAAAGCCGCAGGTCCGCACATCAACGGAGTGCATAACGGAGTCTGAACTCAACCCGAAAGATTTTAATATGGACCAGGATAACCCCTGTGACTTTGCTGATGTTGTCATTGACGGAAATTCTGCCAGGTGGTCAATTCTTTGTCCTGCTGAGGACGGGGTGCAGATGGAAGGTCAGTGGGAATTCACCTCCAGTGGTGATTCGATCAAAGGCACCGGTTCACTGTCTGCAGATGCCAATGGCATGCAAATTGAGTTCAAGATGGATTGGGAAGGTAAGCGGGTCGGGGATTGCTCGTAAAGCGCCGCAAAATAGCATTTAGGGGTGGAAATGACATTTGTCCTTATTTCTGTAGTTCTTTTGTTCCTGCTTGCAGGCATCGGGTTCTACAACAAGCTGGTGCGTAACCGGAATCTGGTCAGCGAGGCCTGGGCAGGAATCGACGTGCAGTTACAAAAACGCTCAGAGCTGGTACCTAACCTGGTGCAAACGGTTAAGGGTTATGCGACTCACGAGTCCAGTGTATTCGAGGAAGTTGCACACATCCGCAATACAGGCGAGACCCGTGTCGGGGCCCATGTCATGGCCAGGGCGGAACTGGAAACCGCACTGTCGAGGTCTCTGGGACGTCTGATTGCACTCGCCGAGGACTACCCGGACCTGAAGGCTAGTGAAGGGTTTCAGCAATTACACAACAGCCTGGTGGCAATAGAAGACGACCTTCAATACGCCCGGCGCTACTACAATGGCGCCGCGCGGGACAACAACAACGCCGTGGAGCGTTTCCCCTCTAACTTCATCGCCAGGCTATTTGATTTCTCACTTGCGGAGTTTTTTGAGATCGAACTGGTCAGCCAGCGGAGTACACCTGATGTTGACCTTTAAGCTGCGCAATTTGCTGGCCGCCGCGATCCTGCTGTGCAGTGGTCTTGTTATCGCTGATGAACGAATCCTCAATTTTGATTCTGAGGTGCTGATCCATGCCGACGGCAGCTTGACGGTAAACGAGACCATCCGCGTCAGAGCCGAAGGCAACAATATCCGCAGAGGTATCTACCGCGATTTCCCGACCACTTACAAGGATCGCTACGGCAACCGTTATCGTGTTTCCTTTAACGTGTTGGATGTACAGCGTAACAACAGCCGCGAAACATTCCGCAGTGAGAAACGTTCCAACGGCATACGCGTTTACATGGGTAGCCCGGACCGCATGCTCTCCAAAGGTATGCATGAGTACCGCCTGCGCTACCGCACCACGCGTCAATTGGGGTTTTTTGAAGATTATGATGAGCTTTACTGGAATGTAACCGGCAACGGCTGGATATTTCCAATCGACCGCGCAAGCGCAAGCATTGAATTGCCTGAGGCGGTTGCGCCAGACAGTCTGCGTATGACGTTTTATACCGGTTACCAGGGAACTACCGGGAAAGACGCAAATGTCCGTATTTCCGGCAGCCGAAAGATTCAATTTCAGTCTACCCGGGTATTACAACCGCGCGAAGGCCTGACCGTGGCTGTCGGCTTCCCGAAAGGAATTGTCCGGCAGCCAACCGATAGCGAGCGCCTGGGTTATTTCATGACTGACAACGGTTCGGCCCTGGTATTGCTGATTGGCCTGCTGGCGCCACTGGGGTGGTATTTGTGGGCCTGGAACCGATTTGGTCGAGATCCTCGAAAAGGCGTTATTATTCCGCGCTTCAAGCCACCCAGGGGCCTGACGCCTGCAGGCTGCAATTACGTCCGCAAGATGTCTTTTGGCAAACAGGCCTTTGCAGCAGCCATCGTGAGCCTCGGCGTAAAGGGTTACCTGGAGATCCACGAAGATGATGACGATTTCACACTTAAACATAAACAGCCGTCCACTGACGGGCGAGGCGGGAAAGAGCAGGCAAGCAAAGGTGAACGCGCCGTGCTTGATGAAATATTTGCG
>BTRB01000055.1:0-10856 GCA_036986175.1 Gammaproteobacteria bacterium
AAAAACTGCAACTTACCGAGCGTTCCCTCAAGTATATGGTCTTTCGGTGGTTTTAGTTTTTGTAGCTTTTCTGCCAGTTTTTCGGCCTCTCCAAGGTAACTGGTATAACGCCGTTGACGCTCTTCAATTGGCATCGGCATTTCTTCTGCCATGCTGGCTTCGAGTGCGGATTGCAGTGAGAAGCGTTGCAGACTGGCTGCATCGTCTTTCTTGCTCCAGGAACCGTCGTACAAGTCAAAATCGTACAGGCACAAAAACAGGTTGCCATGCCGGGCAACGAAATCAACGGCATCCAGCAGGAAGTCGACTTCCAGATCATCCATCACGTAATGCATGCTGACTCTGCACCAGCCAGGTTTGATACCTGAATAACCCTTGGTTACACACAACCGGTATTGATCCGAGGTTTCTTCGTCAATACCCAACAGGCGATGCCCGTACGGGCCGGCGCATGAACAACCCGCACGGGACTGGATACCAAACAGGTCATTCAGCAGTGTGGTGACAAACTTGGGGTGCAGATATTGCTCCGTGTTCGACTTACTGCTGCTTGATCTGATGTTGAAGGAGATAATGCCGACACGTTTGGCAGGATCCTGGTTGCCGAGAATCCTGATCCCGGGATTGGCCAGCCAGCGGGTAAATATTTTTTCAATTAGTTCGTGTTCCCGCTTTTCAATACGTTCTGTGGTGACATTGTCCTTGATCTCAAACACCATCGCGGCCTTCAATACCTGTAATACACCGGGTGTGCCGGGTTTTTCACGTTCTTCGATATGGGTGATAAAATCCTGTTTTTCCAATCCGACATAATCAACGGTACCGCCGGCGCTGACTGTGGGTGGTAGTTCGCGGTGGTACAAATGTTCACTGAATATCAGTACGCCGGTGGAACCCGGGCCGCCGAGAAACTTGTGCGGGGAGATAAATATGGCATCCAGTGAAGCGTCACCTGCATATTTGTCTGCCGGCGGGTTCATGTCAATCTGTACATAAGGTGCGCTGGCGGCATAGTCAAAACAGGCAATGGCGTCATAGCGATGCAATAGTGCGGCAATTTCGTGCACCGGGGATTTAATACCGGTAACGTTTGAAGCGGCCGAAAAAGAACCGATCCGCTTGCGGCCGTGGTACGCAGGATCCTGCAGTAACGCCTCCAGGTGCTCCAGATCAATGCCGCCCTCTGAATCCAGTTGCACTGCTACCACAGTGGCAAGATTCTCACGCCAGGAAATCTCATTGGAATGGTGCTCATAGGGGCCGACAAACACAATCGGCTGATTTTCTTCCAGGTAATCCCTGAATACGCCAAGCTTTTCCGCACCCAGCGCATTGCCAAGCAACGTGCCGAGATGTTGACGCGTAGCCGGGGGCAATGAAACGCCAATTATCTGCTGCAGCTTGTCGATTGCACCTGTGGCACCGCTGCCAACAGAGATAATCCGCCCGCTTTTGCCGGCATTGACCGACCGTTTGATGCTTTCTTCAGCTTCCCTCAACAGCTGTGTCATCGAGCGGCCACTGATATCATCTTCGGTATGGGAGTTGGCATATATACGCTGTAGCTGGCGCAGGTAGTTTTCCACGAAACACAGGCAACGACCGGAAGCCGTGTAGTCCGCGTACATCATCAGGCGCTCACCGAACGGTGTCTGGATGGGTGCGTCAGCGCCGATGAGTTCGCGGCGCAGAAAACTAAATTCAAGGGGTGGGGTCTGGTGCATGTCTTTCGCAGTATTCCGGCTTGCTGCTGAGAGCTGGAATTTTACATGAAATCAGCAGGCTGGCGCATGGTCATTTACGAGCGAAGATTCATAGTGGCGCTCCCTACGAGAATCGAACTCGTGTTTCAGCCTTGAGAGGGCCGCGTCCTGGACCGCTAGACGAAGGGAGCACTAATAGTCTGGTATTCCAACCGGATGGTCATGTTAAACTAGCAGTAGCTTAATATTCAACCGGCTTAAACGGCTGGGCAAAAAAATTACTAAAAGTTCTCGGGAATTCGTCATCAATAACAGCCTTGTCATTCCAGCTGCTGAGCATGGTATTGCGGTTCAGCAGCTTTGTCCGCATGCCACAGAAGTAGTTCGCCAACTACAGTACGAAGGCTACGAGGCTTATATCGTCGGCGGTAGCGTGCGTGATCTGCTATTGGGCAAAGCGCCCAAGGACTACGATGTGGCGACCGATGCAACACCGGAAGAAGTCAAAACCGTTTTTCCCCGTTGCCGGCTGATCGGCCGTCGTTTCCGTCTTGCACATGTACGCATGAGCGGAACATTGATTGAGGTTGCGACGTTTCGCGGTCCACGGGCTTCGGATGCTGATGACCATAGACACCTAAACGGCCGTATACTGCGGGACAATGTCTGGGGCAGCCTTGAGGAAGATGCTGTGCGGCGTGATTTCACCATCAATGCATTGTTCCTTGACCCGATCAGCAACGAAATCAGGGATTTTGTCGGTGGTTACAAAGACCTTTCTGAACGTAGGCTGCGATTAATCGGGGACGCGCGCACCCGTTACCGGGAAGACCCTGTTCGTCTGCTGCGTGCTGCGCGTTTTATCGCCAAGCTTGGTGTTGAGCCAGCGGAGGAAACTGCAATTCCAATTACGGAGATGGCTCCGCTGCTGTACGACATACCACCTGCCCGGCTATTTGAAGAGGTCTGCAAGTTATTCATGACCGGCCATGCAGCCAGGACATGGGAAGCGTTACAGCGCTTTGAGCTAACCCGGGCTTTATTTCCGGTGCTTGAAAGCAACGGAAAATCCGGCCAGGCCAGGGCTGGTAAATTGTTATTAAAGGCACTGGAAAATACGGATGAGCGTATTGCCGCTGAAAAGCCCGTCACGCCGGCATTTTTAATGGCTGCAATTTTGTGGCAACCAGTACGGGCCAGGGCAGATGCCCTGCAGGCAAGTGGTTTGACTGAATATGAAGCTCTGGGTGAGGCGGCTGATGAGGTGATGTCAAGGCAGGTTCGGCGCACGTCCATACCGCGCCGCTTCAGCGTGGTCACCCGTCAGATCTGGACCATGCAGCCACGTTTCAGAAACACCCGTGGTCGCCGCGCAAAAAGCCTGCTGCAGGAGCGCCGCTTCAGGGCAGCCTACGACTTTCTGTTACTCAGGGCGGTGGAAGACGAGTCACTGGAAGCCCTGCGAGATCACTGGACCGAAGCACAAATAGGGGTGAAACTGAATACCGGCCAGTACCGCTCTGATGATCGCTATAGCAATGATTCCCGCCGCCTGCACCGCCGCAGACGACGAAGCCGTTCGCGGTCCACGGCAAAATCCTGACAAGGCCCCTGATTAGCACAATCCAAGGAGCACAATATGCAAGCCTGGCTGGGCCTGGGAGCAAATCTTCAGCATCCCGTGATGCGACTCAAACAGGCCTTGGCACATCTGGGCCAGGCGGAAGGAATTGAGGTTTCTAAAGTATCTTCTTTCTACCGTACCCCGCCCTGGGGTGTTGAACATCAGGATGACTACATTAACGCCGTTGTACAAATTGAAACCAGCCTCGATCCGCTGGCTTTGCTACATGGTTTGCAGTCAATTGAAAATGGCATGGGCCGGGAGCGCAGCGGACGTCGCTGGGGGCCGCGTGTAATTGATATTGACCTGCTGTTATTCGGTGATGAGATGGTTCACAGCACTGAACTGGTTGTACCCCATCCACGCATGCACCTAAGAGCCTTTGTGTTGTTGCCACTTTCCGAGCTGGATAAAAATATCGAAATTCCCGGGCGGGGTGTGGTTGGGGCACTGTTGTCGCAGCTTGATTGCGACGGCATCTGCCGACTGAATGATGATGCAGGTGAGGTCTAAATCCGCTTCAGCAAGAGAGTGCAGATTTCCTCAAACCAGGCATTTGGTGCTTTTTGTCCAGAAATCGTTGCTTTTTTTATATTTAGTGGTATTATTACAACCAATCTTGGTAAGACTGCAACACATACCAGGATTCGCAGGGCGCGAAAAGACGGATACATCACTCCAAAATATACCCCCCTCCTTTATCGGAGAGGGGTATTTTTTTTGCCCTTGGTTTTAGTAGCTTATACGGTATAAAACGATATATAACAATAAGATACATTTTTTGCAGGTGTTATCTTCATCACCCTTGATACTATTTGTAAGACCAGCAACGCCTGTATAATGTGTCTCAAAGATAATGTTGTGACCAAACGCACTGCTTAAGGCTGCAAAGGACAAAAACCACACAATGGACCATGATTTTCTACAGTTGTTGCAAAAATACAACATAGATTCAGGACAAAAGCTGCTATCAGAGCGTTGCTGCGAGCCAGATCGGTTCAGGGATTTCAGTAAAACCGCCGGGAATTTGCTGTTGGATTTTTCCCGCACAGGGTTGAATCAACAAGCCCTTGCAGAATTGTTGCAACTTGCCGCGAACAGTGGGGTGGAGGAATCCCGTGAGCGACTTTTTCAGGGGGTGGCGGTTAATTTCACCGAACAGCGACCCGCGCTGCATATGGCCATGCGCAGCGATGATGTATTGAACAAGCTTGATACTGAAACGATGGCCCGGGTGGTTGAGAACAGGAAGAGGATGCTGGGGTTTGCATCGGCGTTTGCTGCAGGCCATTTGCCAGGTGCAACCCGGCAACCTGTCCAGCACATCATACATATTGGTATAGGCGGGTCTGTACTTGGGCCACGACTTTTGATTGAAGCCCTTGGCAAGAGTTCATCCCCGCAGGTGCATTTTTTATCCTCGGGTGATGCATACTTTCGTAGTCGCTTGCTGGCGGATCTGAACCCGGCTGAAACTGTCGTTATTGTTGCCTCAAAAAGTTTTACCACCGGTGAAACATTGTTGCATGCACGCAGGGTGATGCAATGGATGAAACAGGAACTGGGCCGCGATGCTGCCGTTCAGCGTCTGTTTGCAATCAGCGGGAACATGGCGGCAGTTGAAGAATTTGGCACGCCACAGGCAAATACCTTGTATCTGCCTGACTGGGTCGGCGGCCGCTATTCACTCTGGTCTGCTGTGAGCCTTGCTGCGGCCGCTGTTATGGGCGAGGGCGCTTTCACACAGTTTCTGCAGGGTGCTGCCGATATGGACCGGCACTTCCAAACAGCGGCAATGGCAGACAATCTACCGGTATTGTTGGCACTGACGGGAATCTGGCACCGTAACATCTGTGCTTATCCGGCCCAGGCGGTGATTCCCTATGATCAACGCTTGCGCTCCCTGCCAGCATATTTGCAGCAACTGGTGATGGAGTCGGGTGGCAAATCAGTTGACCGGGAGGGCAAACCGGTTAACTGCAATACGTCGCCCGTCCTGTTTGGCGAGCCGGGCACCGACGCACAACATTCATTATTCCAGATGTTTCACCAGGGTACCGATATCGTGCCGCTGAATTTCATCGGTGTAATCCGCCCGGACCACGATGACACAGAAGCCCATGCGATATTGCTGGCGAATATGCTTGCCCAGGCAACGGCACTGGCAACCGGCACCGCAGGATTGCAAAACCCGGGTGAACTGGATGCGCACCGGCAAACGCCGGGGGGGCGGCCATCTGAAATCATTTTGCTGGATGAGCTGACCCCCTCCAGCCTGGGGCAATTGCTGGCCTTGTACGAGCACAAGGTTTTTGTCGAAAGCGTCATCTGGGGTATCAACCCCTTTGACCAGTTCGGCGTTGAACTGGGGAAAGTACTGGCAGAAAACATCCTGCCCGCCTTGCAAGGCAAGCCAGACGAAATACCCGAAAGCTACGGTCTCAACGCAATCCTGAACTATATCCACAGCAAAAAATAAACAAGTGGAACTTGTTATTGGAGCTTGTTTATCCGCAGATTACGCAGATTACGCAGATTATTTCCGGGCTTGTGTGTTTTTTGATGTCAGTGCTCGGTTATGAGCGTGCAACACTTTTCAGGATTGCACTGCCCAATCCCCAAAACGCTCTTGCCCTTTAATCGCTCTTGCTCTTAATCTGCGTAATCTGCGGATGATATCGCCCTATAGCGTGTTTTAATTTCTGAACAGCCTTTTTTGTCCTGTTGGGGTCGGTTATGCTTCGCATTCCTAATTGAGCAGACTGGCTGCCGGGCCGGAAAAAGCATGGATCAAACGCCCTACAATCCCGCAGAACTGGAAACCCGCGTGCAGGCGCGTTGGGACCAGGACAAAACTTACCAGGCAACGGAAGACCCCGGCGTTGAGAAATTTTATTGCCTGTCCATGCTGCCTTACCCGTCCGGTGCTTTGCATATGGGCCATGTCCGCAACTACACCATCGGTGATGTGATTAGTCGTTATCAGCGCATGCTGGGCAAGAACGTACTGCAACCCATGGGTTGGGATGCATTTGGATTGCCGGCGGAAAATGCCGCGATAAAAAACAACACGGTACCGGCCCGGTGGACCTACGCGAATATCGAGCATATGCGTGAGCAGTTTCAACGGCTTGGTTTCGCCTATGACTGGTCACGTGAGTTTGCCACTTGTACGCCGGAATATTATCGCTGGGAACAGCTGATGTTCACGCGCCTGATGAAAAAGGGCCTGGCGTACCGCCGGAATTCGGAAGTTAACTGGGATCCGGTCGACCAGACCGTGCTGGCCAACGAACAGGTTGTAGACGGCCGTGGCTGGCGTTCGGGTGCGGTTGTTGAACGCCGCTCCATTCCGCAATGGTTTTTGCGCATAACCAACTACGCTGATGAGTTACTCAGCGGCCTCGATGATCTGGAACAATGGCCGGAAGCGGTTAAAACCATGCAACGCAACTGGATTGGGCGCTCGGAAGGCGCTGAGTTCGAAATGAGCGTGTGTGACAGGCAGGGAGTAGTGCAGCCCGGTGCCGCGACAGTGGGCGTTTTCACCACCCGTCCGGATACGGCTTTTGGTATGACTTACGCGGTACTTGCGCCGGAGCATCCGCTGGTTGTTGAAGTGACGACCGAAGCCTGCAAAGAACAGATTAACGCTTTTGTTGCATCAGCCCGGCAAACCAGCGAAGCCGACCGTACCTCGGCAGAGGGCTCGCTGGAAAAACGCGGTGTCAATACCGGTGCCTTCCTGTTCAATCCGTTTACGGGTAAACCAGTGCCCCTGTATATCGCTGATTATGTACTGATGGGATACGGTACCGGTGCCATAATGGCAGTACCTGGCCAGGACCAGCGTGATTGGGATTTTGCGAAGGCACATGATCTACCCATCGTGCGCACCGTCGAAACACCTGCAGATTTTGCAGGGGAAGCTTACACCGGTGATGGCGTGGCGATTAATAGTGACTGGCTAAATGGTCTCGGCGTTGCAGCAGCCAGGGAAAAGGCCATGAAGTGGCTTGAATACAAGGGGATTGGTGAGCGCAAAGTAAATTTCCGCCTGCGCGACTGGGGTGTAAGCCGGCAACGTTACTGGGGTTGCCCGATCCCGGTCATATACTGTCCGGTTTGCGGCGCCTTACCGGTACCGGAAGACCAGTTGCCGGTTGTCTTGCCCGAAGACGTGTCGTTTATGGGCGTGCAATCGCCGCTAAAAGCAGATCCAGAATGGCGCAAAACCCAATGCCCGCAGTGCGGTGGCGCGGCCGAGCGGGAAACAGATACTTTTGACACCTTCATGGAGTCATCGTGGTATTTCGCGCGTTATTGCTCGCCGGGTGCTGACGCCATGGTCGACGAACGCGCCAATTACTGGCTGCCTGTGGATCAGTATGTTGGCGGTATTGAACATGCCATTTTGCACCTGATGTATTTCCGCTTTTATCACAAACTTATGCGCGATGCCGGCATGCTGAAATCCGATGAACCTGTCACCCGCCTTCTTTGCCAGGGTATGGTGGTTGCGGAAACATTCCGGCGCGATGCAGGTGATGGCAGTACCACCTGGATTAACCCGGCCGATGTTGAAGTTGAGCGGGATGACAAGGGCAAAATGACGGGTGCAAGATTGATTGCCGATGGCAAGCCTGTGGAAATCGGCAGCATTGAGAAGATGTCGAAGTCCAGGAATAACGGCGTGGACCCGAGGGACCTGGTTGAGCGTTACGGTGCGGATACCGTTCGCCTGTTTTCCATGTTTGCCTCACCGCCCGACCAGTCGCTGGAATGGTCCGATTCGGGTGTGGAAGGTTCGTTTCGCTTTTTGCGCCGGCTGTGGTTCATGGTCACGGACCATATCGCCGCAGGTCCCGTTGAAGCACTGGATACAGGTATACTGACAACAGAACAAAAAACCATCCGGCGCTATACACATGACACAATCGCCAAGGTGAGCGATGATATCGGTCGGCGACAGACGTTCAATACCGCCATTGCTGCGGTGATGGAACTGAGCAACCACCTGGGGCGCTTTGTGGATCGAAGTGCGCAGGGCCGGGCGGTGCTGGATGAGGCGTGGAAGGCCGTAGTGCGCCTGATGGCCCCAATTACGCCACATATTTGTGCAACCCTGTGGGAGATGCTGGGTGAGCAGAACAGTGTGGTTAACACACCCTGGCCGGAGGTAGATGACGCAGCCCGTGTTCGGGACCAGATTACGCTGGTTGTCCAGGTTAACGGCAAACTGCGGGCCCGTGTTGAACTGGCGCCCGGTAGCGACGAGGAGTTGGCCATGGCAGCGGCCATGTCGGAGCAGAATGTTACTAAATACATCAATGGTAAAACCGTTCGCAAAGTTATCTATATACCGGACCGGTTATTGAACATCGTTGCAACTTGATTACGACAAGCCCCCCTGTATGAAAAAAACCCGTCACCTGATCGTTTTATTACTTGTTCTGCTACCGCTTACTGATTGCGGGTTCCAGTTGCAGACCCGCGCTGAGCTACCGCCTGAGATGCAGCAAACGCGCTTGGAAATTCAGTCGCCTTACAGTCCGTTTGCCCGGCGGCTTGAAACCCTGCTGGAGCAGAACGGCGCGCTGATTGTAGAGTCGGGGGAAAGTGCGGCCGTGCTCGAAGTCCCGCAAAACCGCATGCGCAAAGAAATCCAGTCCATTGGTGACAACGCACGTGTACGTGAATACCTGGTTCGCCATACCGTGCAGTTTCGCTTACTGGATAGTCAGGGCAATGAACTGATCCCGTTGCAGACTTTTGAGCAGAGCCGCGTCTATCGTTTTAATGAGCAGGACATCCTGGCCGCAGAGCGGGAAAACGAGTTCCTGCGCAATGATTTAGCGGATAGTCTGGCCCGCATGGTCGTGCGGCGTTTGGGAACTTATGCTAAGTAAGCAATATGCGGGTTAGAGCAGAACAGCTGGCCGACAGTCTGCAACGTGGACTGGTACCGGTTTACCTGATCGGTGGCGAAGAACCACTGTTGTTGCAGGAATGCTGTGACGAGGTACGGGAGGCCGCCAGAGCCCAGGGGTTTATTGAACGGGAGCTGTTACAGGTTGAACGTGGTTTTGACTGGTCGTTGTTGCAACAGGCAGCCGCGCCGTCGTTATTTGCAACGCAAAAGATTGTTGATCTGCGTATCCGCACCGGAAAACCTGGCCGCGAAGGCGGTAAAGCGTTAACAGAATGGGCGGATGCTCCTGATCCCAACATAATTTTGCTGGTCAGCTGTGAAAAGTGGGACGCCAGTTCGCGTAAAGCAAAATGGGCCGGCGCACTGGAAAGAGCCGGTCAGCGTGTCGATATCTGGCCGATCAAGGCAGCGGAATTACCACACTGGCTGGCCCAGCGTATGCAGCAATATGGCATGCAGCCCGAACCCGAGGTGCTGGACTTGCTGGCAGACCGCCTCGAAGGAAACCTGCTTGCTGCCCGCCAGGAAATTGACCGCCTGGCTTTGCTAAAGGGCGCTGGTACCGTTAGCGTGGAGGATGTAATGCGGGTCGTGGCCGACAGCAGCCGCTTTGATGCTTTTATACTGGCGGAGCATATGTTGTGCGGAAATCTACGTGATGGTTTGCGTGTGGCAGCCGGTTTACATCGCGTGGACACGCCGCTACCCCTGGTCGTAGGAGCGCTGATCCGGGAGCTCAGAACCACCGAGGCATTCAGGTTGGCTATGCGGGGGGGCGAACATGAATCAACGGTCTTCCAACGTCTGCATGTCTGGCGTAACCGGCAAAACGTTATCCGTTCTGCGGCACGGCGCTTGAATACGCGCAGGCTGTTTGCTGCATTCAAGCAATTAGCGTTGATTGACAGGCAAAGCAAGGGCCGAGCTGCCGGTGATCCATGGCAAAGCCTGGATACCCTGTTGTTACAATTATCGGTGTGAAAGAAGAGAAACATTTGATCACAAAGCCGCTGGCTTTGCTCGGTGGTACATTTGACCCGGTGCACTATGCCCATTTGCGGTGTGCGGACGAGGTGCGTGAAAAACTTGGGCTGGATACTCTTTACCTGCTGCCGGCCGGCAGTCCCCCGCATCGGGAGTTACCCAAGGCAAGCAGCAGGCAGCGACTGGAAATGTTGCGACTTGCACTGCCAGAGTTTCCGAACCTACGCATTGACGCCCGTGAGCTTGATCGTGACGGGCCTTCGTATATGGTTGATACCTTGCAGGACCTGCGCTCTGATTCCCCATCAAGGCCGTTGTTGCTGGTCATTGGCCAGGACGCGGCAAACCACCTGCAAAACTGGCATTGCTGGCTCGAGTTGTTTGAACTCGGCCATATCGTCATCATGACACGGCCGGGCGCCAGACCGGAATACCGGCCGGAACTTGCCAGGCAAATTCAGCAACGGTTGGTTACGGATGTACAGACCCTGATCCGGTCAAAAGCGGGTGGGGTATTGACCCTGCAGGTCACAGCCATTGATATCTGTGCAACGACCATCAAAAGCATGATCCGCCTCGGCAAGTCGCCGCGGGCAATGTTACCCGACCCGGT
>BTRB01000056.1:0-10825 GCA_036986175.1 Gammaproteobacteria bacterium
CCTCAGCACATATCTTGGTCAACGCCGCCGTTAGCGTCGTCTTGCCATGATCTACGTGACCAATCGTGCCCACGTTCACATGGGGCTTGGTTCTTTCAAATTTTTCCTTGGACATGCCTGTCTCCAAAACAAACCGCTGTTAAACAATTAAAAAATTAAATACTGCCAATCACCTAATCACTTAATCACGTGTGGTGCCCACAACTGGACTCGAACCAGTGACCTCTCCCTTACCAAGGGAGTGCTCTACCACCTGAGCTATGTGGGCCAAATCAAAAAATCTGGCTTCACTACTCCAAGCTCTTAATCCACCGCACCAAGCCGGAAGATCTGGAGCGGGTGATGGGGATCGAACCCACATCATCAGCTTGGAAGGCTGAGGTTCTACCATTGAACTACACCCGCCGAAACTCCCTATACTAATGGTGGAGGGGGGAGGATTCGAACCTCCGAAGGCGTAGCCAGCAGATTTACAGTCTGCCCCCGTTGACCGCTTGGGTACCCCTCCCTCAAGCGAGCCGTCTATTTTCTCTTAGCCGCCTTTGGCTGTCAACAGATGACAAGCCTTTTTGCTAAACAAATCTACACATTAAAACGGAAATGCATCACATCACCTTCTTTAACGATGTACTCCTTGCCTTCCAGGCGTAATTTACCGGCTTCTTTGGCACCTTGCTCTCCATCGCAAGCAATGAATTCTTCATATGCTGTAACCTCGGCGCGGATGAAACCACGTTCAAAATCCGTGTGTATCCTGCCTGCAGCTTTTGGCGCAGTCGCTCCATTGGTAACCGTCCATGCCCTGACCTCTTTAACACCCGCGGTGAAAAACGTCAGCAGGTCCAGCAAGTCATAGCCGGCGCGAATGACAGCCGCCAGACCGGATTCCTTCAGTCCCAGGGCTGCCAGGAATTCCTGCCGGTCTTCGCGGTCCAGTTGTGCAACTTCGGCTTCGATTGCGGCGCAAACCGGTACCACGCTGGCGCTGTCACCACTTGCAAATTCCCTGACCTGATCGAGTAAGGGGTTATCCGCGAAACCGTCTTCAGCGACATTGGCAATGTATACAACCGGCTTCATGGTCAATAAATGCAGATCTCTGACCCGTTTTCTCTGTTCTTTGTCCGGGCCGAGATTACGCACATTGCCGGTTTCACTGAGGCTGTCCCTCACATTTGTCAGCAAGGCTGCGCGGGCCAGCGACTCCTTATCGCCACTACGGGTTTGCTTTTCGGCTTTATGCAGTGCACGTTCAACTGTGTCCAGGTCAGCCAGTGCCAGTTCCATGTTGATAACTTCCATGTCTGAAACCGGGTTAACCCCACCCGAAACATGCACCACGTCATCATTTTCAAAACAACGCACCACGTGGGCAATAGCATCGGTTTCCCTTACGTGGGACAAAAACTTGTTGCCGAGGCCTTCGCCTTGCGACGCGCCCTGAACAAGACCGGCAATATCCACGAACTCCATCGTCGTAGGCAAAACCCTTTCCGGCTTCACAATGGCCGCCAGTTGATCAAGACGGGTATCGGGTACCGGAACAATCCCGATATTCGGATCAATGGTGCAAAACGGATAATTTTCGGCAGCAATACCGGATTCCGTCAGCGCATTGAACAAAGTGGACTTGCCAACATTCGGCAGCCCGACGATTCCACATTTAAAACCCATGATTTACTTCCAAAAAGCTTAGCTAACTATCGGTATGCAATTCTTTGGTCGCTTTTGAAACCTTGCCACCGAGCAGATCCGGCAATACCTCCACGGCATCCCCGATCGCATGCAAAATTGCCTGTTCCTGGTCTGCCGGTGCCCGGCTCAGAACATAGGCAGTCACCGCATCTTTGAAGCCGGGGTGACCAATGCCAATGCGCAAGCGCATAAAGTCCGTGGATTCGAGGTGCCGGAAGATGTCCCGCATACCATTGTGGCCACCGTGGCCACCATCCTGCTTCAAGCGGACGGTTCCGGGTGGAAGATCCAACTCATCATAAGCAACCAGCAGGTTCTCAGCGCCGACACGATAATAGTCCATCACCGCCCTGACGGCCTGACCGCTGTGGTTCATGAACGTGGTTGGCTTTGCGAGGATGCAGTCCCTGTCAAAAAGCCGGGTGCGGCATACTTCTGCGGACAACTTTAGTTGCGTACGCTGCCTTGTACCGGTCTCTTCTAATAGGGCATCCAAAAACCAAAACCCGGCGTTATGCCGGGTTTTGCCATATTGGGACTCAGGGTTACCGAGACCGACAATCAGGAATAATCCGGACAATATCGACTCCGGTACCTATTCTTTGTCGCCTTCAGAATCTTCGTCTTCACCTTCAGATTCACCCTCGGCTTCTGCTTCGCCTTCTTCGCCTTCTTCAGGCTCTTCGCCTGCAACTATTTCACCAGCAGCTATCAGTTCGGCTTCAGCAGCAGCCGCGTCTTCAGCCGCTGCAACACCTGTACCCTGGGATTCCTTGATATGAACCGTATTGGCAATCATTATCTCGTCTTCATCGTCACCGCTCAGTGCAGAAATTTCGACACCTTCGGGCAAGCGGATGTCAGACAGCATCACAACGTCGCCATCGTCCAGCTCGGTCAGATCCACTTCCAGGTACTCGGGCAGATTCTCTGGCAATGCCGCAATTTCCACTTCTGTCACCAGGTGCTGGATGATCACACCTGAGGCCTTGCCGGCAGGTGATTCCTCTTCGTTGGTGTAGTGAATCGGTACAGAAATCTTCAGTATTTCTTCCGCGGAAACACGCATGAAGTCGAGATGCATGATCTGTAACTTGTATGGGTGATGGTGTACGTCCCGGACAACAACTTTCTGGGTGCGCCCATCGGCCACCCTGATATCCAGGATACTTGAATAGAAAGACTCATTCGCAGCAGCATGCATCAATGGGCCGTGTTCCAGCGTTAATGTGGCCGGGTCTATCTTGCCACCGTAAATTACCGCAGGAATTTTCCCCTGTTGACGCAGGCGACGGCTCGCGCCTTTCCCCACATCCTCACGGATTTCCGCGTTGATAACGTTTGAATCAGTCATGGTGTTCCTCAAAAATACAGACCTAGAGACGGTGCAAAAATAAAGCCGCGCATTATACCGTATTATTTTGGGTCAATCCACATACATAGAACTAACAGACTCACCCTGGGCCATACGCCTGATGGTTTCTGCCAGCATCTGGGAGACGCTCAACTGGCGGATTCTGCCGCATTGTTGTGCAGCCTCTCTCAGGGGAATGGTATCGGTAACCACCAGCTCATCCAGTTTGGAATTGAGGATGTTGTCAATCGCAGGGCCGGACAGTACCGGGTGCACGCAATAAGCTACCACGCGAACAGCACCCTGCTCTTTCAGCGCATCCGCCGCGGTACAAAGCGTGCCTGCCGTATCGACCATGTCATCGACCATAACGCAGCTTTTGCCTTTAACGTCACCGATGATACTCATGATCCTGGCAACATTAGCGCGCGGACGGCGTTTATCGATGATCGCCAGATCAGTGTCCAGACGCTTGGCGATCGCCCTGGCACGCACGACGCCACCGACATCCGGAGATACAACCACCAGGTCTTCGCTACCCTGATGCTGCCAGATATCGGCCAGCGTTAAAGGTGAGGCATAAACGTTATCCACCGGAATGTCGAAGAAACCCTGGATTTGATCGGCATGCAGATCAATGGTAACCACCCGATCTGTTCCCACGGCTGAGATCATTTTTGCTGCAACCTTGGCGGTAATCGGTACTCGCGCAGAACGCGGACGGCGGTCCTGGCGGGCATATCCGAAATAGGGAATGACAGCGGTAACGCGGGAAGCTGAAGCCCGCTTCATCGCATCCACCATAACGAGTAGTTCAACAAAGTTATCTGCGGTAGGCGCGCAGGTTGGTTGAATCAGGTAAATATCACGTCCACGGATATTTTCCATGATTTCAAACGCTACTTCACCATCACTGAAGCGTTCAACGGTTGCTTTGCCGATGGGGATACCGAGTTCCCGGGCAATATCATTCGCCAATTTGGGGTTGGCGTTACCTGCAAATATCATCAGGGAAGGACTGGCCACTGTGTCATCATCCTGAACTGCGTGTTTATTGCTTTAAGCGTCTTGCGCAAAAAAATGGCTGGGACGGCAGGACTCGAACCTGCGAATGCGGGGATCAAAACCCCGTGCCTTAACCAACTTGGCCACGTCCCATCTATTTTCATTCTGTCAGAATCACCCCCCGACAGACAGCTTCTTCAGCAACGGGGACCTGTCGACGCCACCAACAACGCGAACATTATATCGGCATTTTAATTTGCTTGCCGTGTTGATTGCAGACTTTTTACTGTCAAAAGGCAAAAAAATTGTACTGCCGGTGCCACTCACATACGGTCGCCCGCAGACTTGCAGGGCCCGCATGATTTTTCCCAGCTCCGGATACAATTCCAGAGCTGCTGCTGCACAATCATTCCTGCCGGGTTGCATGCTGGTTTTGGTCATTTCCAGTGGTTGCGAATCACGTTTCAAGCCGGCGTATTGAAATACCTCTGCAGTGGAAATGCCAAACGGCGGGAAAACCAGCACATAATGCCCCGGACCCAGCATCACGGGCTGTAATCTCTCACCCCGCCCCCGTGCCCAGGCACTGTGCCCGTGTACGAATACCGGTACATCGGCGCCGAGCTGCAGGCCTGCCTCAGCAAGTTGCTGTCGCGACATTCCACAGCGCCACAGCTGGTTCAAAGCGACCAGCACCGTTGCCGCATCGGAACTGCCACCACCAAGCCCCGCACCCACCGGGATATTCTTTTTCAGGTCAATGTGGGCACCATGAGTCACACCACAGAGGGCCTGCAAAAGATATGCCGCACGTATACAAATATCTCCGGACTGCGGAATAACATCGCAAGCGCCGCTACGGGTAATTTCACCACTGTCGTTCACCGTTATCAGCAATTCATCACCCCAGTCCAGTATTTGAAACAGGGTTTGCAACTCGTGATAACCATCCGGACGCCGGCCTAACACACGCAGGAACAGATTCAACTTGGCCGGAGCCGGCCAGGACTGTGCTGGTAATTCAGTTTGTGTTTCAGTTTGCGATAACATCATTCGTTGGTATTTGCCAACGGTTGATAGCCAGCTTTAACCGGTATTTATTCTGCCTGGCATCCAGTCGCGTCGGCATCGCCACGCCGGAATCGGAAGCATAGCGATTAAAGTCAATCTCCCAGCCAAACTGCTTGAGGCTCGACAGCAAGCCCCTGGCATCCAATTGCCGCTCATCAACCGGCCCCGGTGCTGCCAACCCCCTTACCCACCATTGCAATGCTGCCACTGGAATGGGCCAGCCAACCTGTTGCTGAATCAATGCATCCACAGCGGGCGCAAAGTGCTCGCTTCCATCGGCCAGTCTTAAAACCGCGCCCTGTGGACCGATTTCCAGGTACCAGGCACCACGGCCCATGGCGCCGCGAAAATCAATTGTGCTGTGATCGGCTTTGACAATCCATTGTAGTCTGCCGCTGCCGCCCTCTTCACCATCATCAAGTGAGATTCGCCCAACCAGGCTCCACGCGGAAACGCCACTGATATTCTCAGCACGATTTTTATAGGCTGCCTGGGAGGCGTCCTGGTTTATGGTCCCGGGCTTAGTTGCCGGCACAGTTGTGCAGGCATTCAGCAAGGGGGTCGCCAGCAGCAGCCAAACCCACTGTCTCAAGGGGATTCTCCGAATCGTTGCATGGTCTTGATCAGGACTTCGTTGTCACTTTCAAGCTGCGAGCCTGACTGCCAGAGCGCCCGTGCCTCATCTTTCTGACCACTGACCCACAACACTTCTCCGAGATGGGCAGCAATCTCAGCAACCTGGGATGTGTCCCAGGCCTCGCGTAAATATCTTTCGGCTTCCTGCAATCGTCCCCGGCGGTAGGCAATCCACCCCATAGAATCGATAATGGACGAATCATTTGGTTGCAACTCGTAGGCCTGGAGAATCAGGGGTTCGGCCTCATCATAACGATCCGTCAGGTCAGCAAGGGTATAACCCAGTGCGTTCAGGGCTGCGGCATTCTTCGGCTGGACAGCAATAATCTGGCGTAAATCACTTTCAGCCAGATCCAGTTGTCTGAGGCCGACTGCCAGCAACGCGCGTACATATCTCAAGGCTATATCCCTGGGAAGGATGACCAGTGCATTATTCAATACCTGCATAGCCTCATCATTGCGCCCGGCATCTTGCAAAATCTGAACCTCTGCCTGGTAACTTTGCGAGTTGACCTCACTGTCTGTCTGAATGCGAAGTTGCGCCAGCACGTTGCGCGCTTCATCAACATCATCCAGGTCTGCAAGCAGGAAAGCCCGGCGCATGGTCGCCCGCAGGGAGCGTTCACCTGATACCTGTTTGTACCAGTTGACAGCCTCACGTAAATAATCGAGCAACTCTGCACTCTGTGCCGCCTGAAACGCGGTATTCGAAGGTTGCTGGTAATCTGCACCGGCATAGCCCCGATACAATTCCTCTGCATTTTCCCTGTCACCGGCCTCCAGCGCGAAGACTATCCGGGCAAACCTCATCTCTGGTGTATCAGGCAGCCCCGCCAACACAGCCAGTGCCGCCTGCGGGTCCTTCTCACGCTTTAGCAGTTCCGCATAGGCCATTGCAACTTGCGGGTCATCCTGACTGGCCTCCCAGGCCTGCCGGTAACGCTGCAATGCCCGCTCCATATCCTGACGGTTAACAGCCAACCTGCCTGACCAGGTCAGCAAATCCACCCTGCCCGGTTCCAGCTCAATGGCCTGATCGATAAATTCCGTAGCGCTGTCAAGTTGGCCGGCACGCGCTGCTAACTGGCTGCGGGCATACAGCGCGTCCGCGTTTGACAGGGCATCAAAATCTTTCAGCAGGTTGTTCAATACCTTGTTGGCCCTGACCTGGTCATTGGCGGGCGCCAGCAGTGAGATCACAATACCCCAGCCCCTGACCTGGTCAGATTCGGTCAGTTCGAGAATCCGCACAAGCTGGTATTCAGCACCCACGTAATCACCTTCCCGCAAGCGGCTTCCGGCAGCCAGCTGGCGTGCATCCAGGCTTTCAGGTTTAAGCATTGCCCAGCGGTCAGATGCCAGCACGACCATCTGCCACTCACCGGCTGAAACAGCGACGTTGGCCGCACGCTCTGCGATTTCCGGGTCCTGCGATGCCAATGCAGCTTCAAGGTACTCCGCCGCAGCTTTGGAGAAATCACCTTCCGCACCCAGTACTTCCGCTGCAAAAACGTGGTACATAACATCCGTGTCTGTGGGCGGTAAATCACTATCTGCTATGTCCTCAGCACCGGATTTATTTAGCCCGGACGGGGTTTCGGTGGCTTGCGCAGGTGGCGTTTGCGGCACGGACGAACACGCTGAAGCAAAAAACAGGACAAAAATGAACGCGCTCGGCAACCATTTCATGAAACAATAGTAAAAATTCATATGCCAAAGGATAACTGCTTGTAGCTGGTTAACCAATACCCATGCCACTACTCACTACCGGAATCAGCCATCACACAGCGCCGCTCGTGATCCGCGAGAAGGTCGCTATCGCGCGTGTGGATAATGCGGACAGGGTGAAAGAATTGTGCGCACTGGGTGATATTGAAGAAGCGGTGATCGTCAGCACATGCAACCGCACAGAAATTTACAGCATCGGCAGTAACCACAGCCGAAAGCGGGTTCGCCAATGGTTACAGGACACCGGAAACCTGACTGCAGCCGAAATTGACGAGCACTGTTACAGCCATGAACGTGAGCAATCGGCAAGGCATCTTTTCCGCGTCGCAGGCGGACTGGAATCGCTGGTGCTGGGTGAGTCTCAAATCCTTGGCCAATTGAAAGAATCCTGGCAACTGGCCCGCGAAGCCGGCGGTGTCGGGAAAGTCCTGGATCGCCTGTTCCAGCATGCATTTGCCACCGGTAAACGGGTACGCAGCAAAACTGGTATAGGCGAACATCCGGTATCAGTCGCCTATACGACGGTGCTGCTGGCAAAGCAGATATTTGGAGACCTGACCAGCAAAACGGTCATCCTGGTGGGTGCAGGAGAAATGGTCGAATTATGTGGTCGTCATTTGCATGACAAAGGTGTTTCAAGCCTGATTATCGCCAACCGCAGCATTGCCCGGGCTGCTGAGCTGGCTGACCAGTTTGACGCACATGCTATTTCGCTGGCTGACTTGCCCGGGATGTTGCATAAGGCCGATATCCTGATCAGCTCCACCGCCAGCCAACAGCCCGTGATCAGCTCTGAATCCGTCATAGCCGCTTTGAAGCAACGTCGCAATCAACCCATGTTCCTGGTGGATATTGCCGTGCCCAGGGACATCGAACCTGACACCGGTGCACTCACAAATGTTTATCTCTACACCATTGACGATCTGCAGCAGGTGGTGGACAGGAACCTCTCTGAGCGCAACCGGGCCGCACAAGCCGCCACGGGTGATGTCGATCTGGCGGTTGATGAATTCATGCGCTGGCTCAATAGCGCGAGGGCCTCTGTTTATCTGAAAAAACTACACGAACATGCCCGTAAAAACAGCGCGGAACTGGTTGCGAAAGCACTACGCAGACTCGCTGCGGGCAATGATCCGGAACAGGTCATCACCCAATTGGCAAATACACTGAGCAAGCGTATTTTACACCTGCCGAGCACCCGGCTTCGCGAGGCGGCAGAAGCACAGGACGACGAATTGCTAAAAGTCGCAAATCGCCTGTTCGAGCCGGAAGATGACCTATGAGCCTGTTGCCCTCGATACATGTCCGCTTGCAACAGGCACAGGAACGGCACGAGGAAATTACCTTGCTGCTGTCGACGCCGGAGGTCATGGCCGATCAAAGCCGCTTTCGTGAACTATCGGTCGAGTACTCACAGTTGGAGCCGGTCGTAACGACCTGGATCCAATGGCAACAAGCTGGGCAATCCATTGAAGAAGCAGAAAGCCTGCGCAAGAGTTCTGACAGCGAAATGCGCGAACTCGCCAGCGAGGAACTTGCCGATGCCACAGCGCAACAACAGGCGCTTGAAGACCAACTGAACATCCTGTTGCTGCCCAAAGACCCGGATGATGACAACAATATTTTCCTGGAAATCCGGGCCGGAACCGGTGGTGACGAAGCAGCCTTGTTCGCGGGGGACCTGTTCCGCATGTATCAGCGCTATGTTGACAGGCATAATTGGCGGATGGAAATCCTCAACACCAGCCACGGCGATCACGGTGGATACAAGGAGATTGTCGCCCGCATTATCGGCCAGGGTGCGTATTCCAGGCTCAAGTTTGAATCCGGAACACACCGCGTGCAACGGGTACCCGAAACCGAATCGCAGGGCCGCATTCACACCTCGGCCTGCACCGTGGCAATCCTCGCTGAAAGAGAAAACATTGAGGGCGTGGAACTACAGACATCTGATCTCAGAATAGACACCTTCCGTGCCTCCGGTGCAGGCGGCCAGCATGTAAACACCACCGATTCGGCCATTCGCATCACACATTTACCCAGCGGGCTGGTGGTCGAATGCCAGGACGAGCGCTCGCAGCATAAGAACAAAGCACGCGCCTTGTCCCTGCTGAGCGCCCGCTTGCTCGAGCAGGAGAAAGCGAAGCAAGCGGCGGAGCAGGCTGAAAGCCGTAAACTGCAGGTAGGATCGGGTGACCGTTCGCAACGAATTCGTACTTATAACTACCCTCAGGGCCGGGTGACGGACCACCGTATCAACCTGACGCTGTACAAGCTTGAAGAGCTGCTATCCGGCGGCCTCGATATGCTCGTCGAACCACTGATACAAGAGCATCAGGCAGAACTGCTGACTGAATTGGGCAACTGAGTGAGGATCAAATGGCTATTGCCGGCACTGTTATTTTTCAGTGCCAACGCTGCTACAGTCGATACAAACAATCGTTTCACACTATACCTGGTCCGCCATGCTGAAAAACAGCTGGATGGAAGCCATGATCCTGTTTTAACTGAAGCTGGAAAGCATCGCTCAGAGCAACTGGCCAAATGGTTTCAGGGCAAGGACATCGAAGACATCTGGTCCAGTAACTACCGGCGCACACGGGATACGGCAATACCCTTGCTGGCACAGACCGGACTGAAATTGAGTCTTTATGACCCGGGTGATCAAACTACACTGGTCAAAAACCTGCTTGATCGACAGCACAACGCCCTGGTCATCGGGCACAGCAACACCATCCCGGCGCTTGCCCGCCTGCTGTGCCGGTGTGCAATAGCCGATATGGATGAATCAGAGCATGACCGGCTGATCGTCATCACGGTTAATGATAGTGAAACAAAGGTCAGGACGCTGCAGCAAGACCGCTTGTTTCAACCGTAATTAGGGTTAGCCATTCTTTAAGGTATTCACTATTTGATTCTTTAGGGTATGCACCAACCGAACGCGGGGACACGGGTACCTGCCCTCTGAGACACGCCACGAGTACGTCCCTGTAGGCTCGGAAAAAACATCCCTGTTTTTTACGGTCTCAGAGGGCAGGTACCCGTATCCCCACTTAGAGTTGGGGATTCTGATGCATCGAGCAATTGCTACCAGCAGAGCTCTGTTCTTCCAACACGAAGCTGCCCCCCAGCAAGTATCTACTGAACCCAAGCGGGGATACGGGGTACTTCCCCCTGCGACCGTGGCCTGCCGGGAGCAGGCCCCGAGCGTACACGGATGTACTCGCAGCGTGTCGCAGGGGGAAGTACCCCGTGTCGCCGCGCTTCGGATGGTGCCAATCTTAAAGAATCGGCTTTTTCCGACCCCTGATGAAATACACAGCCACCGCCAGGTTC
>BTRB01000057.1:0-10798 GCA_036986175.1 Gammaproteobacteria bacterium
CCCAACGCACTGGCCGCGTCGAAGCCGGGAATAGTCAAGTCACAAAGTACACAATTCCAGGTCGTTTCTTCTAAGGCCGCCCGCAACTCCGCGGCACTAGCTACACGTTTGCTGAGGAGAGAACGCCATTTTTTGCGTAAAGCTTTTTCGAGCAACAATGTGCTTTTTTCAGAATCATCAATAATCAAAACATGAAATGATTTTGGCATTTCATACCCCTTCGGCCAGTGCCACTTTGATGCTGAGTAGCCAATAGATCCCCCGATCATTACAGGTGTTGGTCATCAGCTCATAGCCTGTCAACGTGTTCCTTCACCCGCTCTATCGCCGCTTTCATCTGCGGCGATAACCGGTCTATCTTGCCCCATTCAGCCGCTTTACCGGCCGCCTCAAGAGCCATGCACAGGTCGGCCAACTCATTCGCCCCAACGGTGCGGGCCGAGGATTTGAGTTTGTGGGCATGGAATGCGACCTGCTCCGCATCGTGGTGGGCACAGGCAGTCGTAAACTCCGCGAGGATCGTTTCACTCTGGGTGACAAATTTCTGCAGAATGTTTAACTGCTGCTTGACGTCTTCACCCAGAACCTTCTTCAAGGCCTGAGGATCAACCGGACTGTCTGCGCTTGTACCATCGCTACCAACTTCGCCAGTAACGGCCGGTTCAGATCGGGATTCTTCCACCGAATCTGCAACAGGCTCATCAGAAAACCATTTGATGAGGGTAGCAAACAATCTTTTCGGATCTACCGGTTTAGCAACAAAGTCATTCATGCCCGCATCCAGGCATGCTTGACGATCTTCTACGAACACGTTGGCCGTCATCGCCAGGATCGGAAGGTCAGCATTTTTGCTTTCGGAGCGGATCGCACGGGTTGCCTCCAGGCCATCCATCTTCGGCATTTGAACATCCATCAGGATCAGTTCATACGCGTGGGTACTAACCATGGCTACAGCCTCCAGGCCATCTTTTGCCGTATCCACGCTCAGGCCCGCGTTGGTCAGCAAGCCAACGGCCACTTCGCGGTTGATGGTATTGTCTTCAACCAGCAGAATCGACCTACCAGCATAGTGGGTCTGTAATTCGTTCTCGACATCTGCCAGCTTAGCGGTCGTGATGGTAGATAATTCGCCCTGACCACGGCCAAGACGCGCGGTGAACCAAAAGGTACTGCCTTTGCCCGGTTCACTCTCAGCGCCTGCCTCGCCACCCATCAACTGCGCCAGGCGCTGGGTAATGGCCAGGCCCAGGCCCGTGCCGCCATATTTACGGGTCGTAGAGGTGTCTGCTTGCTCAAAGGCCCCAAAAAGACCGGTCAGTCTGTCGGCTTTAATGCCAATTCCGGTGTCTTCCACCTCAAACCGTACCAGGATTTCATCACCTTGGTCTTTCAGTTTCCGGGCACGCAGGAATATTGTGCCTTGCTCCGAAAATTTGATGGCGTTGCTCACGTAGTTGAGCAAGGCCTGACACAGACGGGTCGCGTCACCTTTAAGCCATTGCGGCACGTCGTTAAGGTCCGTTTCAATACTCAAACCCTTGGTCCTCATCTGCTGCTTCATTAGCGAGCGGATTTGATCAAAGGTCGCCTCGAGGTGAAAATCTGCATGTTCCAGTTCTATTTTGCCGGCCTCAATCTTGGAAATGTCGAGGACGTCATTGATGATTGACAACAAATGCCTGGCAGATTCATCGATCTTGCCCAGCTGTGTACTCTGCTCCTCGGTCGGTGTTGCACGCTGCAGCAGATGGGTCAAACCGATGATAGCGTTCATCGGCGTACGGATTTCATGGCTCATATTGGCCAAAAAGGCGCTTTTGGCCTGGTTGGCGGCCTCTGCCCGCTGCCGTGCCTCTATCAATTGCCGGGTGCGTTTGTCTACCAGTGTTTCAAGGTCAGTGCGGTGAATTTCAAGTTCAGCAGCGAGTTGTTTTTCTTCCGTGACATCGATATAGGAAATGACTGCCGACTTGCCATCGCCTATATCAAGCATTGCTGCGCTGGCCAGCAGATGCTTGACGTCACCCGATTCCGCGAAAATCTCGATAGGGTAGTTATGCAGATGGCCGTCTTTGAGTAATTGCTGCACCGATTCTGATTGTTTACCGGAATTAACCCAGCGGTTGCGTGTGAAAATACTCTTATTCAGTTCCTCTTTGCTACTAACCTCATACAATTCAAGGCACTTTTGATTGATCTCCAACCGTTCACCGGTCTCGAGGTTTAATATCTGCATCGCGGTCGGATGAGCATGAAACGCCTTGGAGAATTTTTCCTGGCTTTCCTCCAAGCGCTTTTCTGCGTTTTTTTGTTCAGTAATATCCTGGAACGTTCCGCTAAATTTGACAGTTTTGCCATTGATACATACCGGCTTGCAGATAATATGCGCCCACGCCTGTTTACCCTTTGCAGTTTCAAACTGGCCTTCAAAATTAAAAGACTGGTCCAATTCAAGCGCTTTTTGTAATGCTGTTTTTAATCTTGCACGGTCGTTGGGGATGAAAAAGTTGAGCGCTGCACGTATGGTTGGTTTGAAGTCCAATGGTTTTTCGTGCAGATGATAGGTCTCTCGTGTCCATCTGAACTCCCGTGTTGCAATATCTATCTCCCAGCCGCCAATTTTTGCGATACTTCCGGTTTCGTTCAGAAATGCCTGGCTTTTTTTCAGTGCCTCCTCAATCTGTTTTTGCTGGGTAAACCGGTCACCGATTTGGGTACTCATCTGGTTGAATACCGCCGCCAGGTTGGCAAGTTCACCACGTCCCTTGATACGGCTGATCACCTTGGCCTCACCATTGGCAAATGCCCTGGCGTTTGTGGTGAGGCTCCGGACCGGGTGGCTGACAAATCGATTTAAAAATCCAATCAGGGCAAACAAAACGAGTAATGCCACAAACCATATTGGCAGGCGGGATCGCCATAGCTGGCTCCAGATCTGCGTATATTCAAAACTCAGATCATAAATGGCAAACAGAACAGCAGCCTGTGGTTGGCGCGTAGCGGTGTCAGCGGGTATCAGGGTCAGCGGATAATACGCCGTGATCCGTTGAGCATCCGGCTCAAATCGAACATCGACTTGCTTGTCCTGCTTGAGCCGGGTAGCACGTTGCGGGTCAAAATCAGGCAATATGTTGCTGGCCCGCTGGCTCTGCAACGACACGTTGTTGGCATGCAGAATACTCCCAGCATCATCAATCACCACCAATACCGCATAATGTGGATCAGCACCGGTGCTTGCAACAGCCTGTTCGACTTCCGCAATTTCTTCACTGCCGTAGGTACTGTGCTCCCGGCCGAGTTTGCGCCCGAGGACTGTCAACTCAGAGGTGACAACATTCAAACTGTCCTTCACCAATTCCGATTTGATATCCTGATAGGTCATCCAGACCATAGCTGACAGCAATATAACGAATACAGCCGACAAATACAGGGGAAGAATCAGCTTCAACGGCAGCGAGTGTGCCGTCTTCATGGTTTGCTGTCAGTAAATTTGAGGATATCTGTTACCGCCAAAGTAAGCTGGCGATTACCCAGACACACGAATCCATGTTGTCTCTTGGTGTTTTTATTCATTCTGTACGCCCATCCTGAGCTATCAACCAGGAAAAACGCCTGCCGTGGCACCGCCCCGGGCCGGCTTGCCGATCCTCACGCCGGGTTCCCAATCACCGGCACTACACGCCGTTTCCTGGATTGTCACTTTTTATGAATCCAATCGTAACCCAAATCATCCTAAAAAACAGTGATGGATGGTGATTTACCGAAAGATGCTTTTAAATCCATACGCTTTAGAAGAGCCATTACACTGTCCGTTACCGGGTAGGCAGGTTTGTTTCATTGCTCTTTTTCCAGGTATTGCGCATAAGCGCTGATGTACTTGGTGGCGTCATCCGGCGAAATGACTACTGCACGTCCGCTGGCACGTACTCCGGTTTGCCGGGCAGCGTGGAGCAGGGCGCCGGTTGTCGGTCCGACCATAATGCCTTCAGTGCGGGCCAGGTGGATGCTGGCCTCATATGCATCGCGGTCCTCCACGGCAATAATGTCGTCGATCAGCGAATAATCCAGGATTTTTGGCTTGAATTCGTCCGGCAGGTCGGTAATTTTCTTGATGCCGGAGAGATTGTGATCTCTTGAAGCGGGCTCGATACCAATGATCTGGATATCCGGATTGCGCTCCTTCAGGTAACGGCCCACGCCGGTAATCGTTCCGCAGGTACCAAAAGCAGCGAAGAAATAGTCGATATCCCCACCCGTCTGATTCCAAATTTCCGGACCGGTTGTGCGGTAGTGCGCTTCGACATTCAGTTCATTTTCATACTGGTTGGGGCTGACATACTTGCCTTTGAACGCGGCGCTTTCGACCATGCTCTTGATTACGCCACGGGCGCCCTCGGTTGGGAACAACGGGCATAAATCGTCCTCGACTTCCAGCAGTTCTGCACCGAGGAAACGCAACAGAACTTTCTTTTCCTCAGGCGTGGCGGCAGGCACTGCCAGTTCGATGGGAGTGCCCTGTGCATTTGCCAGTGCAGCCAATGCGATGCCGGTGTTACCTGCGGTCGGTTCAGCCAGTACCTGGCCTTCAGCGAGCGGCGTGCCGCGTAACAGGTAGAGGGCGGTGCGGTCCTTGATAGAACCGAACGGATTGAACGCTTCGAGCTTGATAAAAATATCGAAATCCGCTGCGGCGTTGTAACGCTCGCTGAGCTTCACCATCGGAGTCGGGTTGTCCGGGTTGGCGATCAGGTCGACGATGCTGTCGTAAACACGCTGTCGGTGCGGGTCGGCTGTTTCTTTCCGAGCAGGTATGCTGCGGTATGCCAGGCTTCGCTGGGCGGATGATTGTGATTTCATTGGTGCAAACTCCTTTGTCGCTTAATTGACCAGGGCGCACACGAAAGAACCCGCCCCGGCTTGCCGGTGCGGTTATGTCTGTTTAAATGTTGGTTATATCAATTGCTTGGATCAGAATATTCAGACACCGCACGGCTGGCCGCTACGCATACAAACGCAACAGCAACAGGCACACATGCAGTGGAAAGAAATATTCATCAATTGCAGACTAGCCTGTTCATGTGGGCGCCGTCAACCGTTCTGAGGCAAAAAGGGGTCAGTCTTGTGGATTATGCGTACGGATGGTGTCGAGCATTTCGTCGAGTACTGCCCGGTCACCAATGTGGTTGGCCATCAGCAGGATTAGTTTACAGTTGAGGTTCTCGCTTTGTGCGGGGCTCAGGTCAGCGTGCAAAGCGATGAGCCTGGCGTAGAAATCATCAGGGTCTTCGATTCTCGGCTCAGTATGTAGTTTTTCACTCATGTTGCTCTCAACCTGTCTGCATGGTCGCGCGGGCAACCGCATCCCGGACCGATTGCAAATCGAAATCCCGCCACCTGGCAACGACATGCTGGTCCGGCCGGAATAGATAATAGGTTCCCGGTTGCCCATCCAGCCGTTGCTTGAGCAGGCCTTTGTGATCCAGCAACAAATTGTTGCCCACCACATCCTTTTCAGAAACTACCAGTGTTTTAACCGGAATATCATCCTGTTCAAGAGCGCCGGCACCGGCAGGTGTGTTTGCGCCTTCTTTGGCAAAGTACACACCGGTAAAATTATTACCGATAGATTTCAGAAACCAGCTTTTCTTGCCGTTGAGCTTCACCGGTGCATCTGTGGCGGGTGAACCGGGGACCAGCTTGCTGTCAAAGCTGTCGCTGTCCGCCGTATTCAGGCCTGAATCATCAAGGGTGGTGGCGACAGACAGGCGACCGCTGTTGACGAAACAACGAGCGAACTCATGTTCACTTGCAAGCTCAAGCGTGGCATCCCGGAATGTCCGGCTGGCCGCGTTTTTTGGTGTGATGAAGTCGGTGGCACGTGTTGAATTAAGGATATTTTCCTTGGCTGCCGTTACGCGTTCGTCATTGTAAGACTCGAGCAGGCTGACCGGTGCTTTTCCTTTCAGAATCAGCGCGAGTTTCCAGCCAAGGTTATCAACATCCTGCAGCCCGCTGTTGGCACCACGCGCCCCGAATGGTGATACAAGGTGGGCCGCATCACCTGTAAAAATGATGCGGTCGTGGACAAACCTGTCCATGCGGCGGCACTGGAAGGTGTAAATGCTGACCCACTCGAACTCGAATTCAAATTCCTCACCCAGCATCGCCCGGATACGTCGGGAAACATTTTCTGGTCTGAGCTCTTCTTTGCGGTCTATATCCCAGCCCAGCTGGAAATCCAGGCGCCAGACATCATCGGGTTGCTTGTGCAGCAATGCGGACTGGCCGCGGTTGAAAGGCGGATCGAACCAGAACCACCGCTCGGCTGGAAATTCGGCCTTCATCCTGATATCGGCTATCAGGAAATGATCCTGGAAAGTTTCTCCACCAAAGTCATATCCGAGCATCTTGCGCAGCGGACTGCGGGCACCGTCTGCCGCAATCACGTAATCACAGTCGATTTTGTACTCGCCCTGGGGTGTGCTCACACTGATGGTCACACCATCGGCTGACTGGTCAACGGCCGTGACCTCATTTTCCCAACGAATCGCGGTCAGTTCCCGCTTGTTGATCTCTTCGATCAGGTACTCTTCTGCGTAATACTGCTGCAGGTTGATAAAGCCCGGGAATTGCTGGTCGCCCTCTGCCAGCATGTTGAAGGCATAGACCGGCTCTTTGCGGTCGCCAAAAAACACTTTGCCGAGGTTCCAGGTTACGCCCTTGTCCAGCATGCGTTCGCCACAGCCGAGCCTGTCTGCTACTTCAAGCGCACGTTTGGCCCAGCAAATCGCGCGCGAACCGATGCTGACTTTGTTGTCGTCATCGAGAATGATGTTGGGGATGCCCTGAAGATCCAGGTCCAGGCCCATGGCCATGCCGATGGGTCCGGCACCGACGACGATAACCGGCACACGCGTCCGTGCATCTGAATCGAGCTCAGGTGGCCGGGTGAACGGGTAAATCTGTCGGACGCCGCGCATTATTTTTCTTTATTGGCCGGTTTCGAGGTCACGCCACATATCGGCATCTCTTTCTGCCGTCCAGATGCGCGGATCGACGGTGCCACCGGCTTCATCAAAGGCGCGGCTGATATCGAAGGGCAGGCAGTGGTCGAAAATAACCCAATGTCCGAAATCCGGTTTTAGTCGAGCGTAAGTCTGGGCGTAGATTTCATTAAGGCTCAATCCTGCTTCACGGCCTTGCCTGACCGATTCAAACATGTTTTTCAGGAATGCCCTGGTGCCTTCGATTGCCTCCTTGCACATCTGGGCTGTGGTCAGTGCATCACCGCGTCCCGGAACCAGTGCTACCGGATTCAATGCTGCCACCCGTTCCAGCGTTTGTGGCCAGTCGTTCAAATAGGCGTCGCCCGTATAAGGCGTTGCGCCATATTCCACCAGGTCACCGCTGAACAGCACCTTTTCTTCGGGTAGCCAAGCGACCGTGTCGCCCTTGGTGTGGCCGCGGCCGAGTTGCATCAGCCTGACCTCGCGCTTGCCCATCCAGATGGTCATCTCACCTTTAAATGTCATGGTTGGCCAGGTCAGACCCGGTACCGACTCAACCCCGCTGAACAGGCGCGGGAAGCGCTCCAATTCTGATTTGAAATCCTGTTCGCCGCGCTCAACGATCAGGTCATAGGTATCCTGGCTGGAAATGATTTCGTCCGGCTCATAACCCGAAGCACCCAACACGCGCACGGCATGGTAGTGGCTCATTACAACGTATTTGATCGGTTTGTCCGTAACAGTACGTATTTTAGCGATGACATCGTGTGCCATGATCGGCGTGGCCTGCGCATCGATAACCATGACCGAATCATCGCCAATAACGATACCGGTATTAGGGTCACCCTCCGCAGTATAGGCGTACAGGCCATCAGCAAGCCTGGTAAAAGAGACCTGTTTTTCATCCAGGTCTGCCTGGGACGCAAATTTCTTGGTCATTAAAATTCCACCCTACGAATTCAAAGCTGTCTTATCAGCGCGACCGTTTATCAACAAGACGTACAGCCTTGCCTTCCGAGCGGGCCACGCCACCTTCGTTGCGCAATTCGACCGTTGAACTAATGCCTATGTATGACTTGATGTTGTGCGTCAATTTGCCGGCAACCGCGGCCTTTTCCTGCTCGGAAAGACGGTCATACTTCGGAGCCAGTTCGACCAGCACGCGCAGCTTGTCCATCTGCTTTTCAGTATACAGTTCAATCTGATAGTGGGGTGAGCACTCTTTCAGTTTGAGTATTTCCTCTTCAATCTGGGTCGGGAATACGTTAACGCCGCGTATGATCATCATGTCGTCGCTACGGCCGGTGATCTTGTCCATGCGGCGCATAGTTCGGGCGGTGCCGGGCAGTAAGCGCGTCAGATCGCGCGTCCGGTAGCGGATGATGGGCAAGGCCTGTTTGGTTAACGAGGTGAAAACCAGTTCGCCATATTCTCCATCAGGCAGTACTTTACCGGTGGCAGTGTCCACAATTTCCGGGTAAAAATGGTCTTCCCAGATTGTTGGCCCGTCTTTGGTTTCAAGGCATTCGCAGGCGACACCCGGACCGATGACTTCTGATAAACCATAAATGTCTATTGCGTCCAGGCCGCAGCGCGATTCAATCTCCCGGCGCATCGCATCGGTCCAGGGTTCCGCACCGAAGATTCCAACCCTGAGTGAAGTTGCTGCCGGATCAAGACCCTGGCGCTCAAACTCATCGGCAAGATTCAACATATACGATGGCGTGGACATGATGATGTCCGGGCGGAAATCCCAGATCAATTGAACCTGTTTTTCGGTCTGACCACCGGACATGGGGATTACGGTCGCACCCAGGCGCTCTGCGCCGTAATGCGCCCCCAGGCCGCCGGTAAACATGCCATAACCATAGGCGACATGGACTTTATCGTTTCTGGTGCCACCTGCGGCGCGAATGGACCGTGCACAGACATCGGCCCACATGTCGATATCATCCTGTGTGTAGCCCACCACTGTTGGCTTGCCGGTTGTTCCGCTGGATGCGTGTATTCGAACCACATCATGCATCGGCACTGCAAACAGGTCGAATGGATAGTTTTCACGCAGATCCTGTTTGTCTGTGAGTGGAAACCTGCCCAGATCAGCAAGGGATTTCAAATCAGAAGGGTGTACGCCCGCCTCGTCAATTCTCCTGCGGTAGTGGGCAACATTGTCATAGGCATGTTGCAGACTCCACTTCATCCGCTGCAGCTGCAGTGCCTGCAATTCATCCAGGCTGGCTTTCTCAACAGGTTCGAGTTCTGCGTGATCTATCTTGCTCATGATAGTTCCTCGACCGGCCCGATCTCGGACCGTATCCACTGTGCATCATACGACTCTATTTCAGCGTATGCCCGGTGGCTCTTATCGCGTACGGAGAACCAGAAGGAAAAGACCAGGTTGGCCAGCATCGCGAACAGGGTTGGGTAGCGGTAAGGGAAGACCGGTGTGTCAAAGCCCAATAGTGAAACCCACACGGTTGGCCCCAGCACGACCAGGCCCAGTGCAGTTGCCAGGCCCGCGTAACCACCGGCCAATGCACCGCGTGTGGTAAATCCTGACCAGTACATGGATAAGAATATCACCGGGAAATTCACACTGGCGGCAATCGCCAGCGCAATCAGTGCCAATACCGCGACATTCTCACCCTCCAGAAGGATAGCCAGACCCATGGTGGTCAAGCCGATCACCAGCGTTGTTATGCGGGAAATTTTTAGTTCGGTGTTCCTGTCGCTATCGCCATGGCAGATCACATTGGCGTAGAGGTCATGCGAGACTGCAGCGGCGGCAGATAAAGTCAGGCCCGATACAACGGCCAGGATAGTAGCGAAGGCCACGGCCGAAATAAAACCAAGAAACAGGTCGCCGCCGATGACTTTGGAAAGGTGCACCGCAGACATATTGCTGCCGCCGATAAGGCTGCCGTCAGCTGCCAGGAATTCAGGGTTATTGGTTACATAGACCACCGCGCCAAGGCCGATGATAAATATCAGGCTCTGGAAATAACCAATAAAACCGATGGCGTATGCCACCGAACGCCTTGCCTGCAGCGCATCGGGTACGGTAAAGAAGCGCATTAGCACGTGTGGCAGACCGGCAGTGCCAAATACAAAAGCCAGCCCGATAGAAATGATCGTGATCGGGTCGGTGAACATCACACCCGGCGCCATGATAGCCGGGCCTTTTGGGTGTTCGTTAACTGCGGCTGTAATCAGTGCACTAAAATCGAAATTCATCGTGGACATGACACCCCATGCGATGATCGTGCCGCCCACCAGCAGCAATGCGGCTTTGATGGTCTGAATCCAGGTGGTCGCCAGCATGCCACCAAACATCACGTAGAGGGTCATCAGCACACCGACTGACACGACAGCAACTTCATATGGCAAACCAAACAGGATCTGGATTAATGCGCCGGCACCTACCATCTGTGCGAGCAGGTATGGAATCGCGACGGCCAGGGCACCGATCGCTGACATTGTCCTGACGGGTTTACGTTCCAGGCGAAAGGCAACAACATCAGAAAATGTGTACTTGCCGAGGTTACGCAAGCGTTCCGCTACCAGCAACAAAATGACTGCCCAGCCCAGTGTCCCGCCGATGATGAACAACATGCCGTCCATACCGGTGCTGTAAACCAGTGCGGTTACACCCAGGAAGGTCGCAGCGGACATGAAATCACCGGCGATTGCGAGGCCGTTTTGCATGCCGCCGATACTTTGGCCTGCCGCATAGAAATCCGAGCGTGTTCTGGTGCGTTTGGCTGCCCATACGGTAATGCCCAGGGTAAGCC
>BTRB01000058.1:0-10659 GCA_036986175.1 Gammaproteobacteria bacterium
AAAACCCGCCGCAGCGCCAAAGCCTGCAAGGTAACCAGGCTTGTGCACTGGGCGCCATTGCCGCCGGTTGCCGACTGTTTGCCGGCTACCCCATTACCCCGTCTTCTGAAATTGCCGAACGTATGTCAAAAGAGTTGCCACGTGTCGATGGTGTATTTATTCAGATGGAAGATGAGATTGCCTCGATGGCGGCCTGTTTGGGCGGCTCGCTGGGCGGTGTGAAATCGATGACGGCAACTTCCGGCCCAGGCTTTTCGCTTAAGCAGGAAAATCTTGGCTATGGCATCCAGGCAGAGGTGCCCTGTGTCGTGATCAACGTGATGCGCGGCGGTCCCAGCACCGGCATGCCGACGCGTCCGGCCCAGGGCGACGTCATGCAGTCACGCTGGGGCACGCATGGCGACCATTCGATCATCGTGTTAACACCCTCGTCTGTGCAGGAGATTTATCAACAGACCATCCAGGCATTTAATTTTTCCGAGACCTACCGGACACCGGTGATCGTGTTGTATGACGAGGCCATCGGTCACCTGGTCGATACCGTTGACCTGCCGGATTCAGCTGATGTTGAGACCACGGACAGGAAGTGGGCCACCGGGGCGGCTGAACAATTCCTGCCTTATGCGCCGGATGAAGACGGTATCCCGCCCATGCCGCGGCCGGGTGATGGTTATCGCACCCATACAACCGGCCTGACGCATCTGGAAACCGGCTTTCCGACGCAGGTTCCCGCTGATGTTAACCGCGTCACCAGCCGTTTAATGGATAAAATAGAGAATCATCGCGAATCGATTGAGCAGTATGAGCTTTTGTCTTGTGGCGATGCCGAGATTCTGGTGGTGGCGTTTGGTATCACCGCCCGTGCCAGTGAGCGCGCCGTTAAAATTGCACGCGAAAAAGGCATCAAGGCAGGCCTGCTGCGCCCGATCACTTTGTGGCCGTTCCCCGAGCAAGCCCTGAAAGAACTGGCAGGCCAAGCCAGGCATGTGCTGGTCCCGGAAATGAACGCGGGGCAATTGATACTGGAAATCGAGCGCTTGTGCGCGGGCGCTACGCCGGTGACTGGCATCAACCGCTTCGATGGTGAGACCATCAAACCGAATGAGGTGCTGGCGAAGATTGAGGAGCTGAACAATGGTTGAATCAGTAATGCCCCTGAAGCTCAGGCAAAAGCCCGCGGCCAGGCCAGCGGATAAATTCGAGATTCGCGATTACCTGCGGCTGGACCTGTTCCCTCATTTTCTGTGCCCGGGCTGTGGACACGGTATCGCGCTACGGGCCTTGCTATGGGCTATCCATGAACTGGACATTGAAAAAGACCAGTTGGCTGTCGTTAGCGGTATCGGTTGCTCAGGGCGGCTGAGTGCTTACATTGATGCCAACACGTTTCACACCACCCACGGCCGCCCAATCGCATTTGCCACGGGTTTGAAGCTGGCGCGGCCAGACCTCCACGTGATCGTTATCACGGGTGATGGAGACTGTCTTGCCATTGGCGGCAACCATCTTATTCACGCCGCACGGCGCAACCTGGATATGACCGTTATGATGCTAAATAACGAGGTGTACGGCATGACCGGTGGACAGGTTTCACCCACCACCAGCCTCGGCCGCTTCACCACAACGACCCCGCTGGGCAACCACGAACCCGGTTTTGATGCCTGTGCACTCGCCAAAGGCGCCGGGGCGACATTTGTAGGCCGCGAGGTTACGTTGCAGACAACCGCGCTGAAAAATCTGTTGCAGGAAGGCATTGCGCATAAGGGTTTTGCATTTGTAGAAGTTATATCCGACTGTACGGAAATTTATGGCCGCAAAAATGACCTCGGCTCTTCACCAGAAATGGTGTTGAGCCAGAAACGCAGCATCCTGCCCAAATTTGATGGCACCACCATCGACAAGCCTTTCCGGGCAGGCGATTGGGAAACCGGCGTGCTGTCACGTGCAGACCGGCCCGAGTACTACGCAGCTTACCGGGAACATTGCCACAAAATACTTGGCAAGGGCAAATGAATATGGACAGCCATATCGAGATCCGGCTCAGCGGCACTGGTGGCCAGGGGCTGGGCCTTGGCGGCAAAATGCTGGCAGCAGCCTTGAACTCCGAAGGACTGCACGTCGCGCAGTCACAAAGTTATGAACCCACCTCACGCGGCGGTATGAGCCGCTCTGACCTGGTTGTTACAACGCAAACGGCGGATTACCCGCTGGCAACCGGCCTTGATTACCTGCTCATTCTGGACAAGCGTGCCCTGTCCATTTCGGAGGGCATGATCAACAACGGCGCGACCGTACTGGTCGATGAAGAACTGGTCCCTGATCCACCGGAAGGGGACTTCAAGGTTCATAAGCTGCCGTTGAGCAGAACGGCTATATCACTGGGTAATTTGCGTGTCACCAATGTCGTTAGCCTCGGCGCACTCATCGCCCTGGGTGAGATTTGCAGCCTCGAGACGATGGAGGCAGCGATTAAACGGGTCACGCCCAAGAAATACGCGCAGATGAACCTCGATGCCGTGCGTGCGGGGTATGAGCTGGTCCGGCACTGATTACACTGCGTTTTTCAGCCGAGGGTTTTCCTGAGTTTTTCGACCAGATCCAGTGGGAATACGATGGTCGAGCTCTTGTCGCCGGCGATTTCCGTCAGGGTCTGCAGGTAACGTAACTGGATTGCATTGGGTTCGGCGCTCAGTGTTTTCGCGGCTTCCACCAGTTCGGTCGCTGCCTGTTTCTCGCCAGTGGCATGAATCACCTTGGCGCGCCGCTGGCGTTCTGCTTCGGCTTGCGCGGCGATGGCGCGGATCATGCTCTCGTCCAGGTCCACGTGCTTGATCTCGACCATGGCCACCTTGATACCCCAGGCGTCGGTCTGGCGATCCAGAATGGCCTGGATGTCTTTGTTCAGCGCATCGCGCTCGGACAGCATTTCGTCCAGTTCATGCTGGCCCAGCACCGAGCGTAGTGTGGTCTGCGCCAACTGGCTTATGGCCTCCAGGTATTTTTCTACCTGGATGATCGCTTTCTCCGGATCGATCACGCGGAAATAAACCACCGCGTTGACGCGTACCGACACGTTGTCACGCGAGATGACGTCCTGCGTGGGTACGTCCATCACGATGACACGCAAATCCACCCGCTCTATCTGCTGAACCACCGGAATGACAATGATCAACCCCGGACCCTTGACTTTCCAGAACCTGCCGAGTTGGAAAATCACTCCGCGTTCGTACTCACGCAGGATCTTGATAGCATTGATAATAATGCCCAGCAAGGCAAGGGCGATGATGCCAATCACATATTCAAACATATTCCTGCTCCTTCATTAATGCATGTGCCGGAGGCTCACTCATCGGCGGGGCGAACCTCCAGCGTCAGTCCGTCGATGCCGGTGACCACGATGGCCTGCCCCTTGCGCAACGGTGTCCCGGTGATCGCGCTCCAGCGTTCGCTGTGCACAAATACCTGCCCCTGGTGCCCGAAATCCATCAGCGCCGTACCTGCGGCGCCGATGAGTTGTTCGCGTCCGGCGACTACCGGTCTTTGCCTGGCTCTCATGGCAACACCGATGATGGCTAGCAATCCGAGTGAGCTGGCCAGCGCAAGGGCGCCGATGAGGGGTCGTGATATCACAAAGCCGGGCACGTCGGTATCGATCAGGATGATCGAGCCAAGAACCATGGAAATGACGCCACCTATGCCCAGCGCACCAAAGCTGGGCGCCATCACCTCGCCGATTATCAGGATGATCCCAAGCAGGATCAGGGCAAAGCCCGCATAGTTCACCGGCAGCATCTGGAACGCGTACAGGGCGATTAGCAGGGCGATTGCGCCAACCACGCCCGGCACGATGGCGCCGGGGTTGTAGCCTTCAAGGATCAGTCCGTACACGCCCACCAGCAACAGCAAGTAGGCGATCGTGGGGTTGGTGATCACGCCCAGCAGTTTGCTTTTCCAGTCTGGCTCAAGCTGTTCTACCAGCAGTGACGAGGTGTTCAAGACCCGGTCCCGGCCCTGCACCTCAACGGTCCTGCCGTGCACCTGCTCCAGCAGGTCACCCACATCATTCGCGATCAGGTCGATCACGCCGATCTCCAGCGCCTCTTCCGAGGTAATGCTGGCCGCCTCGCGCACCGCCAGCTCTACCCAGTCTGCGTTACGCCCGCGCTTGGCGGCCAGACCGCGCACGTAGGCCACGGCATCGTTGATAACCTTGCGGCTCATTGCGTCCCCAGAATCGGGTGCCGGCTCGGAATTTTCTTCATCCCCGCTGGACTCTTTCTCCTTGCCCGGCGGCTTGCCGCCGATAATGTTTACCGGCGTGGCCGCCCCGACATTGGTCGCGGGGCTCATGGCCGCGATGTGGCTGGCATAGAGAATGAAAGTGCCCGCGCTGGCCGCGCGCGCGCCCTCAGGTGCGACAAATGTCGCCACCGGCACTGGCGAGTTCAGGATAGCTTTGACGATACTCCGGGTAGACGTGTCCAGGCCGCCCGGCGTATCCAGGTGGATGATCACCAGTTCAGCGTTGCGGGACGTGGCTTGTTCCAGTGAATTGATCAGGAAGTCCATCGTGGCTGGCCCGATCGGGCCGTGCAAATCCATCAGGATAGCCCGCCGGTCGGGGGACTCAATAGTGGTGTCGGATTGGGGATCTGGCTGCTGTTCCTCTAGCGCGGAAGAGAATCCGGGCACGAAGGCTGCTATCAGGAAATAAATCCAGGCCTTCTCCATCATGGCTGAACCACGAGGCAACATGTTCACCAGTGACTGCTCCTTCTTTCGCTAAGGGGGTAAAGAACCAGTACTACTTCTAATTCAAACAGATTGGGCGTCTAAATACCATCGTCACGCGGATATCGCACAAGAAACAATGGTTAGATTTCGGGGCGAACTGGGTGAAAAGCCAGGGGCAACAGGCTACCAGGTAACTTTTGATTTCTGGGGAAAGGGCGTTTATCCTACTTATAACTCGATACTCTAAACTTGTTATAATCTGTTCAATGTACCGTATTTAGCTAGTACTGAATATAGCTTGGGCGAAAGAAACTTTATGAGTCAACCCCGTATCATCGAAATTCCGTATCATGATTTTCAAAAAATTTTACTGCATGCTACCAACGCAAGAAAGAAGATCGAAAAATTCGACAAAACAGCTTGGGCAGATTTTGTACAAAAACACAAGATTCCCGAAGCTGGTATGAACGTCAAGGGAAAAAGAGGTGCGATGACAGGCAACATCAAAGCTGTCATCATTGACGGTGATGGCGCAGCTGACGGTTACTACGTTTACTCAGCGGACGATCTGTTTTGTATAAAATACGAGCTTGGTTTGGAGTAATCAGGGCATAGTAAATTCCCAATGCGGAGGACTATGATGAGAACATTCAAATTGGTACTTTGTTGCCCTTAAGAATATTCCGTGCAAATCCTCTCGTAAGTTTTTTGTAGTTGCTCCAGGCTAATCGGTTTGGTGAGGTGTTCGTCCATTCCAGCCTCAAAACTGCGGTTTACCTGTTCGCTGAGGGCGTTAGCGCTGAGAGCGAATATAGGCGTAGGTTTTTTATTGTGTGTTTTTTCCCATTGGCGAATTTTCCTGGTAGTCATATAGCCATCAAGACCGGGCATCTCGCAGTCCATCAATACCAGTTCAAAGTCTTGTTGGTAGAAGTACTCAAGTGCTTCTTCTCCACTGGAGGCCACTGTCAGGGGAGCGCCCAATTTGCCGATCATAGCCTGGGCAACCAGTTGGTTAATGCTGTTGTCTTCTACTAACAGGGTTCGAATTCCTGCAAATTTTTTCAGGTCGATCTGTTTGTTTTCCAGATGCTTGTCTTGCTTATCCATGCTTAGGGGAACGCTGAAGGTGAAGCGTGAGCCCTTGCCTGGCGTACTTTCAACATGAATATCGCCGCCCATTAAGTTTATGATTTTTTTACAAATGGCCAGACCCAGACCGGTTCCGCCAAATTTCCTGTTAACACTTTGATCTGCCTGAGTGAAGGCATCAAACAGGTATTCCTGGATGTCTTTTTCAATACCCATACCTGTATCACTGACGCAAAATTGAATGCTGGCGATATTTCCTTCAAGCCCTGAGCTTTCTATGGAGAGTTTAACCTGGCCTTGATGGGTGAACTTAAAGGCATTGTTTAGCAGGTTGTTAAGAACCTGGTGGAGTCGAGTGGGGTCACCAATAACAAACTCTGGTGTATTTTCGGCAATCTCATATTCCATTTCAATGGAACTGGCCGACTGTAGTTGATATGGCGTGGTGATTTTATGAATAAAATCATGCAAATTAAAAGGAGTTGATTCGAGGCTGAGTTTTCCGGCTTCAATTTTGGAGTAATCCAGGATGTCGTCGATAACCGTCATCAGGGTTAGGCCTGAGCGATTTATAACATCCAGGTATTCTTGCTGTTGTTCGGTTGTTTCTGTGAGGTTCAGTAACTGGGTCATTCCCATAATACCGTTCATGGGAGTACGAATTTCATGGCTCATATTAGCCAAAAATTCCGATTTGGCAGTATTGGCCTGTTCAGCGTGCATACGGGCTTTTTCAATATCCAGGATCGCTTCCTCGGTGTGCGCCAGCATTTGGTTAAAGGCACGATCCAGGGTTGCAATTTCTCCAGTGCCTGAAATTTTTACGCGTTTGCCGTGCTGTCCTTCTTCAACCTGGTGAGCAAGATCTTCCAGTTCTTTGATAGGGTTCAATATGCCTTTGCGAATATACGCAAAGGCGAGAAAGATGGTAAAGATTGTGATTATGATAAGTAGCGCGATCACTTGCAGATACTGCCTGTCCTTATCGGTTGCCTGCATGATTTCCCGCTGAGTCCGCTCATCAATAAGCCGGGCAAACTCACTAATGGGACTCATCACCGCTTGTTTGAGGGCGTGATACTTACTGCCATTAAGTAGTTCAATGGCATCGCGTTGGCCGGAACCCCTGGCAATATCCAGTTCATCGTTTGCATTGCCTGAGCCTTCCAGCATACGGAAGGCTGTGCGTTCTAAACCGGCAAGGTTGTCAGAGTTTCTTTTTGCCAGAGCCAGTAAGCGGGTTTCCTGTTCTGAAAGTCCCAACTCGGCAATCATGTCCAGCAAGGCTATACCTTCAGTGCCGCTTGGCAGTTGTTCAACTTCCCACAGAGATTGATAGTTGTTGGGGCGGGTACGTTTACCATCACGAATATCCAAAATGGCATAGAAGGTATCGCGATATTTGCTATTTTTGGTGGCTACATAGGTTCTGGCCATGCGGGTCAGGTCATCGGAGCTTTGGCGCAACTGGTCTGCCAGGAGCGCAGCCTGATGGCGGTTGCGTTGCGCAGCGGCAATCTCTCCCTGGTCATATGCAAGCAGTTTCATCATGAAGATGCTGGTGCCCAGAGCAAGCAATATTGATACCAGAAGAGCAATTAGACGGGCCTGCATTGCGATCCTTCAGCAGTTATTATTTTTAGTCTAGCGTATCAGGATAGGAGGGTCTATTAACTGGATATTTCCTGTTATTGCGAAACATAGCGGCGATTCAGTCGCTGAAGTATTGCGCTGTGATTTTTGTAAGATAAATGTCGCGGGCCAGGCTCAGAGAATTTTCCAGGGCTGCCCAGGGAACCCGGGTCGTTTTGCTGGATGAGAACGGGACTGAGCGTTCGGTCGTATTGGCCCGCTACTATTAGCGTGCCGGACTTTTTTCGATCAGTGTTGCGTGCAGGGTTTTGAGTAATTCGTCCGCATCCTTTGCCTGCACCAGCAAACTGATACACAAATCGTTTGCCGATTGGGACAGCATCAACAGGGGATGTTGAGCAAAGAATTCAGATCCGGGGTCAATACTGGACAGTGCAACGCGGGCGCCACGGCCGACCAGGTTGATGGTGCTGCATTGCGGATAAACGGTCACGGCGCAGCGTCGCCGTAGTCTGGAGGCAAGGTCGGCGAGTATGACTTCGTCCAGGTGATTGCTGACCATGTTCAGTGCCACCGTTGTGGTGGTCTCGGAGGTAGCCACCAGGTCGATGGAAATACCGGCCTGGCTGATCTGTGCAAACACCCAGGCCAGGAACCCGACCTGCTCACGCATATCAAGGTTCTGCAATAACAATACGGCCATTTGTGGTTGGCAACACACACCTCGAATGCCCCCTGTGCCATAGGCGGATTTGTCGTCATGATGCTGTATTGTGGTTCCGGCTAGCTCGATGTTACCCAGATCACCTATCCGTACGGGAAGATCGGCAGCAGCTGCAGCACGGATGCAGCGTGAATGCACCACTTTTGCGCCGCTGGCGGCCATTTCCAGTGCCTCTTCATAGTCAAGGGTCCGTAACAGCCGCGCGGCAGGAATAAGTTTCGGGTCTGCACTGAACAACCCGGGGACATCTGTCCATATCTCAACATGCATGGCCTCCAGGCGGCTAGCCAGTAATACCGCTGAGGTATCGGAACCGCCACGACCTAACAACGCCGTGCCACCCTGCGGGTGTGCGGCCACAAAACCCTGTGTGATCAGTAGCGGGGGTTTTTCCAACCAGCGCTTCTGCAGCACAGGGTCCGGGCTACTGGTGCAACGCGCTGAAAGCCATGCGCGTCTGGAATGTGATTCGTCTTCTGCAAGCGTCTGCAATGCTTCACGGGCGTCCACCCAGTCAATCGGTAAGTTTTGTGCCAGGTAGCGCTCACCGATGCGGGTGCTTAACCACTCCCCCACCGGTAGCAGTGATGCAATGCCCGCATAGCGGCCGCCCTCGTCTGTGGCGGTGACAACTTGCTTGAGTGCAACCGTAATTTTTTTAGCGGCTTCCTGCAGCAGGTCTTCTGCTTCCACACCCAGTGCGGTTGCCAGTTGCCGGTGCCGGGACAAGATTTTTTCGACCTCGCTGTCAGTGGGGGTGTCGACCCGTTCACCCAAATCCAGCAGGGCATCGGTAACGCCTTTGATCGCAGAGCAGACCAGCAGCACGCGGTAACCCTGGTCAAGGCGCTGCCTGGCCAGCGATGCAATGGTTTCCCACTGCCGCCTGCCGGCTACGCTGGTGCCGCCGAACTTAAGTACCAGCCACTGGTCGGTCATTCACTACATCCCCGGCCGGCTTGTACAATCAACTGCAAAAAACTCTTGCAGGCCAGACGTTTCATCACTTGAAGGCTGCCTTCCTGATTTTTGCCGGCACCAACAAACATGGTCATACCTTCAATGGAACACGAGATAAACAGCGCCAATTGTCTGGCTTGCTGTTCATGCAATTGTGGATTTAGCGCCTCAATCAATTGTTGCAATTCCCGTCTTTCTGCTGCATACATGCTGTCCATCAGTTCCGAGGTGTAGATGTCATGGTTTGCGAGAGCCCAGAGTTCGGGGAAAAACCGGGTGGTGCGCTGTGTATGCAGGTCTTCAATCAGGTATTCAATGATGGCGACGAAGCGATCTTCCGGTTCGTCGCCACTTGCTTCGAGGATCCGATCCATTTCCTCAAGGTACGCGAACAGGATCTTCTCCAGCAGGTCTTTTAGCAAAGCCTCCTTGGTACTGTAATAGTAAGTCAGGTTGCCAACCTTGATACCGGCTTGCAGCGCGATTTGCCGCAGCGTCAGTTTTTTGTAGCCCTGGTTAATCAGTACTTCAGCAGCAGCGTCAAGGATTTCTTCGATACGCGCCTGGCCTTTTTCATAAGTAGCCACCCGGGCGCGGCGCTGCTGTTTTTTTCCTTGCATGGGCAGTTCCAAACTCTCTTTAGTGGTTAAACCATCAGGCGGGTTCTGTGCTTGACAGTTCTAGTGCAGGCGTCCTATATTGTACGTCTGTCCTAAATTGCTGTCAGCCCCAGCACAAGGATAACAAACATCTGGTGAAAAATAGTCGTCCCAAACTGATTTTATGGCTACTGTTGCTGGTTGCGGGGATTGGAAGCACAAGCGCGTTTGAACCGGATTCGCTGGTTTGGCAAAAATGTGCCAGTTGCCACCTGGCTGAAAACGGTAAACTGGCCCGCGTAGAAGAACTACGCACCACACCGGAAGAGTGGACGGTCATTGTCGACCGCATGCGCCGTTTGCATGGCATGAAGATCAAAAACGGTGAAATGGCTATCCTGTTGAAGGAACTTGGAGCCACCCAGATCCTGACGCCGGAAGAGGCCGCACGGGTCTCCTACATCAATCTCTTCAACAATCCCCAGGTGATAGAAGTACCCCGTGGAAGTGATGAGGAACAGTTGTTTGCCAGCTGTGTTCGCTGTCACAGTGCAGGCAAAATTTATTCTTATCGCATGACGGAATCAGCGTGGGGAAAGTTGCGTGATTTCCATATTTATATCAACCCCGCCATCTTCTCCCAAATGCGGGAAATGTACTGGCGCATTGAGGCTGACAAGGCACTCGGATACCTGGCAAAAATACTGCCGTATGAGCGTCCATGGACGGCCCCGCAAGCAAAGCCCGACGGTGAATGGTTCATTTTGGGCAACGAACCGGGAAAGGGTAACTACCGCGGCCGGGCCGGCCTGGCAGCAACTGGCGATGACGAATACACGCTGCAAGGACGCTTGAGTTTTTCCGATGGGAGCAACGAGAAGTTTTCAGGTGAGGCAACCCTCTACGGTGGTTATGCATTGCGAACGCGCACCGAGCAGAACGGAAATGCCGCAATGG
>BTRB01000059.1:0-10536 GCA_036986175.1 Gammaproteobacteria bacterium
GCGCCCATATCCTGCTGGCACCGCCTTTTATTTATCAACCACAGCATATTGATGAACTGGTTAGAAAATTGGAGAAAACGCTAAAGCAGGTGAGCTTCGCGTAGGGTGGGCAACGAGTTGCCCACCCTACGGTGCTGGTGAAGCCTGGTGGATAAATTTGTCAGGAATATTCTTTAGCTGTTTTCCATTGGTACGTCCCAGGTCTTGATGATCAATGCCAGGGTCATGTACATACCTACCGTAACCGTAATATCGAGTTGTTGCGAAGGGCTGAAATACCGGGTCAGTTCCTCTAACGTCTTTTTCGCGATACATAAATCCCTGTGGCAATCATCTGCGGTAGCCAGCAGGGCGGCCTCATCTTTTTGCCAGCCAATCGCGTCGGCACCCTCCCTCACACGATCAATCTCCAGCCGGGTCAGGCCGGCCTGAAGACCACGTTCCACGTGGTGATGCCACTCGTAATCTGCCCTGCAATTATGCGCAGTGCGCAGGATAAGCAACTCACGTTGTCTCGCTGGCAGTGTGCTGTTCGCCACTACATGGTTGCGAAACGGCATCCAGGCTTTCATCAGCGCCGGGTGGTGAGCCATCAAGTTATGGATGTTCAATGGATTGCCAAGGAAGGCGCGAATTTCTTCCAATTCATCAGGCCAGTCAACAGTGTCCAGTGGTTGCATTTTACTTTTCCCGGGGTTTTTACTGCAATAGATCAATATTAATTACACAGAATGAGAGGAATTCTTATTTAAGAATGATTTTCAGGTGTGTTATGATCGCCGCTAACAAATTTTTAACATAGCCATGTTCCTATGGTTTTTTTCATACTGGGTGGGAGGATATAGCAAAGTGATGACTAACAGTAAAGTGTTGACAGGCCTTTATACGGTGGCCCTGTCCTTGGTGTTTTCCGCGTCGGTGATTGCCGCTGATACGGTAGAAGATACCAAAAAATCTGAAATAGCAACGAGTGCACTGGATACCGAAACGAGTGCACAGGATACCGAACAGACAAGGGTCACAAAACTGACCCAGTCGGATTCCAGTGAAGGTGTACTGGAAGAAGTTATTACCACCGGTACGCGTAGCACCAAGCCGCGCTCTGCCGCAGACTCTCCCGTGCCGGTTGATGTCCTGTCAGGTGAAGACTTCAACGCCTATGGCGGAACGGCAGATCTCACAGACAATCTGAAAAACCTGGTCCCGTCTTACACGGCCACTCCCGCCACCGGTGACGGCAGTGCTTTTGTACGGCCAACGTCACTGCGAGGCACCGCACCCGACCAGGTCCTTATACTTGTGAACGGTAAACGCAGACATCGTTCTGCCCTGGTTCAGTTCTTTGCTCCAGCCGCTGGTAACGGCGCGCACGGTGTTGATGTGGGAATGCTTCCCGGCATCGCTATTAAGCGTGTAGAGGTCTTGCGTGACGGCGCCGCTTCACAGTATGGCTCGGATGCGATTGCCGGTGTCATCAACTTTATAATTAAGGATGATAACGAAGGCGGACAGTTCGTCGCTCAGTATGGTCAATATTACGATGGTGAATACAGTGGCAGATTCGCAGCAAATGCCGGGTTCAGCCTTGGCGAGAACGGGTTTATCAATTTGAGTTTGGAGTACGTCGATAACGAAGCCCTTTCGCGAGGCGTACAGAGAACTGCAGACGTTGCAAATTTACTTGCTGCGGGTGTAAACCCATTGGTAATTGGTGCGGATGCCCCGTTTGGCGATGCACCGTTGTTGCAGACCTGGGGTCGTCCGGAAACCAGCGGGGCACGGTTTTTTATGAACTCCGGTATCGATGTGGGTGAAACTTCACGCATATACTTGCGGGTGAGCTACGCGGATACCGACGGCCGCTATCGCTTCTTCTACCGTAACCCGAATCATTCAAGCCTCACACCTTTGCGTGCCATGGGTTTTACCGGGTTACCGGCGGGGTTCACGCCGTTTCTTGACGGTGCGCAGAAAGACTACAGTGTCGTGGGTGGTTGGGAAGGTGAATTCCAGAACGGTATGACCTACGACTTTAGTGTGGCATATGGTCAGAGTGAGCTGGACTATTTCCTTAACAACACTGTTAACCCGGCTGTGGGCCTGGATGCAGACCTGAGAATCCCGCAAATGGATTTTGATGTGGGTGGTTACCAGCAGGATGAATTAAACTTTAATGCTGATTTCTCCTACCCGATCAACGATGTATTGAACTTTGCATTCGGCACAGAATGGCGTGAAGAAACCTATACCGTGAAGGAGGGTGAGCCCAATGCATATCTGGGCCCGGGTTCCAGTGGTTTCAAAGGAATTACACCAGAGGATTCCGGTGAGTTTTCGCGTGATAATTACGCCCTGTACGTGGATCTGGAACACGATGTCAGTGATGCACTGCTGATGCAGTATGCCTTGCGTTATGAGGACTTCTCTGATTTCGGTACAACGCTTAACTGGAAGCTTGCGGCACGCTACAGGGTCAATGACAGGTTTGCGTTTCGCGGCGCGGCATCAACCGGTTTCCACGCGCCGACACCGGGACAGGCCAATGTACGTACAACCATCACGACATTTGATGGCACTACCGGCCTGCAGGTTGAAGAAGGTCTGGTACCTTCAACCGATCCACGTGTAGCAGCGGTTGGCGGAACCGAACTCACAGAAGAAACTTCGGTTAATATCAGTGTCGGGTTCACCGCTGATATCTTTGAAAACACAACGCTGACGCTTGACGTGTATCAGATAAAGGTCGATGACCGCATATACCGTACGGGTGATATCCCGGTGCCTGCTGTCGGTCCGGGACCTGCCGCTTCTATTTCGTTTTACACCAATGCCCTGGATGTGAAACATGAGGGTGTTGATCTGGTACTGAACTCGAACACGGATTGGTCTGGAAACGCCAGTACGGTCTGGACATTCGCGTATAGCTATAACAAGGTATCTGTTACCGGCCAGAAGCAAATTAACGGCGTTAATCCGGTTAATGATGGCCTGGTGGAAGATATCGAAAACAACTATCCGAACCATCGTTTTGTGGCGACGGCCAACACGTTCTTTGGAGAGAAGTGGAACCTGCTGGCGCGTGCCAACTACTATGGCTCGCACTATGATGAGCGAGGCCGGATCGGTGCCGCGGTAAATCCCAGCGCCAAGATTGGTGCAACAATCTACTTTGACGCGGAGTTGGGTTTCCAAATGACCGAAAACTTCCGGCTGGCTGCCGGTGGGGTTAACATCTTCGACAGCTTTGTCGATACGATCGGCCCACCGAACGCAAACCGCCTGAGCGTTGGCTTGCAATACCCACGCCGAAGCGCCGCCAACTATGAGGGTGGGGCCTGGTATCTGAAAGGTACTTTCAGCTGGTAAGTTCCAGCGCAAGGCTCTAAAAGCGGAGGCGCGGTCATTTGATCGCGCCTCTTTCTTCAGGTGGGGTGAATGTGCTTGGATTCCGGAGCCTGTAAAATCCTCCCCTATGAATACTTCATGCCAGAATGGACTGAGCCGAACCCTGTCGGTCGCACCAATGATGGACTGGACCGACCGGCATTGCCGCTATTTCCACCGTTTGCTGGCTCCGTCGGCGCTGCTGTACACGGAAATGGTCACCACTGGTGCCATCATTCATGGAGATGCTGATCGTTTCCTGGCTTACAACCCGGAAGAGCATCCACTGGCTCTACAGTTGGGCGGCAGCACCCCTGAAGACCTGGCGGCCAGTGCCCGCGTTGCTGAGCAGTATGGTTTTGATGAAGTTAATTTGAATGTTGGATGTCCGTCCGACCGTGTTCAAAAGGGCCGCTTCGGCGCCTGCCTGATGCTTGAACCGGACCTTGTCAAAGACTGCTTGTCGGCCATGCTGGATAGCGTCAAGATTCCCGTGACCATCAAAACGCGTCTGGGGGTTGATGACCATTACAGTTATGCAACCCTGCGGGACTTTGTCGGAAAAGTGGCGGAGTCAGGGTGTGCGGTGTTCATTGTGCACGCACGCAAAGCGGTGCTGGCCGGTCTGAGTCCGAAACAGAATCGCGATATACCGCCGTTGCACCATGATTGGGTATACCGCTTGAAGCAGGAAATGCCTGATCTCGAAATTGTCATCAATGGCGGTATCGATGCGGTGGAAACTGTGCAGGCCCATTTGAAATATGTGGATGGTGTCATGCTGGGGCGGGCGGCGTACCACACCCCCTGGGTGCTGGCCCAATGCCAGCGTAAGCTGTTTGATCAGCATTCAGGTGCAGATCGCAACGGTATTATTGAGCAGATGACGGACTATATTGAAAGACAGGTGGGTGAAGGTGTTGCGGTTAAACACATCAGCCGGCATTTGCTGGGCCTTTTCCAGGGGATGTCCGGCGCAAAAGCCTGGCGTCGATACCTGAGTGAGAATGCCTGGCGGGATGACGATAATACGAAGTTGTTATTGCAGGCCCAGGCAGCACAAGCGCAGGCAGCCATGAAATGACCACCGGCAGATCCGAAAACTTTCCAGACACCGTGCGATCTATTCAGGTGTAATTCACGCTATTGCGTTAATATATTCCATATGTTGCGAAAACGCTTTCTGTTCGTGTACGTCACAATCCTGGCACTGCTGTTGCCGGTGTCTGCTGCGGCCGTCAAACTTGACGAGGCAGCCAGGCAGGAAGCGCAAAAAAACAACGCCAAAGTGCTGTCGGCAAAGACAGTAAAAAAGGGTCAGGGCCGGCAGCATGAAATCAAGCTGCTGACGAATAAGGGTGTGGTCAAAACTGTCAAAGTCCCTGACAACTCCAAGAAAAAGAAGCGTAGATGAGAATTCTGCTTGTAGAAGACGATACCGGCTTACAGGATTCCCTGGCTGGAATCCTGCGTGAAGCTGGTTACGCCGTTGATGTCAGCGGTGACGGCATTGAAGGTCTGTTCTTTGGAGAAGAGTACCCGCTTGACCTGGCCATCATTGACCTTGGCCTGCCAGGATTGCCCGGCCTGGATGTGATCCGCAAATTGCGTGAACGTGAAAAGCAGTTCCCTATCCTGATTTTAACGGCACGTTCCGAATGGCAGGACAAGGTCGAAGGTCTTGAATCCGGTGCAGATGATTACATGACCAAACCTTTCCATCCCGAAGAGCTGAAAGCCCGTGTTGGCGCCCTGTTGCGCCGCTCGGCTGGAATTGCCCAGCCGGTTATAGAATTCGGGCCATTCAAAATTGACCTTGCCAGCCAGCGCGTGCACAAAGATGAGCTTGAAATTGAGCTGACCACCTATGAATACAAGGTGTTTGAATACATGCTGATGCACCCGGATGAAGTGGTGACCAAGACGGCATTGTCTGAACATATATATGCAGAGGACGCCGACCGGGACAGCAACGTTATCGAAGTTTTTGTTGGCCGCCTGCGCAGGAAAATTGATCCGCAAGGCCTCATGAACCCCATTGAAACGCTGCGGGGCAGGGGTTATCGCCTGAATATGCAGCCACAATCCTCCTGAATAGCAATACAAGGCTGACCACCAGCTATGGTGAAATCCGGGGCACACAAAAAATCGCCTGTTTCCCTGCGTTTGCGTCTGATCTTACTGGCTGCGTTGGTCGTGGCCATCTCCTTAGGACTCGTTGGCCTGGTGCTGGACGCCGCATTTCATGACAGCAGTGAAGCCGATTTACGGGCGCGAATGGAGTCCCTGGTTTACCTGGTGCTGGCGGCGACCGAAGTGGGGGTTGGCGGCTCCCTAAGCGTGCAGGATGATCCCGGCGACCCCCGTTTGGGCCAGCCCGGCTCAGGGATTTACGCCCAAGTGCATGGCGAGCAGGATCAATGGGCTTCACCCTCATCGCTGGGTGTCAGTTTGCCGGTATTGCCGTCTATTGAACCGGGTGAAACCCGGTTTCTGGTGCCTGATGCAAAGATCGGTTTTTATACATTTCGTTATGGCGTGGCTTTCGAGTTGCCGGATGAACGGTTGTTGCCGGTCACCGTCACGATCCTGGCAAGTCCGCAGGAACATGAACTGGAAGTACAAATATTCCGGGCTGGAATGTCGCGTTCCCTTGGGGCCGTTGGCGTCATCCTGGTATTGGCACAGTTGCTGTTTCTTTCCCTCGGTCTCAGGCCCCTGAGACGGATCAGCCGTGATATTGCCGGCATTGAGTCGGGCAATCTGCAACGCATTGAAGACGGCTACCCCATGGAACTGGATCCGCTCATCCGTAACCTCAATCATTTGCTGGATACAGAAAAGGCCAACCAGGCCCGCTATTCCAATGCGCTGGATTCGCTGGCGCACAGCCTCAAGACACCACTATCGGTTATACGCTCAAGTTTACCTGCCGATACTGCCGCCAGATCTGATGCAGTAGAACATGCGGTCTCGGACATGCAGCACCTGATAGCCACACGTTTACAGCGTGCGGCTGCTTCCACCCGACGGACCATGGCACAAGCGGTGGATGTCAAGGCCCAGGTTGACCGGCTGATCCAGTCATTGGCCCGTGTTTATTCTCAGGATTTGATAAATATTGCTGGCATCATTGAACCTGAGCTGGCATTTTATGGTGAGCAGCGTGATTTATTGGAGTTGGTCGGTAACCTGCTCGATAATGCCTGCAAATACGGCGGCGGACAGGTACGTCTGTCAGCGCGAGCGCTTGATCCTGCAGATCCCCGTGCAGGTTTAAGCCTTCAGGTGGAAGATAACGGCCCCGGTATCGCAAAAGGTGAAAGTGAACAATTGCTGCGGCGTGGTGTTCGCGGGGATGAACGCGCCGAGGGCCACGGTCTGGGGTTGGCCATCGTGCTGGAGATAGTCAGTGCTTACAACGGTGAAATCACCATCAAAGAAAGTGACCTGGGTGGCACTTCCGTCAGTGTCCTGTTGAGAACAAGGTAACAACGAGGCTGGGGGTACAAATGCAGCAACTACTTGAAATTATACAGCAACTCCGTGACCCGGAGAACGGTTGCCCCTGGGACGTTGAGCAGGATTTCTCAACCATCGCGCCATATACCATCGAAGAAGCCTACGAGGTGGCGGATGCCATCGCCCGTGGTGATATGGCCGACTTGAAAGATGAACTGGGCGACCTCCTGTTCCAGGTGGTTTTCCACGCGCAATTGGCCAAAGAGCAGGACATTTTCAGTTTTGACGATGTGCACCGGGCGGTATGCGACAAGATGTTGCGTCGCCACCCCCATGTTTTTGCTGATCTTGAGATCAAAGATGCGAGGCATCAGAAGCGTGTCTGGGAAACCTACAAAACGGAGGAAAGAAAACAGAAAGGCGAACACAGCCTGATGGATGGTATTCCGGCTGGCATGGCTGAGTTACAGCGGGCGGTCAAGCTGCAGAAACGGGCCGGCAAAGTCGGATTTGACTGGGCTGCACCAGGGCCGGTGATGGATAAATTTGACGAGGAACTGGTCGAAATGCGAGCAGCAATGGCTGCCGGCGACCGGGACGCTATGGAAGATGAACTGGGCGACCTGCTGTTTGTTGCCACCAACCTGGCTCGACAACTGGACATCGATCCGGGCACTGCCTTGCGCCGTGGAAATGCCAAATTCGAGCGACGTTTCAGGGCCATGGAAAATGCTGCTGGTGGCGAGGATGGCCTGCAGACTATGGGGTTGGAAGAAATGGAATCGTTGTGGCAGAAAATCAAAAAGAAACCAGGAAATGAATAGGATGACAAGGAGCAGGTTTCATGAGTGAATGGCTTGTTTTACTGGATATTAACAGCGTCATAATCGGCTTGTTTGGCGGGCTTCTTATCGGCCTGGTCGCCGCTGTTGCCGCAGCAAGGGCGGCCGGCCGCAAAGGCGCAAATGCAGAGGCCGAACGTCTGCAGCCGGGAAACATTGCGCTTGAGGCGAGCCTGAAGGCCCGTGAAGAGGAACTGACTGATATCCGGCATTCCCTGGCTGTGGCTGAAACCCGTTTGGAAGAACAACAGCAGCACCATATCACTGAAAAAGCTTCGCTCGAAGAGGCTGAAAAGCGCCTCACGGAGTCTTTTGAGCGCCTGGCCGGCAAGGTATTTGATGAGCGTTCCAGACGTTTCACAGAATTGAGTGAAAAGCAGTTATCCGGTTTGTTGAAGCCCCTGACAAAAGATCTTGAGACCTTCCGTGAGACGGTCAACAAGAACAGCCGTGAGGACATACGCCAGCATGCCGCGTTGCAGGAGAAACTCAAGCAGATGGAGGGCCTGAACGAGCGCCTGCATAAAGAAGCACAAAATTTAACCAGGGCATTGACACACGATGTCAAAGCCCAGGGCAACTGGGGCGAGCAACAGCTTGAGCGCTTGCTGGAGCTGGCCGGCCTCAGTAAGGGTGAGCACTACCACATGCAATACTCGGTCAGTGGTAAAAACGGCGAACGCCTGCAACCGGATTTTGTGCTGCGCTTACCGGAAAACCGCTGCATTATTCTTGATTCCAAGGTGTCACTGACCGCCTGGACACGTTACCAGGCAGAAGATGACGAGGCACAGCGCGATGTCTTTCTGGAGGAGCACGTGCACTCTATCAGGACGCATATCTCAGGTCTGGGCAGGAAGAATTACCCGGATGTGGAAGAGCTCAATGCGCTGGATTTTGTGTTGATGTTTGTGCCGATCGAGTCTGCTTTGATCGCAGCACTGCAAAACGATCCTACCTTGCCCGAGTATGCTTTAAAGCATCGCGTAGCACTGCTGTCACCCGCCAACTTCCTCGTCACGGTGCGCACCGTGGCCTCGGTATGGCAGATACACAAGCAAAATACCAACGCCCAGGACATCGCCCGCCGTGCCGGCTTGCTGTATGACAAGTTTGTCGGCTTTACCGAGAATTTGAAGGCTGTCGGCACACGCCTGGAGCAGGCACGCAAAGCCTATGACGATGCTTATGGCCAACTCACAAGCGGTGCAGGCAACCTGGTCGGCCAAACAGAAAAACTGAGCAAGCTGGGCGCCCGTCATGCCAGGCAGTTGGACGCAGGTCTGGTGGAAAAAGCCGTTGGTGACGCCCCGGAAGATGACAGTCACCTGCGACTGGTCAAAGAAGAGGATGATGAAGAAGACTAGTTTTTAGTTTTAAGCAACTTTTTATTTTGCAGAACCTGAAATGTCGCTAAATCCGGCGAATGAAATCGCCACCAGAGTCGTCTAACAGCTTAAGACTGTTTGAGCGCTGAAAACATGGCAACGCTGAATCAGATCAGGGTTAGCGAGCCTGTCGCAGCGCACGATATCCCGACGATGCAGACCAGCTGGAATAATCCGAATCCCCGCATGATGATCTTATAATACACATTCTAATTCTGGAACTATTTCGGCGTGATTCACATACACTGGTCAGAGCAACCAACTCTACAGGTGGAGCCAATTTGAGTAGTTGTCAGTGATTATTGATCGCTATCTTGTTCAAGAAGTCGTCCGAACATTTTTCGTGACCGGGTTCCTATTGCTCGCAATTTTCACTGCCTTCAGCCTGTCTGTATTCCTTGTCGATGCTGACGCCGGTTCTTTGAGGATAGCGGAAGTCACGCAGCTCACCGCACTCAAAGCACTGATTGCGCTGGAAGTTTTGCTGCCGCTCAGCTTTTACCTGGCGGTGATGATTGGGTTGGGCCGATTGTACAGTGACTCTGAAATCTACGCGATGAGGGCTTGCGGCATCAGTGAATTGAGGTTGTTGAAACCTGTCATGGCCCTGGCATTGGCCCTGGCGTTATTGATCGGCGGCTTCTCAGTCTTGGTGCGTCCCTGGGCCTATGCACAAAGTTACAAAGCCAGGGCACTGGCTGCAGCGTCTACTGAAATTGGTCGTATTAAACCATCACGGTTCTATGTGTTTGACGATGAGGACCGTACCATTTACGTTGAACGAATTTCAGAAGATGGCAAGGACTTACAAGGTATATTTATTCGCAGCCGTGAAGACAATAATCTACAGGTCATCACCTCGGCCACTGGCAAATTCAGTTACCTGGCAAGACCGGCGTTCCACCAGCTAAAATTATTGGATGCCCAGGTTTTCAAAATGGTGGCCGATGGTCCAGACTTTTTCGCCAGACTTGGGACGTTTTCAATCTGGATGCCTGCCCAAAACCTGAAACCGCAAGAACCTAACCCGGAGTCAACTCAAACAGCCAATCTGCAAAACTCGGTTCTGCCAGACTACAGAGCTGAATTCCAATGGCGGCTTTCAACACCTGTTTCCACTTTACTGCTGGCGTTGCTGGCAATTCCACTTAGCCGCAGCCGCCCGCGGCAGGGGCGATACACCAGGATGTTGTTTGCTTTGGTGATATATGCCGTGTATTTCAGCCTGCTGGACATCAGCCGGAGCTGGGTGCAACAAAACCTGGTTGACAATATCTGGTGGGTGCCAGGACTGCTGGGTGCTGTGGTCCTGGGGCTTTACCTGCCGTGGAAGAGAATGCAAAGCCGGGGTGATCATCACCATGCTTAAAATCGATCGCTATATCATGCTGAATTTCATCCTGGGAATCATCCCGGTGTTGTTATTGTTGGTCTCCTTATTCAGTTTTCTGACGCTCGCC
>BTRB01000060.1:0-10481 GCA_036986175.1 Gammaproteobacteria bacterium
CCACAAAAAACCTCATCAGCTTTCAGCGGCGTGGACTTCGAAGCTGCGGGGTTTAACCTCGGGGTCTGGGGAGCGGATGTCGGCGACGGGATAGAAATTGACTATTACGGTGGCTATGGTTTTGAAGTAGGCGGCTTCAATTTCTCTGTGGGTGGTACCTGGTACACCTATACAGGCGACTTTGATGATGAATACCTGGAGCTGAACCTGGGTGCCGGCTGGAAGTTCCTGTCCTTTGATGCCGCCATCGGTGAGTATGATAATTTTGCCGGCCCGACACTGCGCTACCAGTTCTATTCGCTCACAGCCTCTTTCAATAATTTTTATGGAAAGATCGGTACCTTTGAAGACGATTTCGATGGCTCTTACTACGAGGCCGGTTATGGCAACACACTGAGCGTAGGCGAAACAGATCTGTTTGACTACGCAATTGCGTTGATCCACAGCAATTCCAAATTGCTTGGCGGGGAATCCGACACCAATCTGACGCTCACCCTGAGAAAAACCTTCTCCTTTTAGTTACTCCACCGGCATGTACCGGTGGTTTGGTTATACTCTCGGTTATGTCCGATATCGCAATAGAATGCAGCCCTTTCTTCGACCACCTGATTACGCGTCACTTTGACTGGTTTGAAGCATTGCGGGAATCCGGCCGGCTTGATTTCAACAGCCCGCCGCAACCCGGGACACTGCAGCGGAACATTAAAAAATCCGGCCTGGAGGCAGGTCTGCGGCAATTCCGCAACCGCGAAATGATGCGGCTTATCTGGCGCGACCTTAACCAGCAGGCAACTTTGGAAGAAACACTTTCTGACTTAAGCGTACTGGCAGAGGTCTGTCTTGAGGCTGCGGTCAAGTATCACGGCAGCGCACTTGAAGAGCAACACGGCATACCGCGCAATGCCGTCGGCGAGTCGCAGAAAATAGTGGTCATCGGCCTCGGCAAGCTGGGCGGATTTGAGCTCAATATGTCATCTGACATCGATATTATTTTTTGTTATCCGGACAAGGGTGTTTGTGACGGCCGCCGTGCTCTTGCCAATGAACAGTTTTTCACCCGCCTTGCCCGCAAGGTCATCCACAGCCTCTCGCAACTCACGGCGGATGGCTTTTGTTTCCGTGTCGACACACGCCTGCGGCCATTTGGTGAATCCGGTCCACTGGTCAGCAGCTTTGCCGCACTTGAACAGTACTATCAACGTGAGGGTCGCGACTGGGAGCGCTATGCCCTGATCAAAGCGCGCCCGGTTGCCGGTGACCTGGCTGCCGGCCAGCAATTGCTGGGTATATTGAAACCATTTGTTTACCGCCGCTACATCGATTTTGGTGCGATCGAAGCCCTGCGCGATATGCATCATAACGTCCGTGAAGATGCCTTGCGCCATGATCGTCTGAATGACATCAAGCGCGGTCCGGGCGGCATCCGTGAAATAGAGTTCCTCGTGCAGACCTTCCAGCTACTGCGTGGCGGGCGGGAGATAACACTACAGACCCCTTCCATATTCATGGCCTTGAGCCAGTTGCAGGAATTGCAGCTATTGCCGGAATCCACCGTTACGGGCTTGCTGTCGGCCTATCGTTTTCTGCGCAACGTCGAGAATCGCATCCAGGCGTTGCACGATCAACAAACCCATGTTGTTGCGGATGGTGAGGATGGTTTGAGGGTTGCCCGTGGCATGGGTTTTGAGGCCACCACTGATTTCCTTGCAGCGCTTTGTGAAACACGCGACAGGGTGCAGTTACTGTTTGAGCAAAGCCTGCCACAGCCACTGGGGCTCTCTGATGGAAAAAGCCCATGGCACATCCTGTGGCAGCGGGCACGTGACAACGAGCGGGATGCAGTTGCAGGCGCAGATGGGCAGCTGACAGGACGACAACCGCTGGCAGGCTTTATAAAGCGCCTTAACCGGCTATCCCTCAGCCAGCGTGCATCCAGGCGCCTTGACCAGTTTATGCCCCTGTTGCTGGAGCGGATCGATTCCTTTTCTCCTGCTGATGAGGTCGTCAACCGTGTGTTTGACCTTGTATCGGCCATCTGTCGACGCAGTGCTTACCTTTCATTGCTGCTGCAAAATCCGCAAGCTACCGACCGCATGCTTGAGCTGTTTGCAGCCAGTAAACGTGTAGCAACTGCTGTCACACGCCACCCGGCTTTGCTGGACGAACTGATTGACCCGAGTCTCGGTGCTCACCCACCAACCCGGGAGGAAATACAGGCAGGTATCAGGCAGGCAATGAAAAGTCGTAGCGATACTGAAGCAACGTTGCAAAACCTGAATTACTTAAAACAGGCGGTCAGTTTGCGTATTGCGGTCGCCGCGCTGCGATCAACGATGACCGTATATGACGTCCAGACCGTTCTGAGCCAACTCGCAGAGAACCTGATCGGGGCCGCTTTGACATTGTCGCTGACTGAAATGGAGGCCCGCCATGGCCGCCTGCCGGGCCCGGAACTGGCCGTTATTGCCTATGGCAGTCTTGGTGCCTGTGCCCTGGGCTTTGACTCCGACCTCGACCTGATTTTTCTTTACAGGCCTGAAGCAAAACGGTCGGAGGGTGCCCGCCCCATTCACGCTGAGCAGTATCACACCGGTGTCGCCCGACGCCTGCTCAGCCTGCTGTCCGCAACCACACCATCCGGGCGCTTGTACAGCATTGACGCCCGGCTACGGCCAAACGGGCGGGCCGGCTTGCTGGTATCCAGCGTCGAGGCTTTCGGCCGCTACCAGCAGGAAAAGGCCTGGGTGTGGGAGTTGCAGGCCTTGACACGTGCCCGCCCCGTCGCCGGCAACGCTGATGTCATGCAGGGATTCTCCGCTGCCCGCCAGCTTGCATTAACCACACCGCGCGACCCCGGCATGATTGGCCAGGAGGTACAGATCATGCGCAAACGCGTGGCGGAGCAACATGTCGGCGGTGACCCTCTCAAGCATGGCCCGGGCGGCCTGATGGATATTGAGTTCGTGGTTCAACTCGGTTTATTACTCAACTCTGAAAAGTTTTGCGAACTGCTGGAAACCACCCGGTTGAACACTCAGCTGCGGGCCCTGCTGAGCTGCGGCTGGCTGGATAACGACGCATTTCAAACTCTGGACAATGCCTACACGCAACTCAGCCAGGCGCGCCAGGAAAAAACCCTTGTTGATGACAAAGGTGAAGTTGATACACACGCCCTTAGGGCAGCTGCCAAAACGCTGTGTGGCGGGATATTGGGGTAGAATATATGCATTGTTTTTGTGGAGATGACAAAGTGACTCATCGCACTGATGCCCAGAACGACGCGCTTGAAAATGCAAATACGCAAAAACGGGTTGAGGTAAGCCGTACAGATCTGCCGCTTTCCTGCCCGTTACCCAACCAGAAACTCTGGAACGCCCACCCACGGGTCTATCTGCCTGTTGAGGATAACGGTGAAGCAAGTTGCCCTTATTGCGGTACCCACTACGTGCTATCAACCTGAAGCGGGCCTTTAAGCGGCATGCACGTCGTACAGGCCTTGGTATCCCTGGATTTAGGCGGGTCAGAACTCGTTGCTGTCGAGACCTCGGAGCACCTCCGTGCCATCGGACACCGCGTGACAATAATCGCCGCCAACGGCCCCCTGAAAAGCCGGGTCAACGCTGCGGGTGCCGAATTGCTGGACTGGACCATCGGGCGAAAACGCCTGGCAACACTGCGTTATATCCGGCAACTGCGAACCTGGCTGCTGACACACCAACCGGATATCGTGCATGTTCACTCCCGGCTGCCTGCCTGGATTTGCCATCTGGCGATTAAAAAGCTCCCGGCACACGCACGGCCAGTATTTATTACCTCCATGCACGGGCAGTATTCAGTCAGCAGCTATAGCGCCATCATGGCCCGTGGCGACCAGGTGATTGCTGTCTCCAACCACATTCGTGACTACACGCTGAAGTGCTATCTGCCACCCGGTAGCCGCAAGCTGCACATGATATACGGCGGTACCAGCCGTGATGCTTTTCCGTTTGGATATCAGCCTGACCCGGCCTGGCAGCAGCGGGCTAATGACGAGTTTCCGGAATTGGAGAATAAACGAATTTTGCTATTGCCTGGCCGCCTGTCGCGTTATAAAGGCCACGCGACTTTTATCGAGCTACTGGCCAGGTTGCAATCAGAATTTGATGATGTTCATGGTGTTATCCTGGGCCGTGCCAAACCGGGTTCACGTTATATCAATGAACTTGAAGGCCTTGCGGAGCGCAATGGCGTCAGCCGCAAGCTGACCTTCTGTGGAGCGAGAACCGATATGCGGGACTGGATGGCGGCTTCAAGCATGGTGTTCAACCTGTGCAGCGACCCGCCTGAAGCATTCGGCAGAACGGTGCCCGAAGCGCTGGCGCTGGGTGTGCCCGTCATCGCGTGGGACCATGGCGGTGTGAATGAAATCCTTGCAAAAATGTTTCCAGCCGGCGCTGTTGAACCCGACAATCAAACGGCCTTGTTAGAAAAGACCCGTGCGTTCCTGCGTCAGCCACCCATGGTTCAGCAAAGCGAGGCCTTTTCCTTACATGCATCCATGGATCAGACCATGGCCATTTATCAATCCGCCCTGGATTCTGCTAACACCGGAGAAAAGTAGGACTCATGAAATTATTGCTCAAGCGCATGCGAACTGACTGGCCCAGCTGGCTGGCCATATCCTTTTTTGCCTTGTTGCCTTTTGGCCGCTTAATAGAAATCCCACTCTCTGTTTTTGCATTGTCGCTGCCATTTCTTGCCCGTGATGCAGCACACCGGGAACGTATCCGGCGGGTATCGACCATTGCCGTTCCTTTGTTCCTGGCTTTCTGGTTACCTATGGTACTCTCCAGTTTTGACTCCTTCCTTCCGCAAAAAAGCTGGGTACAGAGTTTTGCAGCACTGCGTTTCCTGGCAGCAGCATTAAGCATGGCAGTCTTGTTACAAGCAGATTCAGCACGCTGGCGGGTGGTCCGTTGGACCTCATTCATTTTATTGTTTTGGGCCATTGACGGGTTTGTACAACTGATCTTCGGCAATGACCTGTTTGGCATTGCCATGAACCCAGACCGGCTTAATGCCTTGTTTGTAAAACAATACCAATTCTTCGGCCCGACGCTGGCAATTTTGTCGCCGATCCTGTTGGAGTATGCACGGCGCCGCTGGCCGGCATGGGCATGGGTAAGCGCCTTTACATTAACGCTGGGTGCGGTGCTGATCGCAGGTATGCGTGCCGGCTGGCTGATTATGGGTCTGGTGCTGGCTGTATACATGTGGCTGATGTTACGGCCGGAAAACCGTGGCTTGAGAAAGATCTCACTGTCAATCCCGGCTTTGGTTGCCGCCACCATTATCGGTAGTTACCTGGTTTCACCACTTTTCCAGGCACGTGTAGAGCAGTCGCTGACGGTTACCCGGGGCTCACAAGCGGCGCTGGATGCGGCCAGCAATTACCGCCTGCCGATTTTCAAAACCAGTCTCGTCATGTATCGGGCGCACCCGGTTAACGGCGTAGGTGTGAGGGCGTTTCCCAAGGCATACATGGTATATGCTGCAGCGGATGACATTCATATCCAGCGCTCCGGCGGCAAATCCGGCGCCACCCACGCCCACAACCTCGTACTGGAGGTCATGGCCGATACCGGCAGCATCGGTGTGCTGGGAATGCTGGCAGGCTTTATCCTGGCCCTCCGCTTCTGGCGCAGCCTGTCGCCGGCCCGGCAATACGAGGCATTTCCTTTTGCCCTGTCCCTGGTGCTGGTACTGTTTCCACTTAACTCGTACTTTGCCCTGTACGGCACTTACCTGTCCTCACTGATCTGGGTGCTGTTTGGTCTTTGGGTTTCTTGCATAGATGGCACCCCGGTGGTGGAGTCCCAATGACTCAGACCGGAACTGAGTATCAACAAAGCGGCAAACAACAAGGTTAATTGAAATACCAACACCGTTTCGCGTACTGATTATTGATGATTCCGAGAAGGACGCGCTCCTGATCGCAAAGACACTGCGCAAGCAGTGGCCCACACTTGCCTTTGGGCGGGTGGATAGTGCCGCGGCCGTGCGCGAGGTAATAAAAGAACAGACCTGGGACTGCATTCTCTGCGAGATGGTAATGCCAACATTCGGTGCACCAGCGGCACTGGAATTATTCAAGCAGAGCGAACTCTTTCTCCCCTTTATCGTTATTTCGGGCGCCATAAAAATTGAAGACGCAGTCAGTCTTTTAAAAACCGGGGCTAACGATTTTGTTCAAAAAGATGACCTCGCCCGTCTCGCCCCGGCCATTGAAAGCGCGATTCGGGAAGTCAAAAACCTTGGTATGCGAGATGAAGCTGAAAGTCAATTAAGGAAGAACGAGGAACGTTTCAGGGGCCTCTTCGAGAATTCCGAGGTCTCCGTGTGGAATGAAGACCTGTCGGAAGTTCACAGGGCACTTAACGAGCTCAACTTTGATGACGTTAAAGATCTTCGTCAGTATCTGGAGGCAAACAACAAACAGGCAGCCCGGGAAATGACCGCCATGGTCAAAGTACTCCATGTCAATGACGCTACCCTGAAACTGTTTGCTGCGAAAACCGAGCACACATTTCTCACTCAGATCGGCAATACTTTTGCTTCAGGCACGATGGATGTATTCATCGATGAGCTTTGCGCTATCTGGGACAAACAGACGAACTTTCGATCAGAAGTGACTTATCGAGGCCTTGACGGGAGAGAAATTCTTGCCATCATCTCGTTTTCAATTCCTCAAACACAAGACGGCTTCCAAAGCATCCCCGTCAGCATCATTGATACCACCGAGCTGAAGCTGGCAGAGAAAAAAATAGAAGAGGGTGCAGAAATACTTCTTAAATTCCAAGAAGTTGCACAACTGGGCAGTTATTTACTCGATATTCCCTCAGGCATATGGACAGGCTCGGAAGTCCTCGATAATATTTTTGGCATAGATGGCAGCCTAAAACATAGCCTTGATGATTGGCACAGTTCAGGATATCACTGAGCACAAACTGGCTGAAGACCTGCTTGCGAAAAATGAAAAGCGTTATCGCGAGCTTTACCAGAATTCACCGCTTGGCTACCAATCGCTTGATGCAGAAGGCTGTTTCATTGAGAGCAACCCGTCTTTATGCTGGATGCTGGGCTATGAGCACAACGAGATGGTAGGTAGGTGGTTTGGTGATTTTTTAACGCATGTATCAGCTGAGAAATTCAAGCTCAACTTTCCCAGGTTCAAGGCGAAAGGTGCAGTTCATGCAGTGCCATTCGATATGGTTACCAAAGACGGGCGGATCATTTCAGTCGAGATTGATGGCCGCATCAGCCATGACGAGCAGGGAAACTTCAAGCAAACCCACTGCGTGATTCAGGATGTTTCAGCCCGCAAGCAGTTGGAGGAAGAACTGGACCAGCAGCATCAGCACCTCGAAGAGTTGGTGGAAGAACGTACTGCACAGTTGGCCAAGGCACTGGAGCGGGCCGAAGCCGCCAGCCAGGCCAAGAGTACTTTCCTGGCCAATATGAGCCACGAAATCCGCACGCCCATGAACGCCATCGTCGGGCTCATCCACCTGATGCAGCAAGCCGGTGCGACGCCGGAGCAGACAGAACGCCTGGACAAGATCGAGGCCTCCGCCGGGCACCTGCTGTCCATCATCAATGACATCCTGGACATCTCCAAGATCGAGGCCGGAAAACTGACCCTGGAACAGTCGGATTTCCACCTGGACGCCATCTTTGATCATGTCCAGTCTTTGGTCAAAGAGCAAGTAAGGTCCAGGGGCTTGACCCTTGAAATAGACCGAAACGAAGTGCCACACTGGCTCCGGGGTGACTTGACCCGCCTGCGCCAGGCTTTGCTCAACTACGTTGGCAAGCCGATCAATCTGGAAAACCTGCTCTCTACGCTGGCCAACTGGTTACCGGGCCCTGCGAAATTTCCGGAGCACTAATCATAAAAAGGCGGCTCACCTTCCGGCCGGGTTTTGAAGCGCCTGTGAATCCACCAATATTGCTCAGGTACCTTGCGGATCTGCTCTTCCATGATGGCATTGACCCGCGTCAGGTCTGCCAGGGCATCATCCGAGGGGAAGTTATCCAGGGCCGGAAACACCGTCATAACATACATCCCGCTGTCTTTTTCATAGCGCGGGAACATCGGTACAACCGCACAGCCAGTGAGGGCGGGAAACCGTCGCGTGGCCAGCAAGGTCGAGGTCTGAATACCAAAAAACGGTGCAAATGCAGTTTGGTCAGCACCAAAATCCTGATCAGGTGCATACCATACTACACCACCTTTATTTAGTATCCGGATAGCTCGCCGGGGGTTGTCCTTCTTGATCAAATGCTCAGCCAGCCGCAACCGTCCACGGTTCTGGTACCACTCGATCACCGGGTTTTTAAGCGGACGGTAAATACCGCTGGCACGGGTTTTGCTGCTCAGCATGAGCCCGCCCATCTCCACGCAGGTGGTGTGGAAGGTCAGCACCAGTACACCACGACCCAACTCTTCAGCGTCCCGCAGGTTTTCCAGCCCCTCAATTCGGATACGCGTTGCCAGCTTTTCCATTGGTGCAGACCAGACCCAGGCTGTTTCAACCAGCATCCGCGCCAGCGAACGAAACCCGCCCCTGAGAATCTCTTCGCGTTCAGCGGCGTTCAACTCAGGAAAGCACCTTTCAATGTTACGTTGCGCAATTTTTCGCCTGCTTGCCATCAGGTGATAAGTCAGCGGACCCAGCGGACTTACCAGCAACAACCCCAGCCGGGGTGGTAAACGACCCAGTAGCCACAGCAGGCCAACAGCGAGCCAACTGATCCAGTGGCGTGGTCCTTTGGGTGGTTTTTGAACGTCTGTATGCGCCATATTTATATTTTTCGCACAAACTGCCGCCATATCCAAGTCAAATTTTAATCATCACTGGATTTCAATAGACGATGAAGCGGTCAGGAGACTTCTCTATAATCAAAGTTCTCCACGGGGCCCGGATACTTATTCGATGCGTATTCTTTATTCCATGCTTGTCGCATTCAGCACGCCCTTTGTACTGCTGTACTTTGCAGTGCGCGGCTTGAGAGATCGCGCTTACCTGGCGCGCTGGGGTGAGCGCTTTGGTTTTGTTCAGCCCGGAGAGAAGGCCGGTGGGATTTTACTGCACGCCGCTTCAGTGGGTGAATATAACGCTGCCAGTCCTTTGATAGAGGCTTTGCTTAAACGCTATCCTGATTTGCCATTAATCGTTACCACGCTGACACCAACGGGCTCTGAAAGGGTAAGCCGGGATCTGGGTGCCAGGGTATTTCACGCTTATATCCCGCTGGATTTACCGGCTGCTGTCAGCCGGTTTCTGAGTCGCACCAAACCGCAGCTGATCATCGTAATGGAAACAGAAATCTGGCCGAATCTGTACCTCGAGGCCCACCGTCGGGATATACCGCTGTTGATTGCGAATGCGCGTTTGTCCGCAACCTCGATTAAATGCTATCAACGCGTGTCCGGACTGGCCAGGAACGTTTTACAACCTGTCGCCTGGATAGGGGCACAAAGCACAGAAGATGCCGAGCGCATGATTCTATGTGGTGCCCTCCCGCAGCACACTGCCATGACCGGCAATCTGAAGTTTGACCTGCAGGTTCCCGCCAGCCTGTTGGACCAGGGCAAAGCTTTGCGTTCCCGCTGGAACCCTGCGCGTCCGGTACTGGTGGCGGGCAGCACGCATGAAGCCGATGAAGACGTCATTCTCCCCGCCTTCAAGGGCTTGCTGGAAAGCACACCTGACGCGCTTTTGATATTGGTTCCTCGTCACCCGGAACGCTTTACCCGTACTGTACAAGCAGCCAGGGCTGCGGGGCTGCGTGTGGAAATGTACAGCGAAGGCGAAACCTGCTCAGAGCTGGCACAGTGTTTCGTGGTTGATGCGATGGGTAAATTGATGGCTTACTACGCCTGCGCAGATGTAACTTTCGTGGGGGGCAGCATGGGAGAGCAGGGTGGTCATAATACGCTGGAACCGGCGTCACTTGGAAAGCCCGTGATGGTGGGTCCGAATACTACCAACGCAAAGGAGATTGTCGCCGAGCTTATCGATTACGGCGCGGCGGTGCGTATCAGTAACCCGCAAAGCTTCCAGGCATCCGCTGAAGCGTTGCTTGGTGATGGGTTCTTGCGTGACCGGATGGGGCAGGCCGGACTGGCGTTGATAGAGAAAAATAAGGGCGCACTGGATTTGACGCTGGATGCGATTGATCGGCAGCTTTCCCGGTTTAGCTGAAGAATCGTCTCTCCACTATTTTCGGTGGCCCAGACCAGCTTCCCGACCGGTTCCTGGTCTCACTTTCTCTCACCTTGCTCCCTCTAAAAAGTGGAGCTGATCCGGAAGAGTCTGCGTTATTTCAGAATAGTGTTGACCTTACGCAGGTCTTCTTCTGCCAGCACGCCTGCGGCTGCTTTCAGGCGCAAATGATCAACAATGTAGGTGTGGCGTGCCAGGGAATCATCCCGCTGC
>BTRB01000061.1:0-10335 GCA_036986175.1 Gammaproteobacteria bacterium
TTTTGAGCCCTGCCGGTTAAGCTGGCAGGGCTTTTTAATTACTGACTGGTAATTTGTTTGCGAGCTTGCTCAGGTGTTCCACCCATCGCGTAGGCCAGCTCCTCGACCAGGAGTTCCAGCGACTGGTTAAGATGTTGACGGTCCGAGGCACGCAGGGTTCCCTCATGTTCCAGCTTGCTCAGCCCTTTGTAGACATCAACATAGCCAAACGGGTCGCCGCTCTCCAAAACTGATTGATTGGCAGTGGCTCGAACTTTCCACGAGCTGCCGACTTTGCCGTTCCAGCTGTAAATGTGCTCGAGCAATTTACCGGCTTCCTTTTTGCTGATCGGCGTGCGGACGGTTCGCTCGAGATCCTGTTCGCGCAGCATCAGCGTCAGGCCGTCACGGCCAAAATACAGTTTCGCAAAGGTGTCGTTTTTTTCTCTGGAGAAACTTCTTTCGCGGATTGACTCAACCTGTCCTATACCATGAAGGGGGTGGTGAATAGTGTCGCCTGGATGAATATTAATGGCTATTTCCTTGAATTTGTTCGTAAAGCGGAATTGTGAATCTCACGTAGAATCAGCATCTTACATGATTTTCACTTGAAATTCAAGTGTTAGCTTCGACTATCTGAAAAAAATGTCGGCCGATTGGCACAACATTCAGCGCTCCTTCAGCCAGTCTCTCGGCGTCAGGAAGTCAGCCAGCTTTGCTTCAGCCGACCCCGCTTCCGGTTGCCAGTTGTAACGCCAGTTAACGACAGGAGGCAGAGACATCAGGACGGATTCGGTACGCCCCCCGGATTGCAGGCCGAACAGCGTACCGCGGTCATATACAAGGTTGAATTCCACGTAGCGCCCGCGCCTGTACAGCTGGAAATTGCGCTCCCGGTCGCCGTATCGCGTGTGCTTGCGACGCTGAACAATGGGCATATAGGCTGGCAGATAGCTGTCACCGATAGCCTGCATAAAGCTGAAGCTGCGATCGAAGCCCCAAACATTCAGATCGTCAAAGAACAGTCCGCCGACACCGCGGGTTTCACTACGGTGCGGCAGATAAAAATACGCATCACAGCACTTTTTGTAGCGTGGATAAACATCATCTCCAAAGGGCAGGCAGGCGTCTCTGGCTGCCTGGTGCCAATGCACAATGTCTTCCAGGTTCGGATAGTAAGGTGTCAGGTCGTAGCCGCCTCCAAACCACCAGGCTGACGCTTCCTGCCCATCAGCAGCATTACTGGCGATAAAAAAGCGTACGTTTGCGTGGCTGGTGGGCACATGCGGATTACGCGGATGAATGACCAGTGAAATCCCCAGTGCCTGGAAACTGCACCCCGTAAGTTCAGGGCGAGTTGCAGTTGCTGATGGTGGCAGGCGGTCACCGAAAACGTGGGAAAAATTGACCCCGGCCTGCTCAAAGACTGCTCCCTGTTCCAGCACCCGGGTGCACCCGCCGCCACCGGCTTGGCGAACCCACAACTCTTCCCTGAAACGCCGGTCACCATCTTCCGCTTCCAGCCCGCTACAGATTTTGTCCTGTAGCCCGAGCAAATACTTTTTGACCCTTTCAATCAACCAGTTAGTGCTCCTCTGAGTACTTTTCCGCTGGCAAGATGCCGGATTTCACTGGGGTGTTCAGCGCCACCCAGTGGGCCGGTCAATATACCGCCGAGGTAGTGGCCAAAGTAATCCTCTACTTCGCCGGCACTGCGGGCAGGTTTGGCAGAAGCGTGATTTGCGCTGGACGATATCAGTGCCGAACCAAATGCGTTACACAATGCCCGACATGGTGCATGCGCGGTGATACGTACGGCGACCGTGTCATGCTCGCCGGCGACGAAATCCGGCACGTCCGGTGCACGTGGAAACAGCCAGGTCACCGGTCCGGGCCAGGTTTGCATGGCCCTGTCAATCAGTGGTTCTTCGGTATCGGCGATCCACGGCTGTAACTGTGAAAACTCACTGGCAATCAGCACAAAACCTGCCGATTCGCGGCGGCCTTTGAGGGACAGCAGTTTGCGTACTGCAGATTCATTGCGCGGATCACAGCCCAGGCCAAAAACAGCCTCTGTGGGATAGGCGATGATATGGCCGGCGCGTAAATGCTCCACGGCACCAGCGGTATCCAGCAGCGTGTGGGTTATCATTTCTTAGCTTCTTGAGACTTTCTTTTTTGACTTCTTCTTTTTTGAAGTTTTCTTCTTGCCAGTTGTTTTTTTAGGCGGGGCCTTCTGTTTAGAAGCCTTTTTCTTACCTGCCTTCTTTTTACCGCGTTTGCGCTCCGGTGCCGCGGCAATCAGTTCTACACATTCTTCCTGTGTCAGTGACTCAGGCTCGCGGTCTTTTGGCATGCGGGCATTTTTGTTGCCATCGGTAATGTAGGGACCATAGCGGCCACGTAAAACCTGGATATCTGTGCCGTCAAAAGTCTTGATGATGCGGTTGGCATCGAATTCCTTTTTTTCTGCGATCAACTTCAGCGCATGTTCAAGCGTAACATCATGCGGGTCAGCATCTTTGAGTGACACGAACTTGCTGCCAAAGCGGATATAAGGACCAAAGCGACCAATCGCAGCGACGACATCTTCGCCTTCCGCTGTTTCGCCGAGTGTGCGCGGTAATTTGAATAGCTCCAACACTTCTTCCAGTGTAATGGTCTCCAGGCTTTGGCCGGGCCTGAGACCTGCAAATGCGGGCTTATCCTCATCGTCTCTTGTGCCAATCTGCGCGTGGGGCCCGAAACGGCCAACACGTACTGAAATTGGTTTGCCGGATTTGGGGTCGGTGCCCAGCACACGAGTTCCCTTGGCGTCGCCAGGATCAACAGTTTCCTGTTTTTCGATGACCAGCTTATAGAAGGGCTTCCAGAATGCGTCCAGCAACGGGATCCATTCTTTTTCCCCGCGGGATATTTCATCCAGCGCGTCTTCCATTCTTGCAGTGAACTCGTAATCTACGTAGCGATGGAAATGCTTGTCCAGGAAGCGTTCAACCACCCTGCCTGTATCGGTGGGTTTAAAACGCCGATTCTCAAGCTCCGCATAGTGACGCCGGACCAGTGTGGACATAATGCTGGCATAGGTTGATGGTCTGCCGATGCCATACTCCTCCATGGCTTTGACCAGGCTGGCTTCAGAATAGCGGGGTGGCGGCTCGGTAAAATGCTGTTCGGAGCGAACCCCGTTGAGCCTGATCACTTCGCCTTCGCTCATTTCCGGCAGGCGGCGTTCCTGTTTTTTTTCACTTTCTGGCTGCGATATTTCGTATGCAGCCAGGAAACCGGGAAAAGTAACCACCGAACCATTTGCGCGGAAGCTTGCGCCCGGGCCACAGTCAAACTCAATCGCAACAGTATCCATTTTCGCAGCCGTCATCTGGCTGGCCAGGGTACGTTTCCAAATCAACTCGTAAAGTCGGAACTGGTCATCGGTCAGGGAAGGTTTTATCTTGCCTGGCGTTTGCGCTGCTGAAGTCGGGCGGATGGCTTCATGTGCCTCCTGGGCATTTTTTGCCTTGGTTTTATAAAAATTCGGTTGCTCCGGCAGATAGTCCCGGCCAAACTGATCGGTAATCTGCCTGCGGATATCTGCAAGCGCATCATTGGAAAGCATGACTGAATCGGTACGCATGTAGGTGATCAATCCCTCAGTGCTGCCGTTTATTTCGATACCTTCGTACAGCGTTTGTGCCGTGCGCATGGTTTTCTGCGCAGAAAACCTGAGTTTCCGGGAGGCGTCCTGCTGCAACGTCGAGGTAATAAAAGGCGGTGCTGGCCGGCGTTTTCTTTCTTTGCGGGTAATCCTGTCTGCTTTCAGTTGGCCGTTGGCATGCGCAAGCAACCCGTCACGAACTGAATAAGCGCGTTTCTCGTCCTGAATATCAAACTGGCGGTATTTATCACCGTCCAGTCGTACCAGGTTGGCAGAAAACTCATGCTCGCCTTTTTGCAAGTCAGCTTCAATGGTCCAGTATTCCTGTGCATCGAAACCCTCAATTTCACGTTCGCGCTCGACAATCATGCGCAGGGCCGGGCTTTGGACCCTGCCGGCAGACAGGCCCGGTTTGATCTTCTTCCAGAGCAATGGGGACAGGCTAAACCCCACAAGGTGGTCCAGTGCGCGCCTTGCCTGCTGGGCGTTGACCAGATCCATGGAAAGCTCACGTGGGTTGGCTACCGCTTCCTGTATTGCACGCTTGGTGATCTCGGAAAACTCTACACGGTAAAAAGGAATTTTATCGGTCAGCTTTTTGTCTTTCAGGATCTCGTAGATATGCCAGGAAATAGCTTCGCCTTCGCGATCCAAATCAGTTGCGAGGTAAACCGCCTCGGCACTACGGCTTGCCTTGATGATTTTGTCGACGTGCTTTTTGCTGCCATCGCTAAGTTCATAGTGCATGGTAAAGTTGTTTTCGGTATCAACTGCGCCGTCACGCGAGGGCAGGTCACGTACATGGCCGTAAGAGGCCAGCACCTCGAAGTCTTCGCCGAGGTATCTGTTGATTGTTTTCGCCTTGGCCGGCGATTCTACGATGAGCAGGTTTTTTGCCATATTCAGGTTCAAGAAATCACCAACTGCCAGGTGGACAGGTTGGTACTTAAATGGTTAATCCCTCCAATTGTGAAGCTGTTTACCAGGTGGTCGTTAGATTATTCAGGTCGTGCCCCTATTATTAGTGCCGATACTCCTGCTCGGTGTCAAACATCAAATCTTCCATCCAGGCAAAATTGGCTTCCTGGCCCGGTTGATTAAACAGCACCATCAGTACTACCCACTTCATATCTTCCAGGGTGATTTCATCGGTTTCCAGGGCCAGCAATCGATCCAGCACCAGTTCACGGCGCTGCCCGTCAACAATACCGATATTTTCCAGGTACATCAGGAAATCACGGCACTCAGTATCGAGGCGGGCCAATTCGCTGTCCACATACACGCGGACAGGCCGATGCGCGTTTTGAAACAGGTCGGGTTGATGGCGTTGTTCCGCGAGGCCGTCGAGCCAATGGAACGCTTTATCAATTTCACCGTTGGTGAATCCTGCCTGATGGAGGTTTTCCTCCAGTGAGTCCCTGTCGGGAGTCTCTTCCGGTTCGTCGTAAAAATAATTTTCAAATAGAAACATCAGCACGTCGAGCACGTTTTCTTTCATTATTAAGCCTCTATGACTATTGGTCGGGGGCTAACTGCAACAAACCCCAGCCTGATTCCTCTCCGTTCTCGTGCCCACAGCATGGCTGAGAGCAACCGAATCGTCAATGCGCTTTTGAGCGAAAAGCCGTCCGAATAACACCCGATGCGCCGCAATTGGGAAGAATATTGAGCAAAACATGTCTGTAGCAGGTTGGGACTACACCACTGATGTTCAAGTAAGTCACGCACGAAAAAAGCGTCCGTTGTCGTGTTTCCTGACCATGCCTTTGAGCTCCATCATCAAAAGCATCGATGAGACTTCCCGTGCGTTCAGGCCGGATTGCTCGATAATTGTGTCCACCGGCTTGGGGTCATATCCGAGCACATCCCACACAGCGCTGTAATCAGAGTTATCCAGCAGGCCTCTATTGTGGTTTCCCGGTTTTCCTTCGGCTTCATCCGGGCTGTCGGACTGTTCCAGCCGCTGGCGGATTTCCATTTGTAATTCCGCAGCCAGCGGGCCGAGCTCCTGAATGATATCTGCAGTGGTTTCAACCAGTCTCGCACCTTCGCGGATCAGGCGGTGGCAGCCTTTGGCCATGGGGTTGTGCAAGGAGCCGGGTAGGGCGAATACATCGCGTCCCTGCTCAGCGGCTTTACGTGCGGTGATCAGTGTGCCGCTGTTAAGGCCGGCTTCGATTACCAGCACAGCCAGACTCAAACCTGAAATTATCCGGTTTCGTGACGGGAAATGCCGGCGTCTGGGTGGTGACCCCAACGGAAGTTCTGAGATCATCGCACCTTGTGCGGAAATGCGCTTCGCAACCTGGTGGCTGCTGGCCGGATACACGATATCCAGGCCGGTTCCGTTGACAGCGATGGTCACGCCGCCGGCATCCATGGCCGCGGTATGGGCGGCGGTATCAATGCCGCTGGCAAGCCCGCTGGTAATCGTTATTCCCTGGCGGGTCAGGGTAGAGGCGAAGTCACGTGCGTGGTCAAGCCCGCCGGCAGTGGGGTTGCGGCTACCGATCACGGCAATTTGGGGTTGCCACAGACAACCGGGATTGCCGTCAACAAATAACGCGGCGGGAGGGCCGCTGATGCGCCGTAAAAGCGCAGGATAGTCGTCGCTATCCCAACACAGCAAGTGGTGATCAGGTTTTGAAAGCCATTGCAGGCCTGCTTCGACGGCGGCCTGGTCTGGCCGGGTGATGGCATCGGCTGCCGCTTCTGATAGTCCGTGGCGGGTTAATTCCCGGGCGCTTGCAGCGACTACAGCAGCCGCGCCGCCCAATGATTCGATTACCCCGATAAGAGATGCGCCCCCGACCGAGGGCGCATTCACAATAGTTAACCAGTCACGCTGCTGAGTTGCAGCTTCCCCCATAATCTCCGGATATTTCCAAATTATCGTTAAAGTGTTTCGTCCGGGTGTTTCAACACATCGAATTCACGAACCGGACGGGTCCCGTCCATAATAATGGCGTAGCTGACATCATCAAATACCCGGAAAACCAGGATGTGGGCACTGAACTGGTCCGGCAGGGTGACCTTGTCACCATCCCAGGTCTTGGCGTCTGCCCAGCTACTCTTGGGATATTTAACCTCGTCACGGACTGTCTTGCCAGGCCGGAAAGCTGAAAACACATGCCCTGGCTCAATGCCCTGGTTGTTGCCGGCATTAATGGCGATGATTTGATAGTGCCCCGATCCGTAAGTGGTCTGGCTTAACGCCAATACTCTTAACCCATCAGGAATCGGGTTCAGCACATGCGGTATCACCTGGCTTGGATATTCGTGTTTATCGACAGGCAGAACATAATCACCTTGCCTGACCTCAGTCCGGCCACTTTCTATTTTCAGGATGGCCGGGTCACCGGTTTTTACCAGTCTTCCCATCGCGACATCCCAGAATTCATAACCCAGGATTTCAGGATTCTTGGTTCGCCATGAAAATGTCGCATTCCAGATGTTGTCCGGATACTCCAGGTCTTTCCTCAGACGTTCCGGGTACTTCGCTTTCTTGCCTCTTTTAATTTCGCCTTTATCATCATAATAGATGTGGCGTAAACGAACGATGGCAAAAATCTCGCCAACTCGTCCGTCAATGCCCCGCACATAGGTAAGATCTTTCTCAGTGGCCATGACGCGTTGGCTTTCGTTGGCCACGACATAAGGCAGATCAGAAATATTCTCCAGCTTCAAAACGCGTGCGTTGGTAACGAAATTCTTGATGGCATCCCACTCGACAGGCGGGATTGCCTCGTGGGACGAAACGCGAATCCCGGGCGACATTCTGACCGTGCGCTTGTCTCCATTGACCACCAGGCGCGGCCTGCCATCAATATAAACCAGTGATAACCGGTCGCCCGGATATATCAGGTGCGGGTTTTCGATTTGCGGATTGGCATGCCAGATAGATGGCCATTGCCAGGGTTTCTCCAGAAACTTCCCGGAGATGTCCCACAGGGTGTCACCCTTCACAACAACATATTCGTCAGGGTGATCAGCGCGTATGGACACGTCCTGTGCCATTGCGGTGCCTGCCAACATCGTCACCAGGATAAGGTGAAAAATTTTCTTAATCACATTCCTTTCCCCATATAGTAGGCATCCAGCCATCTTGACCGATGCGGTCATTATTCTTTACTGGCGAACTGAGTCCGTCATTAGCTATCATAATTCCTGTAGTGCAAAAGTTCACGTAAATTATTTATCAGGCAACCAAGTATATGGCAAAACTGAACATTTTGGAATTCCCAGATCCGCGTCTGAAGACGGTCGCAAAAGCGGTAGAATGCTTCGATGGCGGGCTGAAAAAACTTCTTGAAGACATGGCAGAAACCATGTATTCAGCCAATGGAATTGGCCTCGCGGCAACCCAGGTAAATGTCCACAAACGCTTGCTGGTACTGGATATCAGCGAGGACCAGGACCAGCTTCAGGTGTACATTAACCCACAAATCCTCAGCGAGTCGGGGGAGCAAAATTGTGAGGAAGGCTGTCTGTCCGTGCCGGGTGTGTATGCGAGCGTAAAACGTGCTGAAAACGTCACTGTCAAGGCGCAGGATGTAAACGGAAAATTTTTTGAAGAACAGCTCGAAGGGCTCCATGCGGTGTGTATTCAGCACGAAATGGACCACCTTGTGGGCCGTCTTTTTGTAGATTACCTGTCGCCTTTGAGGCGAAATATGGTCAGAAAAAAGCTCGAGAAGCAACGAAAAGTAGCTGCAAAAGAAGCCGCAGAGCACCTGGTAATCTAGTGCTCCTTCAATGTGATAACTACAGATTCAGAGGTTCCTAGATGCGCATCCTGTTTGCCGGCACACCCGAATTTGCATTGCCGTCGTTACAGACCCTGATTGACGGGGATTACGACATTGCGGCTGTCTTGACCCAGCCTGACCGCCCGGCCGGTCGTGGCAAAAAACTTCGTGTCAGCCCGGTTAAGCAACTTGCGCTGGAAACCGGCTTGAATGTACTGCAGCCCGATACTTTGCGTGACCAGGACTGGCAGCAAAGACTCAGGGCATTACAGCCTGATTTGATGGTTGTTGTGGCTTATGGTCTGATGATCCCTGCTCAAATGTTGCTGGCGCTACGTCTGGGGGGTTGGAACATTCACGCCTCCCTGTTGCCCCGATGGCGCGGCGCAGCGCCGGTTCAGCGTGCGCTCGAGGCGGGGGACGAAAACACCGGTGTTTGCATTATGCAGATGGAAGCGACCCTGGACACCGGCCCGGTCTATCATTGCCTGCCTACAGCGATAGGACCGCAGGATACGGCAGGAAGCCTGCATGACCGGCTGGCTGACCTGGGTGCACAGGCGTTGCAGCATTGTTTAAACCAGGCGATAAAAAACCAGCTTCCGGAGCCAACACCACAAGATGACAGCCGAGCGGTCTATGCACGTAAACTGAGCAAGGCAGAAGCAGAACTGGACTGGAATAAATCGGCAGAGGCCCTGCAACGCCAGGTCCGGGCATTCCACCCCTGGCCGGTCGCCTGGTGTGAGCTCGGGGGCCGGCGATTGCGAATCTGGCAGGCTGAAGTGGTTGAAAACCCTACGGGTTTAAAGCCGGGACAGGTGCGTGTTGATGATTCTGAACTGATCATCGGAACGGATGACAAAGCATTGAAAATATTGGAAATTCAGCGCGCCGGTGGCAAGCGAATGTCGGTTGTGGAGTTCCTCAAAGCAGAGCAGTTCCAACCCATCTGATAAAAATGAAAATAAAACAGAAAGCCAGGCAGAACCCCCGCGTTGCCGCGCTGTTAGCATTGACGGAGGTTCTTGATGAGCACCAGAGTCTGGCAGACGCCAGCGCATTGTCGGTCTTGCGTGACAGCCGCGACCGTGCGTTTGCCCGGCACCTGGCGTATGGCGTACTGCGTTGGTTGAGCGCACTGGAGTGGCTGGCTGCCCAATTGTTCGCCAAGCCACTCAAGGATCGAGACCGTGATGTCCGGCGGCTGGTTCTGCTGGGTTTGCAGCAGCTCTGGCATGACCAGACCGCAAGCCACGCTGCCGTCAATGAAACAGCGGAATGTGCGCGTTGGCTGGGCAAGCCATGGGCTGTTGGCCTGATCAACGCTGTGCTCAGGCGCTTTCAGCGGGAACAGCAAACACTGCTCGTTGAGTTGGATCAGCGCGATGAGCGGTTTGCACATCCCCGCTGGCTGCTGGATGAAATCAGGCATGACTGGCCGGGCCAGTGGGCGCATATCGCAGACGCAAACAATCACCAGGCGCCATTGTGGTTGAGAATCAACCGCCAGCAAGTCGATGAAACCGTGTTGCGGAATCAATTGCGCGACGCAGGCTTTGAAGCAAGTGATCACCCGTATGCGAGGGATGCCATATGCATTGCCCCGGCAGCAGCGGTGGCAAAAATTCCGGGTTTTGAAGAAGGCTGGCTATCCGTACAGGACCCGGCTGCACAACTGGCCAGGGATTTGCTGAACCCAGGGGCCTCAGAGCGTATCCTGGATGCCTGTGCCGCGCCGGGAGGCAAAGCAGCCCATTTACTGGAGAGCTGCCCCGATATCCAACTGACCATGCTGGACAAACATGCAAAACGTATTGACCAGATCCATCAAAACCTGGAGCGCCTGGGTCTGAAGCGTGCGGGAATTTCTGCTGATATCCATGTTGGGGATGCAGCAGTACCTGGGGACTGGTGGAACGGGAACAAATTTCACAAGATTCTGCTGGACGC
>BTRB01000062.1:0-10222 GCA_036986175.1 Gammaproteobacteria bacterium
AGGTGAATGACTTCCCTGCGGGGCCGGCCTGCGGCCGTTCAAAATTGTTCCCGACAATTTTGTCGACCCCAGTCGGGCGTTGCCCGACTAGTGTCTCGATCCCCAGGGGGCGTTATACAAAGAAACCCGCCTGAAGGCGGGTTTCTTTTTGTATGGCGTCCCCTAGGGGATTCGAACCCCTGTTGCCGCCGTGAAAGGGCAGTGTCCTAGGCCTCTAGACGAAGGGGACAGATTTGGTGGAGCTAGACGGGATCGAACCGTCGACCTCTACAATGCCATTGTAGCGCTCTCCCAGCTGAGCTATAGCCCCGCAAGGCGCGCAATGTTACGCAGTAAATACGGGTCTGTCAAACGCATTTTTAGTGGTTGTTGATTTTACTATGTACTGGTTACTTCCGCGACCGGCATTGCATGCTTTACGCCTATTTTATCACCGGCAGGTTGCATCGTGACAACGCTGTGTCCCTGGTGTAACAGGTAGCCTAACCACTTGTCCAAAGCGAGGTTTTGCCGCCAGGTGCGCTGGAACAGCTGATAATGGGGATACCAGGGGTGAGCCAGGCGTTTGCATCCCTGTTCGGGGTTAAAAGATGTAACTTCTGCCAGCCGCGCGTCCTGGTACATGCGGATGTGTGCATCCGGGGAAAGCTCCCGCTGCTCATTTTCTTCAAACTCGTAGGTCAAACGCAGGAAGTGGGTGTAAGGATGGCGTTCCAGTATATCCATGCGTAGCAAAGGCGAACCTGAAACGCGCGATTGGAACGAGTCGTAGTGCACCGCGTAGTCTGGAATCAACAACAGCAATTGCCGATAAATCTCCTCCTGCATTTCCTGCAGTCGTTTAAGGCGGGGCCGGAGAAACAGGCCATGTCGTTCCCTGAATGAAACCATGGAAAAAGCATATCACAAGTTTGGCTGGTGCCTTTTACGGGACACCGCTCAGACGGGGGGCGATGAAGTTTTCATTTACGGCTTTGCGCAGGACCTCCGGTGGCAGCAGGCCCTGTGCTAACAGGAAGTCATGGTACTCGCGCTGGTTGAATTTGTCTTTCAGCTTTTGCTCAGTGCCTGCGCGCAGTGCCAGCAAATTCTCGTAACCATAGTAATAGGCTGTCGCCTGTGCCGGGGAGCGGAAAGTGTAGCGGTCGACCTCAGTCTGGGCGCTAAGGTCATCCTGAACGACATCCTCCATCAATATCCGCTTTGCTTCTTCAGCGGTAATCAGACCCAGGTTCAGCATGGGGTCCAGCCAGATGCGCGTTGCGCGCAACAAGCGATCCTGCAGCGATATTAATTGACCATCCAGCGGCATAAAGGGTTTGGCAATTGCCTCCGCGTACAGAGCCCACCCCTCAACATTGGCTGAATTGAATGCAAAAATTGCGCGCGCAGTCGATACGCCGCCACGCAGCATGGTGGTGAACTGCATTTCGTGGCCAGGCCGGGCTTCATGGGCAGCCAGCGTCCACATCATCGCGGGGTAAGCATAGTCGCTTTGCGGCCAGCTGCCATCTTCGTTTTGTTCGATAGCGGGCACAATGAATTCTGGAAATTCACCGGTATTGCCAACCAGTCTGGGCACGTTGAGATGCGCCGACGGCTGCTGGGCAGTTTCTGCGGCTGTAGCTATTCTTACCCTGGCCGGTTCGTCCGGTAGGGAAACGAGGTTTTCCCGCTCAATAATGGCATCGAGTTCCACCATGATTTCACGGTATGTCGCCATCAATTCATCACCATGAACCTGTTCCTTCTTGAGCAGCTTGATGATTTCGCGATAGTTGTTGGTCTCATAGCCCTTTAGTTTCGCCACCAGCGGTGCCAGGGCTGTCATTTCATTGCGGATATTCATAAACGCGACCTGGCCCGTTCTGATCAGTTGCTCAGGTGAATCTTCCACGCCATAGTTCTTTAGCTGCAGTTCGTATAGTTCACGTGGCAATGCAGCGCTATCCCTGGTGTTGGGCAGTATGGCTTCTTCCACCCAGGCGTTGTAAGCCGTGAATTGTTCGGTCAACAAGGCCAGGTCCTGTTCGTAGCCTTCGAGCTTTGTTGCTGCAAAGACGCCTTTCAGGCCTTCCAGTATGATCGGTGCACGTTCAAGGTCCTGCCTGACTTCACCGACGAAGGGTTTGATCAAACCCGGTATTTCTGCGCGTTCGGTTAAACGAATCCTGGCCAGTTCCGTCAGTGGCTTGTAGCCTTCTGCCTGGCCGGTGTATTTTTTGAGGCGAACCAGGGCCGCTTGCTGGCGTTCAAGCGGGACCTGTTTATCCAGCAAGCCTCTGAAACCGGCAAAAACCAGACCGGTCAGGTTGCCATAGGGTAAAACACGCTCATATTCGACGCGATTTTTCTCGATATCATCGCGTGTGGCCTTGAGCATGATCTCGATATCCTGGACCACACGGGGATCTTCTTCCGTGGTCAATAATTCATTCAACATGGCGAGGTTTTGTTCTGAATTGGCAATTTGCCGTTCATAAAGATTTTCACCGAGATCAAAAATTTCCTCGTCATAGCCTGAAACGCCGGTCTGGCTGGAAAATTCAGGGGCAAACTTCGCGCGGGATTCCAAAATCTTGTAAGCGATCTCATTGGAGCGCTGCACCCATTCGGGGGTGAAATTGGATGTATCTTGCGCAAAGGGGGTACTCGATAGCGCCAGTAGCGAGAAAGTCAGGAACGTTAGTAGCGTGTTTTTGGGTTTTGTTGGGTAAAGCATGTGAGTCCCCTGGTAATTGGTCTCGCCATATTACCCGTGGGGAAGGGGAAGGGCATGGGCGAATGGTCATGTATAGTCTGCATGGCGACGGGGGATTATCTGGTTCATAATGCGGCCTTTAAAAACGAATTCAGCTGCATGCCACTATTGATTCTCGCCGGCTTGTTTTTTCTGACTGCAATCGCTTACTCCTCGGTCGGTTTTGGTGGTGGCTCCACCTACAATGCGCTGCTGGTTTTGACGGGTGTTGATTCCCGCCTTGTGCCGGCGATTGCCTTGAGTTGCAATATCCTGGTAGTGACGGGTGGTGTATTTCACCATATGCGTACAGGTCACCTTTCTGTTTCGAGACTGTTGCCTTACATCGCGCTTTCAGTGCCGATGGCGTGGCTTGGCGGCAGGCTGATTGTTTCAGAACAGCTATTTATTGGGTTGCTGGGCATCAGCCTGTTGGTTGCGGCGGTGCAAATGTTGCGGAAACCGCGAGTCTCAACAGATGCACCGGGTGGCAGTAAATCGAGTTTGTGGCTGACAGCGATGCCCGTAGGCGGTGTAATCGGCTTCCTGGCAGGTATAACCGGAATCGGTGGCGGAATTTTCCTGGCACCTGTTATTTACCTTCTGCGGCTGGCACCACCGCGCACGGTCGCCGGCATAACCAGCGGGTTTATCCTGGTTAACTCCGTGGCGGGGCTTGTCGGGCAAATGATGAAGGCGGGTGAATATTCGCCGACACAGGGCATTGCCCAGGCATGGCCTTTGTTTATTGCAGTTATCATCGGTGGACAGATAGGCAGTCGCCTCGGTATTCATAAAATACCTGAAACCTGGATCAAACGTCTGACTGCAGTTCTGATACTCTACGTCGCCGTGCGCTTGATCTGGCGATGGATCGGGCTGGCCATTAATTGAGCAATACGGCTCCCATATAAAGGTTTCTATGCATTTTACAGCACTCAATGACACGCTTGGCAGACCGCTAAAGGATCTGCGGATTTCCGTTCTGGATCGATGCAACCTGCGTTGTACGTACTGCATGCCAGAGGAATCCCTGCATGGACAGGGTGTGTTTTTACCACCACACCATCTGCTTAGTGATGGAGAAATCGAGTTTATTGTGAGTGCGTTTGTCAGGCTCGGTGTTCACAAGGTACGTTTAACGGGCGGTGAGCCGCTGCTGCGCCCCGGGTTTACAGAGTTGGTCGGTCGTCTTGCGACCATAGAGGGACTGACCGATCTGGCTTTAACCACCAATGCAGTTCTTTTGCCACGCCACGCTGCGGCCCTCAAAGACGCAGGACTGGGAAGAATTACCGTCAGTCTGGATAGCCTGGACGAACCTGTGTTCCGGCAGATGGCCGGTAACCACGGTTCGGTAACCGAAGTGCTTGATGGTATCGACGCGGCTGAACAGGCCGGTTTCAGGCACCTGAAGATCAATACTGTCGTGCAGCGCAATGTCAACGACCACACCGTGGTTGGCCTGGTCGCGCATTTCAGAAATAGCGGGCACACGGTGAGGCTGATCGAGTTTATGGACGTCGGCAACGTTAATCACTGGAATCGCGACCTGGTTGTGCCCAGCGCTGAATTATTGAAGAACATCCATGCTCGCTGGCCCCTGAAACCGGTTGCCTGGCAAGCCGCCAGTGAGACGGCAAGGCGCTACGCATTCGAAGACGGCGGAGGTGAAATAGGATTTATTTCTTCGATCACAGAACCCTTCTGCGGTGATTGTTCACGTGCCAGGATTACTGCGGACGGTGTGTTTTACAGTTGCCTGTTTTCTGCACACGGAACCGAATTGCGCGATAAAATACGTGCGGGCCTGAGTGCCGATGACCTGGCTGCCGAGATCACAGCGTTGTGGTCAAAACGCGGGGACAGGTATAGCGAGTTAAGAAGTCGCTTACCACGGCATCAGCCTCATGTTGAAATGTACCGGATGGGTGGCTGATGAAAGTTAAAGTTCGATATTTTGCCTTGTTTCGTGAGCAGACCGGTGTTGCATCCGAACTCGTTGACTGGCCCGGGGGCACGGCTGCGGAACTGTTTCAGGAGATGACCGGGAAACATGCCACGCTTATGCCGGAAGCTGCGGCACTGGTCGCAGTGAATGATGAAATGGCTGGCTGGGAAACATCCCTGGCCGAAGGCGACGAAATATTGTTTTTCCCACCGGTAGCAGGCGGATGAAGTTCGCAGTCAGTGACGTAAGCATTGATCCGGTTGCAGCCAGGCGGTCTGTTGCTGACAACAGCTGCGGCGCATTGGTTGTGTTTGAGGGCTGGATCCGGAACCACAATGAAGGCCAGGCGGTCGAGCGTCTTGAATACGAGGTGTACAGACCGCTGGCTGAGAAAGAGGGCGCGAGGATCATCGATGAAGCCAGCGAGCGTTTTGGCATCAGCAATGCGATGTGCATACACCGGGAGGGCTTGCTGGAACTCAGCGATATTGCCGTTATCGTGTGCGTGACTTCAGCGCACCGGAGCGAAGCCTTTGCTGCCTGCCGGTATATCATTGACGAGCTAAAAAACCGTTTACCCATCTGGAAGAAAGAACACTATGTGAGTGGCATCAGCGAGTGGGTTAATTGTCAACATTGCGCGGCGGCAGGGTAATATCACCTTGAAGGAGCACGAGCATGAGTGATGACCGCATGCAGCGTTACAGCGAGATCATCATTGAGCACAGCCAGTTTCCACGCCATCACGGTACGCTTGAAAATCCCACCCACGAAGCGTATGGAGAAAACCCTTTTTGTGGTGACCGTATCAAATTGCAGTTCGTGGTCAATGACGGTGGTGTAATTGAGCAAGCGGTGGCAGAAAGTGTGGGTTGTGCCATCTCGATAGCATCTGCATCCTTGCTGGCCACGCATTTGCATGGACTAAGTCTACAGCAAGCGGAAGAACTATTTGATCAGATCCACGCAGCTATTCTGGAAGGGTCCGATGAGAAAAGGGATCAACAGTTGGGTGAATTGGCCGCGCTGACGTTTGCCGGACGCTATCCCTCACGGGTCAAGTGCGCGACCTTGCCGTGGCATGTCTTAAGGCACGCGCTGACCGGCGACGAATCCGTTGCAAGTACCGAGTAGTTCAGATCCCGGGGTTAGCGCGGCTAGTGTAGTGTCAACACTGATCCTACGTTACAGGGTTGACACTACACTAGTGGCTGCAGTCCCTGCAGTCGGGATTTCTTTTGATCTTCAGGGATTGCCAGTTCCAATGGGTAGCATCAAGCAGATGCAAACCCTGGGGCACGGATAATCCGGCGAGACAAGCCAAAGCGAAATGCGCCGCAGAGGCGCCGACAATGCCTGCAACCGGCGCAAAGATTCCCGCACCGGGGCAGTCTTCCAGGGTATCCGGTGCCTCACCATAGGCACAGCGGTAACAGGGCTGGTCCGGCAGGTCCGGGCGTAACAGCATCAGTTGGCCTTCCAGGCGGATGCAGGATGCCATCAACCATGGAATCTTGCCAGCCAGAGCTGTGCGGTTCACTGCCAGGCGGGTGCCATAATTGTCGCTGGCATCTATGACAAAATCACAGCCTGGAAACAGCGATTGCATATCCCCATCCGTCATGCGATTTGCACGGGTGTTGATCTTTGTTTCCGCACTCAAAGCTTGTAACGTTTCTGCTGCAACTTCGACTTTTGCACGCCCAAGGTCGGAAACTGTGTAAAGTATCTGGCGCGCCAGGTTGCTTTCGGCTACGTCATCGAAATCGCATAAAGTCAATTCGCCAATACCGCTCGAGACAAGATATTGGGCGGCAGCACAACCCAGACCGCCAACCCCGATCAGGGCGATATGTGAAGCGCGGATACGGCCCTGGCCATGCGCGCCTATACCGGCGAGGGGCAGGTGGGCGGCATAACGTAAATTATTGTTCTCAATTACCATCTAATATGGATTGTGCCCTGGCAGACAGGCCATCCGGATGCACCCAGTCACCGCGTTTTCCGCCGGACTTGAAGAGCAGCTTGATGGCATTGATTTCCAGTGCCGCATTGATCGGCTTGGTCAGATCCCAAACGGTCAGCAGTGCAATATTCAGGCCGCAGAGTGCTTCCATTTCTACACCGGTCTGAGCATTAATTTCCGCCAGCGCATAGACCTCGACCGCCTGCCTGTTTTCATTCAGCGCAGTGTGAATAGAAACACGATTCAGTGAGATCGGGTGGCACAGGGCAAGCAGGAAGGGTGTTTGCTTGGCAGCCTGGATACCGGCGAATTCCGCCAATGCCAATGCGTCACCCTTGGGCAGGGTTTTATCACGCAGCATTGCGAAAGCAGTCTCACCTACAATGATCTCCCCACCGGCAAGTGCGCGGCGGGAGGTGACAGGTTTACCGGCAATATCGGCCATGGAAAAGCCCTGCTGTAGGTGATCTGAATCATGCATGTGTTACTGGTGCTCCGGGTGGCTCGTGGTGTTGGGTTTCAGGCCTTGTTGCGTATCATATTCAGGCGATCCAGATGGTTTTGTTTTTCGGCTTGTGTCAGGAAAGATGCTGCAAAGCTGTTCGTGACAAGTTGAAATATTTCGTTACGCGTCAGCTTGACAGCTTCTATCAGCGCGAAGAAATTTTCATTCATGTAAGCACCGAAATAGGCTGGATCATCAGAATTAATGCAGGCATTGAGCCCCAGCGCCAACATTTTTCGTATCGGATGATCAGCCATGTCGGTGACTACTGCAAGACGCAGATTGGACTGCGGGCAAACCGTCAGTGGCATATTGTCGTTTACCAGGCGTTTCACCAGGGCCCTGTTTTCCAGTGAACGATTACCATGATCGATGCGGTCAACATACAGCAAGTCCAGTGCCTCATACACATATTCTGCCGGGCCTTCCTCACCTGCATGCGCTACGCGCTTTAGACCCAGTTCGGCGGCACGTTTAAAAACATTTTTGAACAAATTCGGAGGATATCCAAGCTCGGATGAATCCAGTCCCACAGCTGAAATTTTGTCCAGGAAGGGCAGTGCGGTCTCCAGCGTGTCAAAAGCACTCTGTTCATCCAGATGGCGCAGAAAACACATAATCAGTTTGCTGGTGATACCAAGTTCAGCTTCGGCCTTAGTGAGCGCTGATCCGAACCCATCCATGAATGTAGCGAAGTCAATGCCGCGTTCAGTGTGCCCCTGGGGGTCGAAGAATATTTCGCAATGAACAACATTTTGCTGCTTGCAACGCAGTAGGTAAGCCCAGGTCAGGTCATGAAAATCCTGCTCGGTTCGTAAGACGGACATGCCTTGATAATAAAGATCCAGAAAGTCTTGTAAACAATTGAAGTCATATGCTTTATTGATCGTTTCTATGTCTGGATATGGCAGCTCAACAGCGTTACGCCTGGCCAGTTCCAGCATCATCGCCGGCTCAAGGCTGCCTTCTATATGAATATGCAGTTCAGCCTTGGGGAGTTGTTCCACCAGTTGCTTTAGTTTTTGCACCTTGCCTATGATACAGGGATATCCGGCTACTGGAACCCGTATAATCTCTGCTTCCATGCAGCCCGATCCACGCACATACACATACAAATTCATATTCAGGCCATTGCTGCTTGCTGCAATGCTGTCTGTGGTTGCATTCGCAGCATTTGCCCGGGATCTGAAAGCCATACCAGTCAACATCTTTGGCGACGGCGATCCGACTAATGGCGTTGAAGATAGCCGACAGCAGCTATCGGGCGGACGTCTCAAGCGGGGGTCCCTGGCGGATCAGCGGGTGGGTGCGGGCACCATCAAATGCGACGGAAAGATCCGTGGTACAGCGATGGTGATCGATACGCGTGAGTTCGCACCCGGTCTCAAGGGTGCCGTGCTGGCAAGCGCGGCACATGTGCTGTATGACCTCGACCGGAAACAACGATTCAAGCGTTGTGAATTTCAATTCCTTGCGCTGGAAAAGTTACGCAGGTACCGGGCAAAAATTGATCTTCGACAGCTGAGGATGGGAACATATGATCCCAACAGGGCAACAAACGGTCTCGAGTTTGGTGAGGGTGACTGGGTTTTCTTGTACGTGCCCAAGCCCTGGAAAGGGTTTAACCCGGCAGAAGCGCTCGTGCCAAGTGCCTTTACTTTTGCAAATATAGAATCATTTCAACAATCCGGTGGTGAAATCAGGCTGATTGCTTTTGACTCTGTTGCCGGCGTCATTAGCGTAAGCAGGCATTGCAGGGTGAACGAAAGCTACAGTGGCGATCTGGGCGGCGGAGTATGGAAAGGACAGCTGCTGGACGATTGTGATTCCGGCAACGGTTCATCTGGCGGTGGACTTGTCGCCGTCTTGCAGGGAAAGCAGCACCTGATCGGAATCCGGAACGGTTCACATTGGAGCGAACAAGCCTTTCCGGTGGAGGAGTACCCGCTCGGGCCGCCTGACGGTGCCAGATGGGACCGATGGGAAAACACGAACTTTGGTCGTGCTTTCGACTCAGTACTACTCAGCGAGCTGAAGGACTTTAGCGTTAGTCTGGTAACCAGCGATGCTTCATTTTAACTTTCAGGCGGTAGGCATGCGTCAATCGCGTTGATCAAATATACGCACAACGTAGCTATTATATGCTATACTTATGCATGAGATTCTAACTGTCTCGAAATACTTATTTTTCGATTGCTAAGGCGGATTTGACAGTTGGATTGATTTAGGCTTGGCACCGAATCGGTTGGCTCGGTGCAGAGCGGTAAAGCCAAGGTTGGCTCGTTCTGGCATATTTTGTATTTGGGCCAGAAACAGACAAGGAAAGAACAGGCGATCTCTATCAAGGGGCGCCCACGTCAGACTGCCGGACAGTGAACACTGTCTGCTTCGGTAAAACAAGCCTCACCATACCCAGCTCTAATGGTTTGGGTATACGGTTTTTTACGCACTTTATGTGACGTAAATTCAGTTGGAAGCGGGAGCTTTAGGATGTTTTTTTACGTATCTCTTTTTACCGCCAGCTTAATCGTGGCACTGGTCGCGCTGTGGCTCTACCATTTACTCACAGACGCTGGAAGAACGGTCTATCGGTCCTTTTCATCAGGCGCAAAGAACACGCCACCCCTTGCCTATGTTGAGCGTAAAGTTGCTCACAGCACTGCCAGTGGTACGCCGACACCCTGGGGATGGGGTGAGAATACCAATCCATCACAGGCTGCCCGGGCTGCTGCGATAGCGCCAGCGGATGCAGTGCCCTGGGGTTGGCCCGGAAATGAGAGCAAGGATCGAGCGCCACAACGACATGATGAACTGAAAGCCGCCGAGGCTTCGCTTGACGAAATGGGGCCCAAACAAATAAAGGAATCAGCGATTGGCTGGCCATACCGTGAAGAGAAATCTGAACTGGCCGGCACAGCTTACAAGGTGACCCGGAAGGCAACGTCCAAACAGACGAACCTTAACCCCGCAGATAGGCCATGGGGCTGGTAACCCGGGTCGCTGGTTAGGTCCAGCGTCCTTGCAGATATCCGGGCAATGAGAATTTCTCATTGCCCGCGG
>BTRB01000063.1:0-9779 GCA_036986175.1 Gammaproteobacteria bacterium
GATCAATACACTGTATTGATCCGCCCACTGAAACTTTGTGCCCTGAAAAGGCCGGACTGTGAGGCGGGCAGACTGACGGTAACATCACCGCTCATGCTCTCTGCACTGAGCTTGCCACTGGCGGATAATTCCGCTGAAATCCGGATATCACCTGAAACCGTTTCCAATTTGCCGCTGTCCATCATACCGGCTTCCAATGCCATATCGCCGGACACAGTGGTTGCCTCAACATCACCCGATATTCCGGACAACTCAATATCGCCGCTTACCGACTCTGCAGAAACACGCGCGGTTTGACCACGAAAGCCAACATCGCCGCTGACCGACTCAAGTGACACCCATTGGCTACGCGCCTGGACTTCCACATCGCCGCTAACAGAAGTACCCGTCAATTTTTCATTATTCAGGCCTGAGATTTCAATGTCTGCACTTACTGCAGAGGCATCAATATTGGCTCCTTCAGGCACCTTCAGCCTTAACAGGGTCTCGTCGATATCCCGCTCATTTCGATTAACAACTGTAATCTGCAGGACTGAGTCAGTTACATCGATTTCCAGTTCATCCACGCTATCGCCGAGCTTGCCGGTCAGGTGCACTTCATTCCGATCCCAGCCCTGTATTTCAATTTTGCCGGCAACGTTCTCAACAGATACCCTGACGCGCGCATCCACGGTCCAGCGCTGATCCAGCGGTTCTCCAGCCCACCCTGACAATGGCGCCAGGGCACACAGGGTAATAATTAAACTCAGCTTTCCGGGTTTCATGTCCTTCTCCAGTTATTTTGCTCGAGCAATACCATCCGTTTAACAAACTGTAGTTGCTGCGATCTGAGATCCAGTAATTTTTCATTTAAAAAGATATTCGCGGGGTACTCCCGCAGGGCGGCCAATAATGAGGATTCAGCCTCTTGCAAGTCATCCCAGCTACCGCGCAAGGACTCCGGGTCAGCGCCTGCCAGGCGCATACCTGAATAATCAAGTGGCACCAACTCACGGAAGGCGGCCTGGTATTCACGTTCGGTCGTCTCGATCGTTCCGGCCAGCAAATACTCCAGCAGCGGCATTTGCCCTGCCGGCGGTGCATCAATACCACGCCCGATGAATATGCCCGTGGTCAGTGCCAACAGGACCGCCGCAGCGATAGCAAACCTACGCCACAAAAAAGATGGCGCAGACCGTGCGGTTGGCACTTTCCCCGCTTCAAGCCGGTTACTTATCCCTGGCCATAAATCACGCTGCGGCCTGATACGCCGTGGCAATGAATCGATCGCGTTACTTAATTCAGTTTCATTCATCTGGCAATTACTCATGTTGCTGTTTATCCATCCTGTTACTACCTGGTCTTTCCGACTCCTGTTTCAGGTTTCATCCAGCAGGGATCGGCGCACCAGTTTCCGGGCCCGGTGCAGCTGTGCTTTTGAAGAGCCCACTGCCATTCCGGTTATTTCTGCTATTTCCGCGTGCCGGTAACCCTCAATGTCATATAGTACCAATACAGTTCTCGCCCGTTCCGGCAGCCCGGCAATGGCGGCTTCCAGATCCTTGCGCAATCCCGCTGACACATCACGCTCGCCAACCATCGTTCGCTCAACACTTTCACCTAACTCCTGTTCGCGCCGCAGCCGTTTTACCCGAATACGTTTGTCACTTAAAATCACGTTAACGGTCAGGCGGTGCAACCAGGTTCCGAACTTGCTGTCGCCCCGAAACAGGTGCAATTTGTTCCATGCCCGCACAAATGCGTCCTGCGCCATGTCTTCCGCCAACGCTTTGTCGCCACCACACATACGCCAGCACAGCGCGTATATCCTGTCGCAATGACTACGGTAAAGCTGTTCAAATGCGTGGCGGTCGCCGCCCCGGGCCCTCTCGACCTGCTGCGATTCCATAACGGACAACTCTGACTTGCCATGCCGCCACGCTGTCACCGCTTGCATTCCTCCCATGAACATTTAGATGAGACCCGGTAAAAAGGGTTTAAAGCCAGTATGATCTCCTACGGCTTTTGGCTGAAACCTGTTGCTGGTGTGGCCTATTTTTAAACAGTATACCGACTGCAAGAACTACGCCAGTACGCCGGTCTAATCTGGAGCAACGCAGTGGTTGGCATAAACCTTAAGTGAATTATGCTGTCATTACTTTTATAATTGGAAACGCTGATTGAATCAGCATCAGCAGGAGTTAAACCATGAAAGCACGTAAAGTTTCATTGATCATTTCCAGCCTTTTGGTGGCTGCCCTGGCGACATCACCGGTTTGGGCAAAGAAGGACCTGCCGGCCATTAATGAGGAAGGCATGGAGCTGGTCAAAGACACCAAAATGACCACCATCTATGCTGACCCCGGTGCCGACCTCGGCATTTACAATCGTATTATGCTCGAGGATGCCAGCGTAGCATTCAAAAAAAACTGGCAACGTGACCAGAACCGTAGCCAAAGGGGAGTATCCAGAGTAAAGGACAGCGATATGGAGCGCATACGCCAGGACGTCGCTACGCTGTTCAGGGAGGTCTTTACTGCCGAACTGGTTGATGGCGGCTATGAACTGACTGATCAAGCCGGTGAAGATGTGCTGATAGCCAAGCCGGCCATCGTCGACCTGGACGTTATTGCACCGGATATCATGACCGCAAGCCGTACCTACAGCTATTCTGAATCGGCCGGTGAAATGACACTTGTCCTTGAGTTATACGATTCGCGCACCAATGACAAGATTGTCACGGCAAGAGACCGCAAACGGGATTACCGGAAGGGCTACCTACAATGGCGCACCAGTGTCAGCAACCGCTCTACCGCTAAACGCCTGATGTCTTCCTGGGCCATAGCCTTCAGGGAAGCACTGGATGATGCACGGGCAACTGTAACTGCCTCTGATTGATTGAGATGTGTCAAATCAGGATTGGCCAGATCGGGATTGGCCCGGTCTGGCAGCGTTACTTATGCCCCCAATACCTTATAACCAAAATGACGCATTAGATTCCTGTCTACTGCTTTACCAATGATAGAGGTGGCTCGCGCTGAAAGATCCTCACGCCACCTCTCGTTCACATAGTAATCCCGGTAATAGGCAAAATTCTTGCTCTCATCCTTTGTGGATTTTTCATAATTTAAGAAATTATCAGACAATCTATCGATGGAGAAATGATGACTAATTTTCTCGATAACGGATTCCGGATTCTGGAAAGTGCTCTCGGTCATGATATTCAGACCGTCGAAAATTCCCAGCCGCAAATACGCTGCATTCTTCATGTTCCAAAGTGCAATCGGGCTGGCCAATAGATTTTCACAGTTATCCCTGGCGACCGTTTTCCACGGTGTCTGAAGAAAAGTCTCGAAATCAGGTCCGCCCCCTGAATATTGATGGCTGTAGGGTTTGCGATACAGCGAGAGCAGCCATGAATAGGGGTTCTTGGTGATGCTCACGAAGCATATGTCACGCTTATGAACGCCGTAGTGCCTGAGTTCTGACGCAGACATTACGCACGTATGCTTCCACCCCAGGTTGCGATGACGGGTCACGGAAAAGAATAAATCCCGCAACCATTCCTTACCCGGCAGAATTTTCTGAATGGTCTTAACGTAGCGTGGCGCTACGCCCGGAAGCTGTTTTGCATCAAGATTCAGGTGAATCAATTTTTCCAGGTAATTGGTATTGGTGTTTCTTTCACCATAAATCTTGATCAGCCTGCTCATGATTGATTATAACCGCAAGAGTTAGTGGCGCCCGGCCAGTCAAGTCAGCTTTGACCTGATTCACGCTGTCAGGCAGCTGCCGATAGTTCCGCAGCTACTTTATCCAGCTCCACGATCATTTGAGCAGGCAGGCGATCACCGTACTGGTGCAGATACTCCCTGATTTGCTCCAGCTCGGCAGACCAGGCCTCAACATCAACATCAAGCAATGCTGCAAGCATAGCGTTATCAGTATCAAGGCCGTTGGTATTGATATCGGATGGAAGCGGTATACCGCCAATGGCGGTTTCATTTACGCCGGCTTGACCTTTACAGCGATTGATGATCCATTCCAACACACGCATGTTGTCGCCAAAACCCGGCCACATGAATTTGCCGTTTTCGTCTTTTCTGAACCAGTTCACATGAAAAATCGGTGGCAAATTGCCGGCACGGTCAGCGAAAGTTAACCAGTGGCTCCAGTAATCAGCGAAATTGTAACCACAAAATGGCTTCATGGCCATTGGATCACGGCGCACAACTCCAACAGCTCCGCTGGCGGCTGCCGTCGTCTCCGAAGCCATACTCGCACCGAGTAAAACACCGTGTTGCCAGGATTTACTCTCCATTACCAGGGGGACCAGCCGTTCTCTGCGACCGCCAAATATGATGGCGGAAATCGGCACACCTCCCGCAGCCTCCGCCTTGCTCGAATAAGAAGGGCATTGCTTCATCGGCACGGTAAAACGGGAATTTGCATGCGCAGCCGGACCGGCCTCCGGATCACAGGGATTACCCCGCCAGTCGGTCACCGGCACGCCGTCGTCTTTACCTTCCCACCAGGGCTGATTATCAGCCGTTACACCAACATTGGTAAAAATGGCATTGTTGCTGAGCATGGCCAGGGCATTCGGGTTAGTGCCTGCGCCGGTGCCGGGCGCCACACCGAAAAACCCGGCCTCCGGATTGATCGCCCACAGGCGACCGTCATCACCTGGTTGCATCCAGCAGATATCATCACCGACGGTCCAGACTTTCCAGCCATCGTACTCTGCCGGTGGAATCAGCATGGCGAGGTTGGTCTTGCCGCAGGCCGACGGAAATGCCGCGGCAATGTAATGCGTCTCTCCCTGCGGGTTCTCGATCCCCACTATCAACATATGTTCAGCCAGCCAGCCTTCGCTACGGGCCTGGAAACTGGCAATTCTCAATGCATGGCATTTCTTACCCAACAATGCGTTGCCACCATAGCCGGAACCAAAGCTCTGAATCATCAGGTCTTCGGGAAAATGCATGATAAAGCGTCGCTCAGGGTCCAGTTCACCGATGGAGTGCAGGCCCTTTACAAAAGTACCTTCGCGCTCAATGCGGGCCAACGCAGCACTGCCCATGCGGGTCATCATGCGCATGTTGACGACCACATAAGGGCTGTCTGTGATTTCAACACCACAACGTGACAAGGGTGAGTCAATCGGGCCCATGCAATAAGGAATGACATACAAAGTGCGGCCCTGCATGCAGCCAGCATAGAGATCACGCATCCTGGCCCTGGCCTCTTCCGGATCCATCCAATGGTTGTTCGGACCGGCATCATCGCGCGCTGGCGTGCATATGAAAGTAACGTGCTCGACCCTGGCGACATCATTTGGATCCGAGCGGTGCAAATAGCAACCCGGATGCGTCTCCTGGTTCAGCTCAATAAATTCCCCGCTTGCCAGCATGCCATCAACAAGTTTCCGGTTCTCTTCATCACTACCTGTACACCAATGGATGTTATCCGGGCGGGTCAATTCACTTACTTCCTCGACCCATTTTTGCAAAAGCTGGTTACTGGTCACGTTAACTACCTCTTCAAATCTTCCCGGGAATCAAAGTTGCGATGACGTGAGTCATATAGGCTTCAAATTCCCCGGAACTCAAGTTTGGTGCCTGATGCTGTCTCTGCAATTGCAAAAACCCCAAATATGCTGAATATGTCAGGCGTGCGCGATGCGATGCCTCAGCGGAGCCGAAACCGATTTCGGCAAAAGCCGCTTCAATGTGTTGCATACGGCGTCCTGCCACCCGTTCCAACAGTGGCTCCACCAGTGGGTGGTCTGCTGCCGAACACAATGCGCTGTAAACTTTGTGAGTAAGTTTCTCCCGGCCGGTACGCCTGAAGAATGACCTCAACCTGTCGCGGGGATCAGCTATGGCACCCAGAAAAACTTGCAGGTTCGCCTCGTCGTGTTTTTCCCAGCGTAATAAAGATTGTTCCAGCAATGCATTCCGGTTGGGGAAATGCCAGTAAAAACTACCCTTGGTAACACCCATGCGGCGAGCAAGCGATTCCACTGCAACGGCCCGTATGCCTCTCTCAGCGATCATCTCCAGCGCCTGCTGCTCCCAGTCGCCTGCTCTGAGTGTTGACCGTTCTTTCGTTTTTTTTGCTGCTGCTTGAGCCACAAACTCTACCCGGAAACTGTTAACTGCGAATCGCTAAGCATAACCGAACAGCGTGCTGTAACAAAGTATCCTGGCCACCTAAATCAGTACCCCTTCAAGCCTGGTGCTGAACGTTCCGGTGAACACTGATCCAGCGTTATGAGGTTGGCGGTTGACTCTGATCAAAGTCTCCACCATACTCCACCGTATGGAACGATTTTCCTGTCACACGGTCTTATTTAATGCCTTTGGTGGCGCGAGGGGAAAGCGTGTCTGAATTTTTCGGAGGGTTAAAGCAATGTTCTGGATCCTGATTTTAAGCTTGCTGGGTATTTCGCTCATAGCCGCTTTTCGCGGCAACCGTTTGCTTCCCTGGACTGCGGCCATGACGGCAGTGCTTGCCGGGTTTGCCGTTTTCACCACCGTCTCAACCCTGGCCATCGTCATTTTGTCGGTATTGTTTGCCGCCTTCGCCATCCCACTGAATTACAAACCCATCCGCCGCCGTTGGCTCAGCGAACCATTTCTCGCAATTTACCGGAAGATGCTACCCACCCTGTCTGAGACAGAACAGGTTGCGCTTGAGGCCGGAACAGTCGGCTGGGAAGGCGAGCTTTTTACCGGTAACCCGAATTGGAATACCTTGCTGGCACAACAATGGCCTGAACTGACCGAGGCTGAACAGGCTTTTGTCGATGGACCTGTAGAAGTTCTGAGTGACATGCTCAACCCCTGGCGGAATGCCCACGAACTTGCCGACCTGCCACCCGAAATCTGGGACTTTCTGAAAGAACATCGCTTCCTGGGCATGATCATACCCACCGAGTACGGCGGGCTTGGCTTCTCCGCAATTGCCCACCGGGCAGTGTTGCAGAAAGTGTCATCGGTCTGTCCTCTTGCAGGCACCACCATAGCGGTTCCAAACTCACTGGGCCCAGCTGAGCTTTTGGTACATTACGGTACACAAGAGCAAAAAGATTACTACCTCCCCCGTCTTGCCAGTGGTGAAGAGATCCCATGCTTTGGTCTGACCGGGCCCACCGCCGGCTCTGATGCAACCTCCATCCCGGATACCGGGATAATCTGTAAAGGTAAATACGACGGCAAAAATATTGTCGGCATCCGCCTCAACTTTGACAAGCGATATATTACCCTGGCCCCGGTAGCAACCATTATCGGTCTGGCCTTCAGGCTGTATGACCCCGATGGGTTGGTGGGAGACAGGAAAGACCTCGGTATCAGCCTGGCGCTGGTACCCCGTGAAGCCCCGGGTATGGAAATCGGCAAACGCCATATTCCGTTATACATGCCCTTCAGCAATGGGCCGATCCGGGGCAAAGACGTTTTTGTGCCTTTGGACTCGTTGGTCGGTGGTATCGAAAGGGCCGGCGAGGGCTGGCGTATGCTGATCGAATTGCTCTCTGTCGGCCGCGCCATTACGCTACCCTCCTCTTCAACGGGTGGAGCAAAACTAAGTGCACTTTCAACGGGTGCATATGCCCGTATCCGCAAGCAGTTCAACCTGCCCATTGGCCGTTTTGAGGGGGTTGAAGAAGCGCTGGCAAGACTGGCCGGGTACACCTATGCAACATCGGCGTTGTCCCGTATGACTGCATCGGCTGTGGACATGGGTGAAAAACCCGCCGTACCGTCAGCGATTGCCAAATATCATGCGACTGAAATGACCCGCAAGGTGGTCTCTGATGCCATGGATGTCCACGGTGGCAAAGGTATCATCATGGGCCCGCGCAACTACCTCGGCCGCGGCTGGATGGGATTACCCATCTGGATAACCGTTGAGGGTGCCAATATTCTGACCCGTAGCATGATGATTTTTGGCCAGGGTGCGATCCGCTGCCACCCGTATGTTTTGCAAGAAATGTCGGCTGCCCGGCTGGAAGACAAAGCCCGCGGCCTTGAAGAATTTGATCACCACCTGTTCCGCCACATCGGCTACAGCATCAGCAATGGCGTACGCAGTATGTTGCTGGGTCTGAGCCTTGCCCGTTTTGCTGTAGTTCCCTCAGACCGCAAGACTGCCAGGTACTACCGGAAACTCACGCGGTACTCAGCTTCCCTTGCCTTTGCGTCTGATATCGCCATGCTGACCTTTGGTGGCAAGCTCAAGTACAAAGAGCGCCTCTCCGGCCGCCTGGGTGATGTTCTCAGCCATCTGTATATCTGCTCCGCCATGCTCAAGCGCTTTGAGATGCAGGGACGGCCTTCCGCAGACCAACCGATACTGGCCTGGGCATTCCATGATGCCATCTACAAAATGCAGACGGCATTGGCCAGCGTGGTAGACAACTTCCCGAGCCGTGCGATTCGTGTTCTGCTGGCAGTGACTATTTTTCCGCTGGGCCGGCATGAGAAACAACCGGGTGACCGTCTTGGGCATAAGGTCGCTCAGCTATTGCTCTCTCCCTCAGAAACACGTGACCGCCTGACTAATGGAGTATTTATTTCTGAAAGTACCGGCAACCCGATCGGCCTGCTGGAAGCAGCACTGCCGAGAGTGATCGCAACGGAACCATTGGAACGGCGCATTCTGAAAGCTCAAAGTACCGGTGAACTCGATGCGCATGACTGGCAGAACCAGCTTGAAGAAGCGGTTACGAAGTCAATTATTACCGACGTCGAGGCTAAGGAGCTCAAAGCCGTACGGGAAATGGTCACTGAAATCATCGCAGTAGATGAATTCGAGAGCAGCGTTTTGCGCATGGGTACAAGCAGTATTGCGTAAAATTCTCGTCGCCCTGTTGCTTTTTGCCCTGGTTGCCTGCAGCCAACCACAAGACCAGCACGCCGTTTTTTATGTATTTGGCACCACGGTCGATGTCACCTTGCGTGACACAGATGAAGAAAAGGCATCCGCAGCATTCGGCATGCTGCAACAACGGTTTCAATCCATGCACCGTGACTGGCATGCCTGGGAGCCTGGTCATTTGGTCGATATCAACCGGGCTTTTTCCGAAGGCCGCAAAATCGAACTACAAGATGATATCGCCTTTCTCATACGGCGGTCCCAGGAGTTGGAACGCACCACCGGGGGACGCTTTAACCCTGCCATCGGAGGCCTGATTGCTCTGTGGGGTTTTCAGACCTCCGACTACCCGATCATAGGCCCGCCGCCCGCACCAGCAGCCATCCGGTCCTGGTTGGAGAAGAGCCCCTCAAGCCTCGATATCCGTATTGAAGGGAATCAGGTAAGCAGCAGCAACCCTGCCGTACAGCTCGATTTTGGCGGTATTGCCAAGGGTTATGCAGTAGACATCGCCCGCGACCTGCTGGTCGGGATGGGAGTGAAAAGCGCCATCGTCAATGCCGGTGGTGATCTGCGGGCATACGGTGGCAACGACCAACCCTGGAAGATTGCCGTGAGCAAGCCGGGTGGCGGCGTTATCGGCGGCCTGGATGTCAGTGGAGATGAAGCAGTGTTTACTTCGGGTAATTCACGGCGATTCCGGCAAGATCAACTGGAACGCTATCCACATATCCTTGACCCGGCAACCGGCTGGCCAGTATCCGGCCTGTCAGCCGCGACGGTGGTGACGGACGATGGCGCGCTGGCGGATGCAGCCGCCACAGCAATATTGGTTGCAGGAAAGAATGACTGGCCGGAAGTAGCAAGCGCGCTCGGGCTGGACACCGTACTTGTCGTTGATGATGAGGGGGATCTGCTTA
>BTRB01000064.1:0-9757 GCA_036986175.1 Gammaproteobacteria bacterium
CACCGCCGGCCTCCATTTTGACCGGGCCCTGCTGCATCAGCTCAAAGATGCCGGTATTGAGTCAACCACGGTTACATTACATGTGGGTGCCGGGACATTTCAACCGGTCAGGGCGGATAATATTGAAGACCACCACATGCACGCTGAGTGGCTTGAAGTGTCACGGACAGCCTGTGATGCTGTAGTTGCAGCCAGGGCGCGTGGAGGGCGTGTGATTGCAGTGGGTACGACTGCAGTACGCAGCCTGGAGACTGCAGCACAGAACGGGCAACTGGCCCCGTTTGCCGGCGACAGCCGGATTTTCATCTATCCGGGTTATGCTTTCAGAGTAGTAGATGCGATGATCACCAATTTTCACCTGCCCGAGTCCACCTTGCTGATGCTTCTCAGTGCCTTCGCCGGCCGTGAGCAAACACTGGCAGCCTATCGCCACGCGGTAGAGCAGCGCTACCGGTTTTTCAGCTACGGTGATGCCATGCTGGTGCAATAAAGATGCAATTTGAACTGTTGAATATTGACGCCGCCGCCCGCCGAGGCCGCCTGACTTTTGCACGTGGTACGGTAGAGACACCCGCATTTATGCCGGTTGGAACCTATGGCGCGGTTAAGGCCATGACGCCACAAGCCGTGCGTGAATCCGGTGCCGAAATCCTGCTCGGCAATACATTTCACCTGATGCTGCGACCGGGTACTGAAGTAATAAAGGCTCACGGCAGTCTGCATGAGTTCATGCAATGGGAGCGACCCATTCTGACTGATTCGGGCGGGTTCCAGGTCTGGAGCCTGTCTGAACGGCGCAAAATCACAGAAAAAGGTGTGACATTCACCTCGCCGGTTGATGGTGCCCGCGTGTTCCTGGGTCCGGAAGAGTCCATGGCGGTACAGGCCGATCTCGGCTCAGATATTGTCATGTGTTTTGATGAGTGCACACCCTATCCGGCGACCCGAAAGCAAGCCCAGGAGTCCATGGAGTTATCCATGCGTTGGGCTGCACGTTGCCGTCAGGCGCACGGTGACAGTACTGCAGCCTTGTTTGGTATTGTCCAGGGCGGCATGTACCGGGGCTTACGCCAACAATCCGTGCAGGCACTGATAGATATAGGCTTTGACGGTTATGCGATCGGTGGCTTATCGGTCGGCGAACCGGAGCACGAACGGGAACAGGTACTGGCCTCGACACTTCCTTATTTGCCGGAGGATAAACCACGCTACCTGATGGGAGTAGGGCGCCCTCAGGATATTATCGCGGCGGTGCAGCGCGGTGTGGATATGTTTGATTGTGTCATGCCGACCCGCAATGCCCGCAATGGCTATTATTTTACCCGCCACGGCGTGCTCAAAATCCGCAATGCACGCTTTAAGCTCGATACGCTGCCCATTGATGAACAATGCGGCTGCTATACCTGCCGGAACTACTCACGGGCTTACCTGAAACACCTGGATCGCTGCAAGGAAATGCTCGGTCCACACCTTGCCACGGTACATAACCTGTACTTCTATCAGCAATTGATGGCTGGCCTCAGAAATGCAATCGAGAACGACGGGCTGGCTGAATATGCCGGCCAGTTCCTTGATGCCTACGCCAAAGGGTTTTAATTTGCTTCAAAAACCAGCGGTTTTCTGACTCAGCTTAGCTTATAATTGCCGGCTGAATGGCGGCGGGTTGTTTGAAAACGGCCACATGCCCCCCACTTAGCTGATAACGAAACGAATCTATTAGAAAACTCTAGGGACAACTATGGACTTCTTTATTTCCAGTGCATTCGCTGCTGAGGGTGACGCACCAAGCCTCCTCGGTCAATTGCCATTCCTTATCGCAATTTTGGCAGTGTTTTATTTTTTGCTGATCCGGCCCCAATCGAAGCGCGCAAAAGAGCACCGCCAATTGGTTTCGCAATTGGGCAAAGGTGACGAAGTGATAACCAACGGTGGCCTGCTGGGTCGCATTACCGATGTATCCGAATCTTTCATTACACTTGAAGTAGCGGACAAGGTGCAGATCAGGGTGCAACTTCAGGCGATCGCCAAGATTATGCCCAAGGGTACGATCAAGTCAGCTTGATCAGCAGCATTCCTTTTTTATTTGAGACTGATTCATGAACCAGTATTCTGTCTGGCGATACCTGCTTATACTTATCATTGTTAGCGTGGGTTTTGTCTATGCGTTGCCCAATCTTTATGGTAAAGACCCCGCTTTGCAAGTGACGTCATCACGAGGTTTTGAGTTGCCTGTTGACCTGGCAGCCAACATCAATGATGCACTGGTGGTAGAGAAAATCAGCTACAGCAGCTACGAGCGACAGGGCAACAGCCTGCTGTATCGTTTTGCCAACACCGAAGACCAGATCAGGGCGGCAGGTGTGCTGGATGACTTGCTGGGTGACCAGTTCGTCTTTGCGCTAAACCTGGCACACGCAACCCCGGAGGGCCTGCGCGCCATCGGCGGCAAGCCCATGACCCTGGGTCTGGATTTGCAGGGTGGTGTGCACTTCCTGATGCAGGTTGATATGGATACGGCCCGCGGCCAGCAGCTGGACCGCTTTGTAGATGATATTCGGGCAGCCTTGCGCACCGAAGGCATCCGCTACGTTTCGGTTCGACGTGAAGGCAATGGTCTGTTGGCCATGTTGCGTACTGCTGCGGATCGTGACCGCACCATGAATATCCTGCGTACGGACCAAAGCCTGGAGGGCCTGAACATCAAGGAATTGGATGCCGGAGAAACCTTTGGCATCTCTGCCACCGTGAAAGAGCAACAATTGCTTGCACTGCAACAAACCGCTTTAAAACAAAACATCACCACGCTGCGAAACCGTGTCAACGAGCTTGGCGTTGCGGAGCCGGTCATCCAGCAACAGGGTGCCGATCGTGTAGTGGTGCAGTTGCCTGGTATACAGGATACGGTTGCAGCCAAGAAAATTATCGGTGCAACGGCCACACTGGAATACCGTGCTGTTGATGAAAGCAACGACGCCTTTACCGCAGCACAAACGGGTCGGATTCCGCCTGAATCCCGTCTTTATACCGATAAAAGCGGCAACCCGGTGCTGCTCAAGAAACGCCTGATCGTTTCCGGTAACCAGTTGATTGGTGCATCGGCATCATTTGACCAGCAGAGCGGACAGCCTTCCGTCAGCGTGACGCTTGATGGTGTCGGTGCCAAGCGTATGCTGGACTTTACCCGTAATAATGTGGGTAATCGAATGGCTGTTGTTTACATCGAACAAAAACCCGGTGGCCGCAAGATTGAAGATGTCATCAGTGTTGCCGTGGTACGTGAACCATTCGGCAAACGCTTCCAGACCACCGGCCTGGGTTCTATTAATGAAGCATCGCAGCTGTCTCTGTTGCTCCGGGCCGGCGCGCTGGCTGCGCCGATGGAGATCGTTGAAGAACGTACCGTCGGCCCAAGCCTGGGTGCGGATAACGTAGCCCAGGGTTTCAAGTCAGTGGTAATCGGTTTTGTGCTGGTGCTGCTGTTCATGGCAATTTATTACAAGGTCTTTGGCCTCGTGGCGGACCTGGCGCTGTTTATCAACCTGATATTGCTGGTTGCACTGTTATCCATGCTGGGAGCGACACTGACCATGCCGGGTATTGCCGGTATCGTCCTGACGATCGGTATGGCGGTGGACGCCAATGTACTGATATTTGAACGCATCCGTGAGGAATTGCGTAATGGCAATACGCCACAGGCGAGCATCCGGGCCGGTTATGAAAAAGCCTTTTCAACGATTGCTGACGCCAATATCACGACACTCATTGCAGCATTCGTGCTGTTCCTGTTCGGCACCGGTCCGATCAAGGGCTTTGCCGTTACATTGTCTTTGGGTATTTTGACTTCCATGTTCACTGCGATTGTGGGTACACGGGCTGTCATCAATTTGATCTACGGTGGCAAAAAGCGTGTCCGTAAGTTGACTATTTAGGGTGTTGGTATGAGATTTTTAGGCGGCAAGACAAATATTGATTTCATGGGCCGGAGCAAGCTGGCGCTGGTTTTCTCCTCCGTACTGATCGTCGCTTCAATCACTTCCCTGGTGGTGAAAGGACTGAATTTCGGATTGGACTTTACCGGCGGCACGCTGATTGAAGTAGGCTATCCTTCCGCACCTCAGATTTCCGATGTGCGCAAGAATCTGGAGACAGCAGGTTTTGATTCAATTGTGCAGACCTTCGGTGCTGCCACCGATATCGTTGTGCGAATTCCACCTTCCGATGCCACTGAAAGCAGCGCAGAACTATCTACCCGGGTGCTGGCGGCATTAAGCGAGGGCGTGGAAGGTGAAATTGAAATGCGCAGGGTTGAATTCGTTGGTCCGCAAGTGGGTGATGAACTGGCTGAGCAGGGCATACTGGCCGTTATCTATGCGATGGTCGGTGTTTTTCTCTACGTCATGCTGCGTTTTCAATGGCGGTTCTCTGTGGGTGCGGTAGCGGCCCTGCTCCATGACATTATTATCAGTATGGGTGTCTTGTCCTTTGTGCAGGTTGAATTTGACCTCACGGTGGTAGCGGCGATACTGGCGGTCGTGGGTTATTCACTGAATGACACTATCGTGTTGTTTGACCGCATCCGGGAAAACTTCCCGCGTTACCGTAAACGCCAGCCAGTTGAAGTGGTTAATAGCTCTATCAACCAAACCCTGTCACGTACATTGATGACATCTACAACAACCTTACTGGTACTTTTTGCCCTGTTTTATTTTGGCGGTGAAATCATTCACGGTTTCGCGTTTACTTTGATTGCCGGTGTTGTGATCGGTACCTACTCATCCATCTATGTCGCGAGTACAGTCCTGTTGATGCTGGGTGTAAGCAAATACGACCTGATGGCAGTGGAAAAAGAAGGAGCGTCCGTCGGCGCAAGACCCTGATATTTGAACTGCGGGTGCCCGGGCCACAAGCTCTACTGCTTGCGCTACTACTTCTTCGCTTTTGCCCAGCGAGGCTCAATAATCTGCCGCAATGGTGTCATCAACTTGAACGGTGCAGCGAGAATTGAGTGTGAGTGCTCAACCGCGTCGCTGCCCTCGAAATCAACCACCACTCCACCGGCTTCGCGCACCAGCAGGGTACCGGCTGCTACATCCCAGGGTTTGAGCCCGATCTCGAAGTAACCGTCCATGCGGCCGGCAGCCACCCAGGCAAGATCCAGCGAAGCTGCACCATAACGGCGGATGTCTTCAACTTTCCTGAACACCTCGCTGAACATACCTGTATACAGCCCCATCATGCCGCGCTGACGGAACGGAAACGCTGTGGCCAGTATGGCGTTATCCATTTTTTCGCGTGCTGATACCCTGATACGCGTGTTATTCAAATGTGCGCCATTGCCACGGCTGGCAGAAAACAGTTCATCCCGCATCGGGTCATAGACCACTGCATGTTCCATTCGGCCTTTTATTTGCACGCCAATGGATACGGCGAAGTGCGGCATGCCGTGCAGGTAATTACTGGTGCCATCCAGTGGATCAATGATCCATATAAAATCACTGTCACCTTGTGCTCCGCTTTCTTCGCCAAGGATTGCGTGGTCCGGGTAGTAGCGTTTGATTTCACGTACAATCTGCTCTTCGCTGGCCTTGTCGATTTCAGTGACATAGTCATGTCTTGCTTTACGGGTGACCGGGATGGATGCCACTTTGTGCAATTCCTGACGCATCAGATCCCCGGCGATATGTGCGGCATTTATTGCGATGTTTAATACTGGATGGGCCATGGCGATATCACCTTGAAAAGAGCACTCTCTCTATGCATACGAAGGCGGCACAGGATACCAGAAGCGAAGCACAGGTGGCAGCACGATTGTCCAATATTCGTGTGGTTCTTATCAATACCACCCATCCAGGCAACATTGGCGCAAGCGCAAGGGCCATGAAAGTCATGGGATTGCAGCAACTGCACCTGGTCACTCCAAAAATATTTCCCGATGCTGAGGCCACTGCGATGGCTTCCGGTGCGGATGACCTGCTACAGCACGCAGTGGTACATGACTCACTTGAGTCTGCATTGCACGGTTGTTCATTGGTATTGGGCACCAGTGCCCGCTTGCGCAGTTTATCCATGCCGCAAATGGATGTCCGCAAAGCTGCTGAATGTGCTTTGGCTGAGCACGATACGCAGGATGTCGCGATACTGTTTGGTCGTGAGCGTTTTGGCCTGACCAATGATGAAATGCAGCGCTGCCAGCAATTGGTACATATCGATACCAACCCTGATTACGGTTCGCTGAATCTCGCCCAGGCGGTACAGGTAATCAGTTACGAATTACGTATGTCGGCGAGCAGCGAAACCGGCGTCACAGCTCCCCCGCTCGATTGGGTACCGGTTGACGCTGGCCAGATGGAGCGTTTTTTTGTGCACCTTGAGCAGACGCTTCTGGATATCGAATTCCTGAACCCGGAGCAGCCGAAACGGTTGCTGATGCGACTCAGGCGTTTGTTCAACCGCGCCCGGCCGGATCAGAACGAAATCAATATCCTGCGCGGCATTCTGGCCGCGTCACAAAGGGCTGTGGGTAAGCATACGAAATAAATTACCGGAAAACCTGTTCGCCTGAATGGCTTCGGCCAGAGGTAACTGCTTTACTGCAAGTTACCGTTAATTGCAAAGCGGCTTGATATTTTTGTCTTTCACTGCGAAACTAGTGCGTATGGGGTCAGTTTACAGTGACGAATGGATTCGTCTGTGCGTCATATATGGAGATTTGAAAATGAACATATTACCGATCTTGAAAAAAGCTGCGTGGCAATCCCTGTTCTTGATACTGTTTGCCAGCAGTTCCGCATTCGCATCTAATCCACTGATTACCCGTTATTTTTCCGGAGCATGGGATCAACCAGACCATGAAAGCCAGGGTCTTATCCTGCAGATTGGCGAGCAGAGAGGTGACCGGAAAATCGGAATTGCCTACTGGTTTACCTACGGTGAAGACCTGCAAACCGCCTGGTACCTGGGTGTTGGTCCGATCAATGGCAATGAGATCAACATGACCCTTTATACGGCCTTTAACGTCAGTTTTATGGGTGAGAATGTAGAAGGCGATGCTCATGTTGAGGAAATAGGCACGCTGGACCTGATATTTGAGAACTGTAATGAGGGCCGGGCAATATTTAGCACACCTGAAGACATAATCGGTTCCGGTGAGTTTCGCATCAGGAGCATTAACCGTATTTTCCACTCCCGTTGCAGCGGGGGTATATCCGATGATACGCCTGCGGACGCGAGACCTGTGAAGTTGGAAGTTCATTTGCAGCCCGCCCGTGATGACATCAGTGGTGAAGGCGAGGCCAGTTTTTGGGAACGCGCTGACCGTTCTGACTTTAGAGTAGAAGCAGAAGACGTGCCGGATGGTTCTTACCAACTGGAAGTTTGTTCTGAAGAGCGGGGAGATATTCTGGTTTCTGACGGAGAAGGTGAAATTGAATTTCGTAGTCCGGAGAGTGACAGCAGGCCATTGTTGAACTTTGATCCGCGTGATTGCCGAATTGAATTGCTTGATGGTGATGGCGTTGCACTGACCTCAGGTGATGCCGTGTTGAGTGCAGAAGAAGACGACGATGATGGTGAAAGCAACGACGATGGGGCAAGCGACGACCATGGGGCAAGCGATAGTATTGAAATTGAAGTGGACATGGACAATACGGGTGAAATTGACGGTGCTGAAGGTGAGCTTAGGTTTGCAATCGACCGTGATCAGCATGAATTCGTAATTGAAGTCGAACATATTCCGGCTGGAATCTATGCCGTGATGGTGGCCGGCGTTAATGTCGGTGATATCGAGGTTGTAGAGGTGGAGAGCGAAACTGCAGGCAGACTGATATTTACTGATCCTCAAAAACCTGAAACTCTGTTACTGGATTTTGATCCACGTGGTGAAGTAGTTGAGGTTTTGCAGGATGGCACGGTCATCCTGGATGCGCTGTTCCCTGACGAATAACTCTCCCACGTTCGCGGGGACGGTGACAGTAAGTGGGCCGGCTCGGATGCCGGCCCACTTTTTATAAATACTCCGGTCGTACAATCCCCGGCAATACATTCGGTGCATCTACCGGTTCACCAGCGGTGAGGTCAAAGGGTACAACACCAGCCCATACCGGTGTTTCCAGGTCTGATCTAGTATCTTCCGGCGGTCCTGTCCGGCACTTGGTGCTGAAAGTTTCAATTGGCAGCGACAGTAAACTGGTGGCATGGAGTTCTTTGCGCGTCGATTCCCTCAGGTCAGCCCTGCGGCCGGGCATCAGGTGATCAACCAGTGTCTGGATACCTGTTCGCTTTTCATGAGGATCGGTAATAAGGTTTGCGGTTCCAAAAACCATCACCGATCGGTAGTTCATCGAAGAATTGAATGTAGATCTCGCATAAACCAGTCCATCGAAATGCGTAACGGTAACGCAACAACATAGGCCGGAAGCCAGACTCTTCATCAGCCGGCTGGCGACTGAGCCGTGAATTAGCAGCCGGTCACCCTGACGGGCATAGGCCATTGGCAGAACATATGGTTGCTTATCCAGGGTGAAACCCACGTGGCAAATCTTGCCGGCATCAAGTAATTCGCAAGCAAAAGCAAAATCATGACTGCCCCGTTTGGCTTCCCGTTTGAATTCCGTGTCAGCTTTTTGCGTCATATGGGTCCCTATGTAAGTTGCGCGGTAATGAGTGTAATGACATGCTAACTTGCCACGCGGCTCAATGTCATTCGTTAATGGGGATCAGCCCGTTGGAAAAATCTGGTTGCAATGCAATATGAACGCAGACAAAAAGATTGACAAAATAAGCGGTGATAGCTGGCATCAAAGTGTCTGGAAGGTGGTTTCAGAGATACCGCCGGGCCATGTGCTGACTTATGGTGAAGTTGCCAGGCTGGCGGGGATGCCAGGGGCAGCACGACGTGTCAGCCATGCGCTCAGGCGGGCGCCACGGAGCATGCGCTTGCCGTGGCACCGGGTCATCAACGCGCAGGGCAGGATTTCCTTCCCTGAGGATTCAAGTGGCTGGCGCAGGCAAAAAGACATGCTGGAAGCCGAGGGACTTGTTTTTCTGAGTGGCAAAATCGACCTTGAGCAGTATGGTTACCGTGGTGCCGTTGATCGCCTGCTTTGGGGTGAATCATGATCAATGTTAAAGCCGCCTGGAAGGCGCTGCGGGCCAACTACTGGGGTTCGCTGGCGTTTGATGTGGCACTGATCATCGTGGCGTTCACGCTCGTGCATGCATGGCAGACCCGCAACCTGCCGGATGATGAACGCACACCCCCGCTGGAACTGGCCTGGCTGGACGACATGCAGGCCGACTCAGTCCTGCAGCCTGGTGAAACTGGCGTAGTGTATTTTTTTGCCCCATGGTGTTCTGTTTGTCGCCATAGCATCGGCAATCTCAACGAACTGGTAGCAAGCGGTAAGCTGCCGTGGGCGCGCACGGTGGCACTTGACTACGGCAGCCTGGATGAAGTGCGGAGGTTCATCCGGGATACCGGCGTGGATTTGCCTGTACTGCTGGGCAACCAGCAAACCACACGCGACTGGCAAATTCAGGCATTCCCCACCTATTTTGTAATAGACGGTGACGGGCAAATAGTCAGCCGCTCAGTCGGCTACTCAACCAGCATCGGCCTGCAGGCCAGGGTGTGGCTGAATAGAGACTGATCCCAACAACCCCAAGGCCCTGGCGTGGTAGCGCAGGTGGTCATCGATAAAACTGGCAACAAAATTATACCCGTGGTCATATCCCTTCTGCATACGCACCTCCAGCGGGT
>BTRB01000065.1:0-9654 GCA_036986175.1 Gammaproteobacteria bacterium
CGCCCACACAAAAACCAGCCAGTTCAGCGAAATCGTCAACCCTGACAACACCAGCCAGGCAACACTTTTCATCGGCAAGCGCAATTTTTTCCAGAACGTCCTGCCGTCGCGGATAGCCAGGAAAATCACCAGAATGGGGACCGACCAGATTACCCTGTGGGCCAACACCTCCCAGGAATTAACATCTTGCAAACCTTTATAATAAATGGGCACCAGGCCCCAGAATGTAAAAGCAGTCAACGCTGCTATGACACCATCCCGGTCCAGCCTGTGTTCAGTCGTGCTTGCCAGGTAACCTGGCTTCACCGGGTTTTAACTTCGATGTGTAATTCGTCCAGTTGCTCATCTGCAAGCACAGAAGGTGCATCAGTCAGAGGACATTGAGCGGTCGTTGTTTTCGGAAAAGCGATCACGTCACGGATAGAAGCCTCACCGGCCATCAGTGCCGCAATGCGGTCAAGGCCAAAGGCAATACCACCATGCGGCGGGCAACCGTACTTGAGGGCTTCGAGCAGGAAACCGAACTTTGCCCCGGCTTCTTCCTTACCAATCCCAAGCAGTTCGAATACGGCTTGCTGCATTTCCGGCTTGTGGATACGAATGGAGCCACCGCCGATCTCTGCTCCGTTAAGCACCATGTCATAGCCTCGCGACAGAGCGCTGGCCGGAGTGGCGCGAAGATCATCTGCAGAATCCGCCTGTGGTGCGGTAAACGGGTGGTGCATGGCAACATAGCGGCTATTGTCTTCATCCCACTCGAACATCGGGAAATCGGTTACCCATAGTGGCTGCCAGCCAGCGGATGCCAATTCCAGGTCCTGTCCACAACGGACCAGCAAATGACCCATGAAGGTACTGGTTTGCAACCAGTCTCCGGCCCCAAAGAACAGCATATCGCCGCTTTCAACGCCTGTCTGTGCGGCTATACCGTTCCAGGCTTTGTCATCAAGGAATTTGGCAATGGGAGATTGCAGACCCTCAAGACCGGCCTCCGCGTCATGCACCTTGATCCAGGCCAGGCCCTGTGCACCGTATCGGGCAACAAAGGCTGTGTATTCGTCGATTTGCTTGCGCGAGAAAACAGCTCCACCCGGCACCCGCAAAGCAGCAACACGCTGACCTTCAGCATTGGCCGGGCCGGAAAACACGCGGAAATCAATATGACTGACATGTTCATCCACGCTGTATAAGCGCATTGGATAGCGCAAATCCGGCTTATCCGAGCCATATTGTTCCAACGCTTCTTGCCATGTCATGCGTGGAAATGATGCCGGCAATTTGACCTCAAGCACATCGCTGAAAACTGAGCGAATCAGATCTTCGGCAGCCGCTTGCACGCCCGCTTCGTCCACGAAAGACAATTCCATATCCAACTGGGTAAATTCAGGCTGGCGGTCGGCACGCAGGTCTTCATCACGAAAACAACGCGCGATCTGGTAGTAGCGATCCATGCCAGCCATCATCAGCAACTGCTTAAACAACTGCGGTGATTGGGGCAAGGCAAAAAACTTCCCTGCCTGCACACGGCTCGGCACCAGGTAATCGCGGGCACCTTCCGGTGTCGCCCGGGTCAGGATAGGTGTTTCGAATTCTGAAAAACCCTGGCCGTCGAGAGCCCGGTGGATGGATTGGTTAAGTTTTGCGCGGATACGCATATTCTTCTGCATCCGTGGCCGGCGCAAATCCAGGTAGCGGTAGCGCAAACGGATTTCCTCGCCATCTTCGTCTGTCATCAACAGGGGAATTGGCGCCGATGCATTCAGCAATTCGACTTGTTCGGCAACCATCTCGATTTTGCCGGTAGCCATGGATTCATTCCACTGACTTTCAGGGCGCATGCGAACCGTGCCACTGATACATACGCAAAATTCATTACGCAGACGCTCGGCATCGGCAAAAGCCGGACTATCAGGCTCTACGACAACCTGGACAATGCCGGCATGATCCCTGAGACCAATGAATATCAGGCCCCCCAGATCTCGTCTGCGGTCAACCCAGCCACAAAGTGTAACGGACTGACCATCCAGTGTTTCGCTGATCTCACCACATAAATGGCTACGCATGTTCTCTTTTCCCGGCTTAAGTGATTTTGCCTGCCATCAGGCGACGTTTGCCTTGCCTGATGTGCTTGCAGGTTTTGTAGCTGGCTTTTCGCCGCCCTGCTTTTTGTCACTCATATTAACACTCTGCTTTTTGTCACCATTGCCCGTTGCAGATGATTTATCAGACTCCTTGTCCGCACTGTCTTTATTTCCGGTTTCCACCCCCTGACCGGCCAAATTACGCTGGTTGTCCTTTTTGAAATCCGTCTCATACCAGCCACTGCCTTTTAGACGAAATGCAGCTGCGGATACCAGGCGCCTGAGCGCAGGCTCACCACAGGCGGGGCAATCCACCAGTTTGTCATCACTCATACGTTGCAGCTTTTCAAGCCCCTGGCCACAGGAGTCGCAACGGTATTCATATATCGGCATGTCAATTCTCTCCCTAATCACTAATCCTGCACAAAACCACAGGGGCGGCAATTATAAACGCTGAATAAACGCCCAGCTATTGCCACCCACGAATAAAGTTGGGTTTATTGACTGCCAGATCAATGGCTCGCCCTTCTTATCTGCGTAATCTGCGTAATCTGCGGGCCACAACGCTCTTTTCAAAATTGCCTGCAAACCACCCAAAAGACCACCACTGTTTGGTATAGTGATTGCCCGATTTCAACGTGCAAAGAGTCACCCATGAAAACTAAATTATTTGTCTCTGCTTTCCTGTTGGCAAGCCTGCTGTCAGCCTGTGATAAAAACAATCAGACTGCCACAACTGAAGCTGCAGGAGAGCCGGAAAAAGTAGCTGCTACACCCGTCGGGATTGAAAAACCCTCCCGCTTTGACATCTATTCAGAGGTTCGTCTCAGCGCTGATCTGAGTCATTTGAGTGAAAATCAGAAACAAATGGTCGGCTTGCTGATTGATGCAGGCAAAATCACCGACGAGATTTTCTGGTTGCAGGTCTGGGGTGATAAGGATGAACTGCTCAACGGCATTGAAGACCCCAAAACGAGGCGTTTTGCTAACTATAACTACGGCCCCTGGGACCGCCTGGCGGCCGACCAGCCATTTATTGAGAGCTATGGCCCCCGCCCGCCCGGTGCGCGCTTTTACCCACAGGATATGACCAAGGCAGAGTTTGAAGCCTGGCAGCAGGAAGGCAAAGACGGGCAATACTCAATGGTGCGACGCGATCCCAATGGTGGCCTGGTACTGGTGCCTTACAGCAGGGTTTTTGCAGCTCAGATCAACGAGATCGCTGATTTACTGGTCAGGGCTTCGGCTTTAGCGGAAGATGAAGAATTTTCCGCCTACCTGAAACTGCGGGCCCAGGCGCTCAAGACGGATGACTACCAGGCCTCGGATTTGGCCTGGATGGACATGAAGAATAATCTTGTTGAGGTGGTCATCGGTCCGATAGAAAACTACCAGGACGCGCTGTATGGCTACCGTTCCGCATTTGAAACTTTCGTCTTGATCAAAGACCAGGTCTGGAGCGAGCGCCTGGCACGCTTTGTGAAATACATGCCGGAACTGCAGCGTGGATTGCCGGTTGCAGAAGAGTACAAGACCGAGATGCCGGGCTCCGATGCAGACCTGAACGCCTATGACCTGGCCTATTGCGCCGGCGATTGCAATTCCGGTGCGAAAACCATCGCTATCAATCTGCCCAATGACGAGGAAGTACAACTGGCCAAAGGCACACGCCGTTTGCAGATCAAGAATTCCATGCTGGCCAAGTTCAACCAGATCCTGATTCCGATCTCGAACGAATTGATCGCTGCAGACCAACGCCAATACATCACGTTCAACGCATTCTTTACCAACACCATGTTTCATGAAGTAGCACACGGCCTCGGTATCAAAACCACGCTGGATGGATCAGCTACGGTACGCCAGGCGTTGAAAGAACACGCATCGGCACTGGAAGAAGGCAAAGCCGACATCCTCGGCCTGTACATGGTGCAGCGCTTGCGTGAAATGGGTGAAATCACCGAAGGCGAACTGATGGATAACTATGTCACCTTCCTCGCCGGTATTTTCCGCTCGGTCCGGTTTGGCGCGAGCAGCGCCCATGGCCGCGCCAATATGATCCGCTTCAATTACTTCAGCGATGCTGGTGCCTTCACACGCGACGCTCAAACCGGCACTTACCGTGTCAACGTGACCGAATTTGAGCAGGCCGTAAAAAGCCTGAGCAACGACTTGCTGGTATTGCAAGGCGATGGTGATTACGACAAAGTCGCTGCATTCGTAGCCCAAATGGGCAATGTGGGGTCGCAATTGCAGGCTGACCTGGACCGTCTGGATGCCATCAAAATCCCGGTCGATATCGTTTATCAGCAGGGTCGGGAAGTACTCGATCTGTAGCGTGTCTTTATGAGCAAACGCATCGTAGTCAAGATCGGAAGCCAGGTCCTTTGTGGTCGGGACGGCAGCTTGAACCAGCACGTACTTGCGAGCCTGGTGGAACAAGTCGCCGGTCTGCAAACCGATGGCTGGCAGGTGTTGCTGGTGTCATCCGGTGCGGTGGCAGCAGGCAACGGCCTGGCGGACGAAAAGATCAAGCAGATTTCCGATCCGGTCGCCCGCAAGCAGGTGATGGCAGCCACAGGCCAGGTACGCTTAATGGAAACCTACCGTAAGTTGTTTCAGCATCAGGGATTGCCGATCGCACAGGTTCTGACCAGCAAGAGTGATTTCCAGACACGCCGGCACTACCTGAATATGCGGGGTTGTATCGAGGCGTTGCTGACTACCGGTATTGTGCCGGTCGTGAACGAGAACGACGTGGTCGCGGTTACCGAATTGATGTTCACCGATAATGACGAACTGGCCGGTTTGCTGGCAGGTATGGTTAATGCCAGGCTTTTATGCTTTTTGACCACGGTCCCGGGTGTCTATGACGGTGATCCGGATGACCCTGCGACGCAGTGTATCGAACGCTGGGATGATGCGCGTTACCAGATTGAAGATATCGTCTCGCGCGGCACGTCTGCACTGGGGCGTGGCGGCATGCACAACAAGCTTTCCGTTGCCCGGAAAACAGCAAAACTCGGTATTGAAGTGGTCATTGCGGACGGCACAGACCCGCAGATAATGAGCAAGATTCTTGGTAAGGAGAATGCAGGTACACGATTCCCGGTTACGGGGGATGTGTCATCGGCAAAACGCTGGCTCGCCAGCGCAGACGACCATGCGACCGGGTCGGTCACGGTGAATGAAGGGGCAGAGAAAGCGCTACTTGACCGTAATCACCTCGCCAGCCTGCTACCGGTCGGAATCGAGGCTGTCGATGGCCGCTTTAACCGCGGTGACGTCATCCAGATACTCAACGCATCCGCAAGGGTTCTTGGCTGTGGTAAAGCACGGTATGACCACGAGGAAGCAAAAAAATTGCTCGGACAGCGCGGACAGAAACCGCTTATTCACTATGATTACCTGTACCTGGTGGATTGAATGAGCGACCAACACAGCACCCAGCAGCAATACCTGGAACAAGGCCTGGTTAACGCGCGCGAAGCAGCGCGCAAACTGGCCCTGTGTGATGATGGAACCATCCGCCGCGTACTCGAAACCCTGGCCCAACGTATGCTGGCGGCTGAAGAAGACATCCTGCAGGCTAACCGAGATGACCTGTCGCGGATGCCGGAATCCGACCCCAAATATGATCGCCTGTTGCTCAACTCCGGACGGCTGGCCGACATTGCGCACGACCTGCGCTGTGTTGCCGCCCTGGCGACACCCGTTGGCCAGATCCTCGAAGAAAAACACATGGTCATTGGGCTTGATCTGAAAAAAATCCGCGTACCCATGGGGGTTATCGCGGTCATCTTCGAATCCCGTCCGAATGTCACATTTGATGTATTCGCACTGTGCCTGAAAACGCTGAATGCCTGCATATTAAAAGGCAGCAGCGATGCACATGCAACCAATCAAGTGGCCGTAGGCCTGATGCATGAAGTGTTGACAGAGCTTGGTATCGACCCCGCTGTCGTATTCCTGGCGCCACCTGAACGTAAATGGCTGCCGCAGATCCTGCAGGCGCGGGATATGATAGACCTCGCCATCCCGCGCGGCTCGAAAGGCCTGATTGATTTTGTCCGTGACAATGCCAGGGTACCGATTATTGAAACCGGTGCAGGCATTGTCCACACCTATGTCGATGTCAGTGCTGACCTGGACAGGGCAAAAGCCATCATCACCAATGCAAAGACCCGTCGGGTCAGCGTTTGCAATGCACTGGACACGTTGATTTTGCACCGTGACCTGTTGCCGCAGCTACCCGCACTGATGCAATCGCTGGGTCAGGATCACCAGGTTGAAGTTTTTGCGGATGACGATGCCTACCAGGCACTCGATGGACGGTATGCAGCCATGCTGATGCATGCAACTGACGAGAGTTTTGGAACAGAATTCCTGTCACTCAGGATGTCCGTCAAAACCGTCTCCGGTCTCGATGAAGCGCTTGAACATATCCACCGCTACAGCTCAAAACACACCGAGGCCATTTTGGCGGAGGATGCGGACACCATTACCCGGTTCCTCGAAATGGTGGACGCAGCGGTCGTATTCGCCAACACCTCGACCGCGTTTACTGACGGCGGGCAGTTCGGCATGGGCGCAGAAATTGGCATCAGCACCCAAAAACTCCACGCCCGCGGACCCATGGCTTTACCAGAACTGACCAGCTACAAGTGGGTCGTCAGAGGCTCGGGGCAGATTCGAACGTAGGGTGGACATTCATGTCCACCCTACACGAAGTGGAATTCACCATCCTCGACATCGATTTTGACCGTTTCACCGGCTGAGAAATCACCGGCCAGGATTTTCTGCGCCAGCGGGTTTTCAATCTGCTGCTGGATGGTACGCTTCAACGGTCTTGCGCCGTAAACGGGGTCGAAGCCGGCCTCGGCGAGTTGATCCAGACCTGCATCGGTAATTTCCATTCCAAGACCGGCGTTTTCCAGCCGCTTCTTTAATATTCCCAACTGGATATTGGCAATCTGGCGGATCTGTGCCTGATCAAGCGGATGGAAGACCACCAGGTCATCGATGCGGTTGATGAATTCGGGCCGGAAATGCTGGCCAACGATATCCATCACAGCGGTCTTCATGGCATCGTAACCCTCATCTGCCATATCCTGGATACGGCCGGAGCCAAGGTTGGATGTCATTACGATAACTGTATTGCGAAAATCCACCGTACGGCCGTGGCCGTCCGTCAGGCGGCCGTCATCGAGCACCTGCAGCAGGATGTTGAATACATCGTGGTGGGCCTTTTCTACTTCATCCAGCAAAATGACGGAATACGGGCGGCGACGGACCGCCTCGGTCAGGTAACCGCCTTCTTCGTAACCGACATAGCCCGGCGGTGCACCAATCAGTCGGGCCACGGAGTGCTTTTCCATAAACTCTGACATATCGATACGCACCATGGCCTCTTCGGTATCAAACATGAATTCTGCCAGTGCTTTAGACAGCTCGGTTTTACCAACACCTGTGGGTCCAAGGAACAGGAATGAACCTATCGGCCGGCTGGCATCCGATAAGCCGGCGCGGGAACGCCGTATCGCGTTCGCGACTGCGACAACGGCCTCGTCCTGGCCGATTACGCGTTGGTGCAATGCAGATTCCATGCGCAGCAGTTTGTCGCGTTCACCTTCGAGCATGCGGGAAACCGGAATACCGGTCCAGCGCGAGACCACTTCTGCGATTTCGTCTTCGGTTACGGAAGTTCGCAACAAAGTGAAGCCGGTCGTTTCACCTTTTTCTGCCTCCTGAAGTTGTTTTTCCAGCTCAGGGATTTTTCCGTACTGCAATTCAGACATGCGTGCCAAATCACCCGCACGATGGGCCGTTTCCAGTTCAGCGCGGGTACGTTCCAGTTCTTCCTTGATATGGGTGGTGCCCTGTACAGCCGCTTTTTCCGATTTCCAGATTTCATCGAGATCTGAAAATTCACGTTCGAGTTCTTCGATTTTCTCTTCCAGTTCAGCCAGACGCTGAATAGACGCGTCGTCTTTCTCTTTTTTCAGGGCTTCACGCTGGATTTTTTGCTGGATCAGGCGCCGCTCCAGGCGGTCCAGCTTCTCCGGCTTGGAATCAATTTCCATGCGAATACGCGAGGCCGCCTCGTCCATCAGGTCAATGGCTTTATCCGGCAATTGCCGGTCGGCAATATAGCGGTGTGACAGGGTTGCTGCCGCCACCAGCGCGGGGTCGGTAATTTCCACACCGTGGTGGACTTCGTAACGTTCCTGCAAGCCACGCAGAATCGCGATGGTGTCTTCCACCGATGGCTCGCCGACAAAGACTTTCTGGAAACGACGCTCCAGCGCCGCATCTTTTTCCATGTATTGCCGGTATTCATCCAGCGTGGTGGCGCCGATGCAGTGCAGTTCACCACGTGCCAGCGCGGGTTTGAGCATGTTGCCGGCGTCCATTGAGCCTTCGGCTTTACCGGCACCGACGATGGTGTGTATTTCATCGATAAACAGGATGACATTGCCTTCCTGTTTGGCCAGGTCATTGAGCAGGGCTTTGAGGCGCTCCTCGAATTCACCACGGAATTTTGCGCCGGCAATCAGGGCACCCATGTCCAGCGACAGCACCCGCTTGTTTTTCAGGCCTTCGGGCACTTCACCATTAACAATTCGCTGCGCCAGGCCTTCAGCGATGGCGGTCTTGCCCACGCCGGGTTCACCCATCAGAACCGGGTTGTTCTTGGTACGGCGTTGTAAAACCTGGATGCAACGGCGGATCTCTTCATCACGGCCTATCACCGGGTCGAGCTTGGATTGTTCGGCCCGCTCGGTCAGATCAATGGTGTATTTCTCCAGCGCCTGGCGGGATTCCTCGGCATTGGGATCATTGACTTGCTCACCACCACGCATTTCATCAATGGCTTTCTCGATAGCCTCACGGTTGGCACCTGCCTGCTTCAGAATGTCAGCAACAGGGCCTTTGACATCCAATGCAGCCAGCACGAACAACTCGCTGGCGATATACTGGTCATCACGCTTTTGCGCGAGCTTGTCCGTCACCGTCAGCATCTTGATGGTGTCGTTGGAAAGATTGACTTCACCGGCCGCGCCGGAAACCTTTGGCAGGTTATCCAGCCGTTCACCCAGCTGTGAACGCAGCGCATTCACCCTGACACCGGCCCTGGTCAGCAAATGCCGCATTGAGCCGCCTTCCTGGTCGAGTAACGCCACCATGACGTGGTCCGGCTCGATCAATTGATGATCCAGCCCCACTGCCAGGCTTTGCGCATCCGCCAGTGCCAGCTGAAATTTGCTGGTTAGTTTGTCCATTCGCATTTTTTGCTTACTCCGAACATGCTCACACCGTTCATAGACGGGCCCTGGTGCGGAATATTGTGGTCAGGGAGATAAGAAATCAAGGCATTGGGGCGTGGATTGCTGGCACTATTGCCATAGTGCCAGCTTTTATCAGCCAGCTACTTTCTTGTAAGTCCATCCCAGTGCAGCAAATAGTATGCCCCACACGAACGTGCCGATTGTGAAGTGTGCGACCCAACCCATGGCCAGTGGTGCATTCATCATGCCGGCCAGCATTTTAATGACGTTGAGTTCAGGCATAATGC
>BTRB01000066.1:0-9602 GCA_036986175.1 Gammaproteobacteria bacterium
ATGTGGACACGGTCTACCAGGTCGCGCCCACGCTGTATCGGTCGGTGGACGGCGGCAAGACCATGCAGCCGGTAAAGAATGACTCCGTACACGGTGATTACCACGCCCTCGTGTTCGATCCACACGACCCGGACTACCTGATGGTGGGCACCGATGGTGGCGTTTATGAATCTTTCGATGGCGCGGCGAACTGGAAGTTTTTCGCCAATATGCCGATCACCCAGTTCTACAAGGTGGCGATCGACTATGACCAGCCCTTCTACAATATCTACGGCGGCACCCAGGACAACAATACCCAGGGTGGCCCATCACGCACCGACAATGTACATGGCATTCGCAACAGTGACTGGTTCATTACGGTGTTCGCCGATGGCCACCAGTCTGCGGTGGATCCGACCAACCCTGACATCATTTATTCCGAGTGGCAGAAAGGCAACCTGGTGCGCTATGATCGCAAAACCGGGGAAATCGTTTATATCCAGCCACAACCCGGGGCAGACGAGGAATCCGACCGCTTCAACTGGGATTCCCCGATTCTGATCAGCCCGTATGACCCCAAACGTTTGTACTTCGCCAGCCAGAGGGTCTGGCGCAGCGACAACCGCGGCGACAGCTGGCGCCCGATCAGCGGCGACCTCAGCCATGCACGCGACCGTTTGACACTGCCGATGATGGGACGGGTATGGAGCTACGACTCGGCCTGGGACCTGATGGCCATGTCCCAGTACGGAACCATCACCTCGCTGTCAGAATCGCCCGTTTTGGAGGGCCTGCTGTACGCGGGTACCGATGATGGCCGCATCCAGATCAGTAAAGACGGTGGAGAGAACTGGCGGGCCATTGACCGCCTGCCGGGCGTCCCGCAAGGCTTTTTCGTCAACGACATCAAGGCCGACCTGTACGACGCGGATACCGTCTATGTCGTGGTGGATAACCACAAATCGGGTGATTTCTCACCGTATATCCTCAAAAGCACCAACCGCGGTCGTAGCTGGCGCAGTATCAGCAGCGGACTCCCCGCACGCCATGTCGTGTGGCGGCTGGTGCAGGACCACGTCAACCCGAAGCTGCTCTTCGCCGCTACGGAATTTGGCGTCTTTTTCACCGTAGGCGGCGGGGTCTGGACCAAGTTATCCGGCGGCGCACCGAACATATCCTTCCGTGATCTCGCCATCCAGAAACGTGAAAATGACCTGGTGGGCGCCACATTCGGCCGCAGTTTCTATGTCCTTGACGACTACACGCCACTCCGTAGCCTGACGGCTGAAAACCTGAAATCCGACACCCTGCTGTTCCCGGTACGCGATGCACTTTGGTATATACAACGCATGCCGCTGGGTGAATTCCGTACCGGTAGCAAGTCATCACAGGGCGACCAATTTTTTGTGGCCGCCAATCCCCCGTTTGGTGCGGTAATCACCTACTACCTGCCCGAATCACTCCTGACGGCCAAAGAACAACGGCGGAAAGGTGAGCAAGAGATCGAAAAACAAGGGGGTGATACGCCCTACCCCGGCTGGCAAGCGCTGCGTACTGAGAAGACAGAAGAAGACCCGGCGGTAGTGCTGACCATACGCGACAGCAATGGTGAACTGGTTCGAAAAATCGAAGGTCCGGCCAAGGCCGGCTTCCAGCGGGTGGCCTGGGATTTGCGCTATCCACAATCCAACCCGTGGACGGAAAAGCCCAAGGACGACTACATGGTATTCTCCGGCCCCTTGGCGGCACCGGGCGACTACACGGTCAGCCTGGCGACCCGGATCAACGGTGTGCTGCGCGACACCGGCCAGCAAACTGCCATACGCGTTAAATTGATGCGCCAGAACAGCCTGGCCACTGCCAGCCCGGAAGAAGTGGTGGTATTCGGCAAACGACTGGACAAACTTCTGCGCGAAGGCAGCGGAGCCGACGCCGCAATGAAAGCCCTGCTAAGCGAACTGGCCGCGATCAAGCAAACCCTGCTCCGCTCCGTTGCTGACAACGAACTACGGGCACGGGCCAGGACACTGGAACTTGAAGTCATGGACTTGCAACTGCAGTTATCCGGAGATGAAAGCCGCGATCTGGCGGGTGATCCCGGGCCGGTATCGGTGGCGCGGCGCATCAGCGTAGCCCAGCTCGGCACCGCGTTCTCAACCTACGGACCAACACCTATGCACGTACGCAACCTGGAAATTGGCGAGCAGGGATTTATTGGTATCAAGGCTGCTCTTGAGCGGATATTCAGCACTGACATGCCTGCACTGCGCAAGGCACTGGATGATGCCGGTGTGCCGTGGACACCCGGGCGTGGCGTACCTGCAGGAGACTGACGAGTGACAAGGGTTTCAACAATGCGAATTCAGAACCCCGATTTTTCCAGCCGGCCTGGAAATGGGGGAGGCGCTAATTCAGGGCAAAATGCGTTCGAAACGTTTTTCACCACTATCTTTGTCAACCCCATGTAGTTCAATGTAGTCAACCCGTGATGAGATTCCGTCTCCCGAGGATGCGACGAAGATTTCATCCAGCCAGGAATCAGAATTTTCGATCCGTGTCGACGCCCGGTATTCCTTGCCCAGGCGGGCCACGTGGATATCCCGTCCCAAAGCGGCCACCATGTCGAGTTCCACACTGTCTGATGCCTTGTCCAGCCTGGCCCTGAAACCATAAACGAACTTGCGCTGCAGCCAGGACAGTTTCCTGGCCTGGCCTTCTTCTGCCAACCGTACCCAATAGGCTACAACCGGATTTTTCTGATCCAGTTTGCCGTCTGCACCCAGTTGCACATCGTACTGAACGATATTGGCGTTCTTACTCCGTTCAACTATGAAAATCGTCTGACGCCGGGGGTCGGCAGCCCACAGGCTTGCAACGGTAAGCAAAAAAGCCAGTGCAAAAATCAGCAAAGACTTCATAAGAACCGGAAATAGCTGAAGAAAAACTGAGATGCCAACTGCCAGGAACCATCAACGAAAAAATGAAACATATATGGACACCTCCCCTAAATCAAGATCTTCCTGACCAGATTTAAAAAAAGACCCGCACCAGGCGGGTCTTTTTCGTTCTATTTGTGGTCTTATTCAGTTTATTCTCACTTTTTGTCTCATTTTACTTCCGGCAATTGCAAGTATTTTGTATCCGCAATTTCTTTCCTGATGGGTAATGACTTTTTAATACGCTTCATTACTTTTTCCGATGTCGCGCGATAAGACGTTAGTTTTCCACCGTACACCGTTAGCACCCGGGGAGATTTTTTTCTATCGACAAATAGATGCGTATCACGCGATTTCTTAAATATCGTGCCACCTCCGCCCGGGAGCACACGCAAACCAGCGAACGCCTCTACAACATCATGACGCTTTAAATCTTGCACAAAATAGTGATTGTATACATCAAGCAAGTAAGCTATCTCTGATTCCAGTGGCACCACTTTTGCCGGATCGCCTGAATAGTCATTTTCAGTTGTTCCAACAAGTACCTGGCCTTTCCAGGGTATTACATAGACAGCACGTTGATCCTGTAGTGATTCCAGATAAAAAGGATTACTGACATCACCCGGCACGATAATGTGCGCACCTTGCACCAACGCAATATCCATCATTTTTGGTACAGGCTCGATGTGTTGCAACACGTCATTTACCCAGGGACCGGCTGTATTGATTAAAACACGGGCTGACACCTTTTTACTTTCTGCCGCCATCTTATACGTGATCTCGCAGCCGCCCCCTACAAGCCGGGAACTCTCGAAACCGGCACCTGTGTGGACTTCTGCACCCAATGCCTGTGCAGATGCCAATACTGAACAGGTTAGTTGTGCATCGTCCGTTTGCGCATCGTAATAACTGAACACCGCGTCGAGGTGCCGGGTATTAATTCCATCCAATTGGCTCCACTGACTACGTGGCACACGTCTAAAAGGTTTCCGGCTAAACAGTGAATACACGGAAAGACCCGCCATGATTTTCCAGGGTCGGCGGGTCGTTTCTCTATAGACAGGAATATAAAATGGCACCAACCTGACCAGGTGAGGCGCGTTACGTAACAGATTTGCACGCTCCCTCAAACATTCATGCACCAGATGAAACTGCCCGGTTTCAAGGTACCGCAAACCACCATGAATCAGCTTGGAAGACTTGCCGGACGTACCCTGCGCCGGATCTTTGCATTGCTCCAGCACAAGTACCGAATAACCGCCAGCGGCAGCGGCTTGCGCAGCACCAGCGCCGTGTATACCCGCACCTACGACAACAACATCATAATCATGTTTCACAATGACCCTCAGTGATATTGCTTACCCTCAGGCGATTTTGCGTTCGCTGTACTCATTTCCCTGCCGCGGCACAGCAGCCGACCGCTGACGTTCAAGGTAGTCATCGCGTGACCGGAATCTGGAGAGCTTACCTGACGTCGTTCGTGGCAGCGAGCCGGATTTAACCAGGTCGATAATGACATTTATACCAAAGTGCGTATGTACCAGTTGGGATATCTGCTGTGTCAGATTGTCTCGCTGATCAGGATCCCTGAGCCGGGTTTCCACGACCAGTACCGTTGCGTCTTCTTTACCAAAGCCGGCGACTGAAAACGCGGCTACCCCACCAAGACGAATCTCTTCAATGCGCTGGGTCACGACTTCAATATCATGCGGCCAGATGTTACGGCCCTTGATGATAATGACATCCTTGCTACGTGCCGTTATGAAAATATGACCGTCGACGTGGTAACCGATGTCACCCGTATCAAGCCAGCCGTCGCCACCAAGCACGGCCTGTGTAGCAACTTCATCCTGAAAATAGCCACTCATGACGCTTGGGCCTTTCAGGAAGATATTCCCGCACTGGCGTTGCCCGACTTCATCATTCTGATCATCGCGGATGGAAAACTCAAATCCCGGCAGAAGAACGCCACAGTCGGCATAACTTGCGACATTTTCAGACATCGGATCAACCGGCACGGCCTCACCGGTGGCGGTCATAATCTGCTGATCCACATAATCAACACTCAAGCCCAGGTTTAACGGCGCAAAACTGACTGCCAGCACACACTCCGCCATGCCGTAACAAGCGACAAACGCCTTTTTATCAAATCCACATGGCGCAAGCGCATCCGCAAATGCCTGCAGGGGTATCGGATCGATTTGTTCAGCGCCGACACAGGCTGCACGCCAGCAACTGAGGTCGTAGCGCTCATAGTCGGATGGCCGTAAACGACGGGCACACAATGCATAACCGAATGTCGGGCTGGAAGAAATCGTGCCGCGGTTGTCCGAGATCAGTTTTAACCACAGTCTCGGCCGCATGGCGAATGTCTGTGATGACAGGTAATCCACTGAGGACTGGGCGACCAACGGCAGCAGGATAAACCCGATGAGGCCCATGTCATGGTAATAGGGCAGCCATGACACAAAGCGGTCTTCATTTGTCAGTCCCAGGCCATGCCTGGCAATTTCGCGGGCATTGTCCAAAGCCGTTGCATGGTTAATCTCGACACCGCGTGGAAAGCACGTGCTGCCGGATGTGTACTGCAGGTAGGCAATATCACCGGCGCCAGGGGCAGTCAATTCCACATCGCCCGTCGGCAGGGCGTCGAAATCGTCCGGCGTGCCTGACATGAGGAGGTTCAGACCCGCTGCGGCTTCTTCCAGAAAGGCCGCGTGTGAGGTACCCGCGACAGCAATGCTCGCACCACAGCTTTCCAGCATACGTGAAATCTGGCCCACGTAGGCCTTGCGGGCACCCAGTTGTACGCCCGCTGGCAGGGCGACCGGTATTAATCCGGCATACAGACTGGCAAAAAAGAAGCGATGGAACATCGGGTCAGTTTCAGCAACGATACCAACCCGGTCACCACGTTCACAGCCGAGGCTCAACAGTCGAGTGGCCAGAAGCCTGGCCTGTTCACGTAAATCACGATAAGTCAGAACGGATTCCAGCCCTCCATGGTGGTCATAAAAATTGTAGCCACTATCGCCCCGGGCCGCGTAATCCAGCGCATCCACCAGGCTGGTGAAACCGTCCGTTCTAAGCGTCAGGGACGTATTTACTGGCGTTGGTTCCATGAGACCATTTTGCCTGTTTCCGTTCATCTTCTCGTAACTGAATTTATTATCCATGCTTTGCTGCCTTCGCGTCCAAATAAATGGAATAACTGGTTGCAACCACTAAAGTAAGCGCGACCAATTTTCCCGGTTTTTGCTGCTACAGTACACTAAGCATAGACGGAAACTGGCTTGCTTACTTGACCGTCGTGGACAAGTACTTGACCGGGCTTTTGGGGTAAATGATGGCAATAAACATATCGGGGCAGGCCGAAAAAAATCAACCAGCCAAATGAAATTACCAATGGGTGGGCCATGATCGGATGCAAGTCAGCCAGCCGGTGTCATGGCTTTTGTCAGTTCAAATCCGCTGTCATATAACTGTTGTTATGAGGTTACTCATTTTTACACAAGGAGGAATTCACCATGAAATCTAAGTTACTGTTCGTTACGCTTGCCCTGGCTATCATGTTCACCGGCACAGCGTCCGCTGAAGAGCTCAACGATAATGCACCACCCGTGCGCGTACTAAAGGCCGCACTGGACCTGACAGATGAACAGGTCGTGGCATTGCACGATCTCCTCGAAGCCCGTGGCATGGAGAACAAAGCCATCGCTGATCAGATACGCGAGATCCAGGCTCAACTGGAAGATCTGTTGAAAAGCGATGCGCCTGCTCCGGCAGAAGTGGGTGGAATGGTGCTCGATATCCAGGGGCTGAAGCAGGAGGTCTGGCAAAACCACGAGAGTTACCAGCAGTCGTTCAGGGAACTCCTGACGCCCGAGCAGTTGGATCGGCTCGTGCGTATCAATAAACTCGCCCTGGCCAACCGCGCTTCCAAAGTGCTCCGCGAACTCAAATTGCATTAGTCCGGTTTCCGGTACGCTACGCATACTGATGGCGTCGGGTACAATCGACCCAACAGCATAGACCGGCCTGATAAATGTGACGCTGACACGGGATGAAATCGAGCGTGAACTCGAACAGTTACACCACGAGAGCTTTGCATGGGCACTTGCCTGTTGCGGGCGCAATCCCAGTGACGCCGAGGACGTACTACAGACGACCTATCTCAAAGTCCTCGATGGCAGCGCGCGATACGCAGGCCGGTCCACATTCCGGACCTGGTTATTCGGCGTCATTCGGCGAACAGCGGCCAGTAAATGGCGCAATTTCGTCAATCGTGACCGGCTTCTGCGCGTATTTTTTCAACACCAGCATGAGGCAATCGTTCCGGGGGTTGATACCAGCCTGGAGTATCCGGCCAACGCTGACAGGCTGGTGCAAGCACTTCGTTTGTTGTCACAGCGCCAGCGTGAGGTCCTGCAACTCGTGTTCTATCATGGGATGACGATCGAAGAAGCTGCTAACACGCTTGGGATTGGCGTGGGTAGTGCCCGCACCCACTACGCCAGAGGCAAACGGAGCCTGGCAAACAAACTTGGGAAAACATCATCATGAACGACGATTACGACGATCACCAAATAGCGAAAGATTTTAGCCGGTTACGGCAAGTGGAACTTGGCCAGGCTCCTCAATTTTCAAGCCTGTTGGGAGACCCCGCCGGTAGCAGGCCCCGTCACGGCCCGCTGCGCCCGTCGGCAGGTCTTGCGGTTGCCGTCTTAACCCTGTCGATTTTTGCCGTTATCCTGCTGCGCCCGGATATCAAAAGCGGTGCTTCCGATCCCCTCAAGGATCGGGGGTACTCTGCGGACGCCATAGCGCTGAGTGCAGTTGACACCATGCCAACTGATTTTCTGCTCGACACGCCCTGGCCGCAACTGGCCAGTTTGCAACCCGAAACTCAACTCCTGTACCTGCCCTATGAATTTCTGGAGGAACTACCCAATGAACCGTAAACAACTCTACGCACTGGCTTTTGCCATTTTGTTTGTAAGCCCCGTGTTTGGAATTGGACCGGGACGCCCTGATCCGATCGGGCGATTCCTGTTTCAGCCAGAGCTGATCATGGAGTTTAATAACCAACTGAACCTCAGTGAACAGCAGCAGGACATACTTAAAAACGAAGTGAAGAGCGCCCAGGCAACCATTTTTGATTTGAAGTGGGAATTAAATGAAGAGAGCAAAAACCTTAAAGATATTCTGCAGGCGACACCTATCGACGAAGATCTGATGCTGGCCCAGACCGACAAGGTGATGCAACTTGAGCAACAGATCAAACGGATACACCTGACCCTGCTGGCCCGGCTGAAGAATATGCTTTCGGAAGAACAGGTTCAAAAGCTTGGTGAACTACGCCGTAAGGCACGTTTAAGGCAGGACCGGTAGCCCACAAAAACCTGAGTAAGAAAGGGGCCAGATATATTTTTCTGAAACATTTTTCTCAGGAATAAAACGTATCCGGCCCTTTAGTGCGCCTCAAAACCGAGCCTCTAAAGCTGCACCAAAAATCGGGGCAGGATCATAGCTGCTTTCGTCCACAAAATTACCCAGCGCGTCCTTGAGATTTAGCGTCCCCATGATTTCGGCGCCCGCGAAAACAGACACACTAAACTTCGGACTCGGTTCCAGCCTGGCCGTAAACACCAGTGGTAAGGACTCGTCACGTCCAACGCCACCGGCCGCAACGCCTGCATCGTCCAGGCGGAATTCAACGTACTCATAGCGTCCCGCGAAGCCAAGAGTCCAGGCGTCACTCAACTTGTAACTCAGTGTCAGACCCGGGCCCTGTGAGGCGGCCAGTCCACGGCCGGTCGACAGGTTCCAGCGGTCGCTGATGTCCCACTCAATGGCCAGGATCGGAAAGATCCTGGCGCTATTTTCCAGTCTTGAGAACACTCCGATACCGGGGCCGATGGACAGTCCTTCGTTAATCCGCCAGGCAGCAACAGCGTACAAGCCGTAAGTTCTGCTGTCACCAGAGCTTGCACCATTTTCCCCATTGAAACGCGCGGTTGGGATAAGGGTAAATAAGCCGGTTTTGCCGAAGCCGAAGCGCCACGTAACTGACACACGGGTATCTTCAATTTTGTTCCAGGGATTACCCCCCCCGAACCCGCCGGTGCCTTCAAAATCGTAGTTGGACGTGCCGCTACCCACGGAAAAACCGATAGAGTTGCGTAAATTCCATACGTAATCCATGCCGGCACTGACAAACCAGCGATCGACAGAAAAACCCCCACCACCGTCAGTAAGGTCAGTATCAGACTGATGAACTACACCGGCGTCTGCCTTAAAAACCCACGGGTCTGTCTGCTGTGATTGCGCCGCGACTTGCGTGGCGCTGAACAAACCAAACAGAACGAAGGCGGCGAGTATTGTGGTCATGCGAGTCATAGGAAGAACCTTCTGTAATCTGCGTAAAGTGCGGACACCTTTGCTTTTAAACAGTATTGTGGCCAAGTCCGCCCACTTTCACAATGACTTCCCTGGCCCCTTGGTTAGAAAAATTCGTTAGAATCCTACATTGGCCCTAATAAATACCAAAACCGGAGTTACGCCAATGAAAATTATCAGGATGTCTGTCCTCATCGCACCTTTGGTGCTGTTCGCCTGCAACCAGGAAGAAGCCCCGTTAACTGGAGAGCAAGTCACCGAAAATACGACGACTAAAGTTGCGGAGAT
>BTRB01000067.1:0-9590 GCA_036986175.1 Gammaproteobacteria bacterium
CTGGTCCGACTCGGTGCCATCCAACTCGCCACCACGCCTTGCCCTGGCAAGCACGTAGGGAGTAAATTTCAGATTGCGCTGCGCCGGGGGGATGATGCCTTCAACGGTGCCGGCTTCAGATACACGGCTCAGATTACGCTGCCGCGACAAGGGGGACCAGTAGGTCACTTCGTTGTTGCGGCGGATGTTTCGCTGGAAGTTAATGCCCCAAACCTGCTTGTCACCCGTGCCGTAACGCAAAGACTTGAAGGGTATCTTCATCTCGGCGCTCCAGCCTATATCTGATATCCGGGCCTGCACGCTCCAGCTTGCGTTCCAGTTCAGGTTAAAGCCGCCACTGACACCTTCCTTGACTACCTGGGCATCGTATTCGAGTCCGGCCGGATTGGTGCCGAATATATAACCGTTTTGCTTATCCAGCAGACCGTCAATGATAACGCGGAAGCTGTCGGTTTCATCCAGTCCCGAGTCGCGCCGGCTATCGGTGACAATGATGCCGTCCGGATTGTCGTCATAGGCGACCAGACCAATGTACAATGCGTCACCCTGAACACCGATGAACACTTCCGTGCGTTGTGTTGCCGCAGCTCCTTCATCCGGCTGGACCTGCCAAAAACCACTTGCGGGAACCACCCCTTGCCAGGCCGGGTCGTCAAGCACCTCGCCGTCAAGGTTGGGAACTGATTGCAATTCAAATGCCTGCATCACCGGACGTGCCGGCGGTGGTGTGTCCGCACTCACATCGATCACAGAGCTCATGGCAATACCGAATATAGCCAACCAGCGCCAACAGGCTGCCAGATTGAATTCAATAAAGTGTCTCATGAAAGTGTCCGCATACCCTGTTCAAGGCCACTGACGGTTAACGGAAACATCCTTTGCTCCATCAACTGTGACACTATCTGGATAGAAGGCGTGTATTCCCAGCGCTGCACCGGTTCAGGATTCAGCCAGATCGCTTTCGGATAGGTATCCAGCAGGCGTCTCATCCAGGTCGCACCGGCTTCTTCGTTCCAGTGCTCAACACTACCGCCGGGGTATTCAATCTCATAAGGACTCATGGTGGCGTCACCGACCAGGATCAGCTTGTAGTCGGCTGAATACTTATGCAACAAGTCCATGGTCGGCATCCCGACGCTGTGGCGGCGCTTATTGTCTTTCCACACACCCTCGTAAACGCAATTGTGAAAGTAGAAATACTCGAGGTGCTTGAATTCGGAGCTCGCCGCCGAGAACAGCTCTTCGCAGACCCGCACGTGGTCATCCATAGAGCCGCCAATATCCAGGAACAATAAAACCTTGGTTGCGTTATGGCGCTCCGGGACCATCCTGATATCCAGCATGCCGGCATTTTTTGCTGTGGATTCAATCGTATTGGGCAGATCCAGCTCTTCCGCCGCACCTTCGCGGGCAAAACGCCGGAGCCGGCGCAGGGCTACTTTCAGGTTACGCGTGCCGAGTTCCAGCGAATCATCAAGGTTACGAAACTCGCGTTTGTCCCAGACTTTCACCGCTCTTCGGTGACGTGAGCCCTCTTGTCCGATACGAATGCCTTCCGGGTTGTAGCCATAAGCACCAAACGGTGAAGTACCGCCGGTGCCGATCCATTTGCTGCCGCCCTGGTGACGTTCGTCCTGTTCCTCAAGGCGCTTTTTGAGCGTCTCCATCAGTTTTTCCCAGCCACCCAGCGCCTCTATTTGAGCCTTTTCCTCCTCACTCAGGCCGAGTTCCATCTGCTTACGCAGCCATTCTTCCGGGATGTCGGCCCCATCCGGGCCGAACAGGTCCTGGACACCTCTGAAATGGGCAGAAAATACGCGGTCAAAGCGATCATACAGCGACTCGTCCTTGACCAGGCAGGCCCTGGATAAGTAGTAGAACTGCTCGATATCGAAACGGATGACCCGTTTCTGCAACAATTCCAGTAGTGTCAGGAATTCAGTAATCGAGACCTTCAGGCCACCCTGGCGCAGCAGAAAGAAAAAACCAACCAACATAATTATTATCGGGAATTTCTCTGGTTCAAAAATATCAAGCGTTCAAACAGATGCACATCCTGCTCATTCTTCAACAGGGCACCATGCATGGGTGGCAGGGTTTTGCGGCGGTCATCGCTCGACAGCGCCTCGGGCGGCACATCCTCGGCCAGTAGCAGTTTCAGCCAGTCCAGCAATTCTGAGGTCGAAGGTTTTTTCTTCAGACCGGGCACGTCACGCAACTCATAGAAAGCGTTGAGTGCTTCACTCAGCAACTCTTTTTTCAGCCCCGGATAATGCACATCGACGATATCAATCATGGTTTCTTTGTCAGGAAAACGAATGTAATGGAAGAAGCAGCGACGCAGGAAAGCATCCGGCAGCTCCTTTTCGTTGTTGCTGGTAATTACGATGATTGGACGGTGTTTCGCGACAATAGTTTCGTGCGTTTCGTAAACATAAAATTCCATCCGGTCCAGTTCGCGCAAAAGGTCATTCGGGAACTCGATGTCCGCCTTGTCAATTTCATCGATCAGCAGTACCGGCTGCAGGTCCTGATCAAATGCCTCCCACAAGGGGCCCTTAACAATGTAATTCGAGATGTCGTGAACACGCTCATCGCCAAGCTGCGAATCACGCAGCCGGGCAACCGCATCGTATTCGTACAGACCCTGCTGTGCCCTGGTGGTGGATTTCACATGCCATTGCAACAACGGTCGCTCCAGGCTGCGGGCTATTTCCTCGGCCAACTGGGTTTTTCCGGTACCCGGCTCACCCTTGATCAGGATGGGACGGCCCAGTGTCACTGCTGCGTTAACTGCAGTGGAAAGGTCTTCGGTGGCGACATAGCGGTCGGTGCCGGAAAAGCGCTGATCGGACATGGGATTACTGCCTTTTGGAAAGCGTTTATTTTACCCCGATCAATGGGAAATATTTGGCTAATTGACCGTTTTGTAGTCTCAGGCCTCGTTTGCTCCATACCAGCCATTAGCTTATACTTCGTTACATGACGAAGTGAGGAAGTGAACTCGTGGACGAACTACTTGGCATCACCAAGGCCCTGAGCGATAAAACTCGTGTTCGCGCCCTGATGAGCGTGAAGGACGGTGAATTATGTCTGTGCCAGATTATCCAACTGCTTGGCCTGTCACCGTCCACCGTTTCGAAACACATGAACGTGTTGCAACAGGCGCGGCTCGTCGAACGCCGCAAGGAAGGCCGCTGGCATTTCTACCGGCTCGCCGCCGGCGAGGGTAACCCCGTAGCAAGGCACGCACTGAATTGGATTGTAGCCGAACTTCGTGGCGAAGCGACGATCGTCGCGGACGCGAAGAAAATCCGCGAGGTCCGCAAGCAGGATCTCGGCAAGTTAAGTGCATGCTACCGGGCGTGAAACTTCTTTTCCTCTGTACCGGCAACTCGTGCCGCAGTCAAATGGCGGAAGCCTGGACCCGCCAATTGTACGGGGCACGCTTCGATGTCCACTCCGCCGGCGTGGCGCCAGCGAGTCTCGACCCCGATGCGGTCGCGGTGATGGCTGAAGTGGGGATCGATCTTTCCACCCATCGATCAAAGCACGTTGACGACCTGAAACCGATCAAATTCGATTTTGTGATTACGGTCTGCGCCGGTGCGCGCGAGCGCTGCCCGGTGTTTGCCGGAGATGCGAAGAGACTGCACGTGGGCTTCGACGATCCCCCGGCACTGGCTGCGGGCGCGGTTGACAGGGGCGAGGCGCTTGCGCACTACCGCCGGGTGCGTGACGAGATCCGCAGTTTCGTGGCAACCCTTCCCGATACACTAAACCTGGAGGCCGGAGCAGGCTGATGCAGAGGATGACTACCCGGCGTCTTTCATTTTTTGACCGCTATCTGACTATCTGGATTTTTCTGGCCATGGCGATTGGAGTCGGTCTGGGTTATTTTATCCCGGAAATTGAGTCACTCGTTGACCGCTTTCAGGTCGGCACGACGAATATCCCGATCGCCATCGGTCTGATCCTGATGATGTACCCGCCGCTGGCCAAGGTGAAGTACGAGGAGTTGGGCGACGTCTTTCGCAACTGGAAAGTGCTTGGCATTTCGCTGCTGCAGAACTGGCTCATCGGGCCAGTCCTGATGTTCACGTTGGCGCTCGCCTTCCTGCGCGACTATCCGGAGTACATGGTCGGGCTGATCCTCATCGGACTGGCCCGTTGCATCGCCATGGTGGTCGTCTGGAACGACCTGGCCCGCGGCGACACCGAGTACGCTGCGGGGTTGGTGGCATTCAACAGTATCTTTCAGGTGCTGTTCTACAGCGTCTACGCCTGGTTCTTCGTCACCTACCTTCCCCCGCTGTTCGGCCTCGAGGGCAGCACCGTGCAGGTCAGCATGGGGGCGATCGCAAAGAGTGTCTTTATTTACCTTGGTATTCCATTCCTCGCCGGGATGATCACGCGGTTTCTTGGACTGCGGTTCAAGGGGCGTGACTGGTACGAGCAATCGTTCATCCCCCGTATCAGCCCGATCACGCTGGTAGCACTGTTGTTCACCATCCTGGTGATGTTCAGTCTCAAGGGGGATCGCATCGTAAGGATTCCGAACGACGTATTGCTGATCGCGGTCCCGTTACTAGTATATTTCGTGGCGATGTTCCTGGTCAGCTTCTGGCTGGTCCGGAAAATCGGTGCTGACTACCCCAAGACAGCAACGCTTTCGTTCACCGCAGCCAGCAACAATTTCGAGTTGGCGATCGCGGTGGCAGTGGCGGTCTTCGGAATCGGGTCGGGGGTCGCCTTCGCGGCTGTGGTTGGACCGCTGGTCGAGGTGCCGGTGCTACTGGGACTGGTCAATGTGTCGCTGTATTTCAAGCGCCGTTATTTCCCCGCATACAGGGCGGAGCGCTGAATGGCAGGTCTCACACCAAACTCCTGGAAATATTTAGCGAATTGACTATTTCGCAAACTCTGGCCATGCTTGCCTGACACCAGCCACAGGTGAAGATCGTGACAAGCACAAAACCCGGATTTAGCAGGATGGTCGTCAAACGCTGGACAAAAATAAGCCTGCGCACGCTGCACTTGCTGGCTGTTGCCGGTGTTGGCGGTGGTGTTCTGTTTGGCCTTGATAGAGAGCTTTGGTTCAACTACTGGTGGTTGGCCCTGGCAAGCGGGGCCTTAATGATGTTGATAGACATCATCTCGAACCCTGTCTGGTTTGTACAGGTTCGGGGTCTGGTGATCGCGGTGAAGCTAATTCTGCTGGTTTTTTTGGGCACCTACCCAGGCTGGGACAACTTAGTGCTGGCGGTCATTGTCATACTTTCCGCCGTCATTTCGCACGCCCCCGGAAAACTTAGATACTATTCGCTCTACCACCGACGGGTCATCACCTCCGACAACGATGCAAAGGGTTAGTCCAAATGCCTGCCGCCAGTCTGCTGTTGAACCACCTGGATATACTGACGCAACTGGACCGGTCATTGCCAGTGCTGGATCTTGCCTGTGGCACCGGCCGTAACGGCCTGCTGTTGGCAGAACAAGGCGTGCCGGTTGTGTTTTCCGATAAGTCGGCGACCGCGCTCAAAGTCGTAGAACAACGCTTGGCCGAGGGAGACCTGCCGGGTCGCATCTGGCGGGTTGATCTGGAACAACCGGGAGTTAACCCGCTCTCCAACAATTGCTTTAATGCCGTCATTGGGTTCCGTTATCTTCACCGCCCACTATTTCCTGCGTTACGAAATGCCATAAAACCCGGCGGCCTGGTAATTTACGAGACATTTACCATCGGCAACCGCAAGTTCGGACGGCCAGTCAATCCGGATTTTCTACTCCGGCCGGGTGAACTGAAAACAATGTTTCAGGACTGGGAAATTATTGATCAATTCGAGGGTAGCTTAAAAAATCCTGATCGCGCTGTGGCCCAGATTGTCGCCAGAAAACCTGTACGCAAGGTGGGCCCGTCATTAAAGGCCCTTACTAACAAACAAACCAGCATCGGGCAACGCTTGACGCAAAACACCCGCAACAGCCGTGCCAAGACCGAACCGTTTAACTCATAAGCTGCGGGTCAGGTCGCACCCATATCAGACCGCTCCCTGGCGATAGCTGCCTGCAGAACTTCTTTTTTCATGTTGATGGTCTGCTCATTGAACAGTACATTTTTTAGCCAGTCAAAACCCAGCTGCAGTAATGCAATATCATTGGCTTTCAGGACTTCTACTACTTCCGCATCAATGGCGTAAGTGTCAAGGAATTTGGTCTCAAAAACAAAGCGGCGGAAAGCACCCACGTCGGTTGAAACCATGAAGAACATCTTCTTTGCCTGGGGGCTAACCGGCCTGGCATTGGGGCCGCCGACAGAACGCCAGGATACCATTTTCATCATGATATCGATCCAGCCACGGTTTATTTCATCAAGCGCTTCAACACCTTGTTGTGCACGGAATTCCGCAACCGTCTGGCGCTTGTCTTCCTCGTGACCTTTGCAATGGGGTTCTTTGACCAGGAAATGGAAGTCTTCCTTTTTTTCCGCACCCATCATCTTGATCGACGCGAGGCCCATCGGGTAATAGCGACAGGTTGCAGGCCGGGCAGCATAGACACCACAACCTTCATCGCCGGCCAGGAATACACAGGCGCCCTGGTTCGCCTCATCTGAGCGCAATTTGGCAACCGGCATGTCGGATTTTTCCCAAATGGCGGGAACGGTATATTGCGCCAGGAATTCAGTTGGCTGAAGGCCAAGCTCTTTGGTCAACATCAGGATATCGGCTGGCGTCAGGGTTACATCCGCATCATGGCAGCAGCGATTCCAGCAACTGACTGATTTGTGGCAGGAAAAACAAAAACTGTCATCGGCTTGCAAGCGCACTGGTTCAACCGGGTTGCCATCGGATTGGCGAACACCATCGAAAATATCCAGTTCGACCTCTTCTGCAGTTTGGGCTTGTGCGGGGGGATGTTCTTGATTGGTCATGGTTACTGTTTAGCGCGAAAAAAAAGGGCACCGAAACATTCGGTGCCCTTATTGTACCTTTTGAATTAACCGTAGTGTTTTTCGACCAGGTCTACATGCGGGATCTTCTTCATTTCCCACTCGCCGGTATCGGGATCCACGCGTGAGTTGACGAAAACTTTCCAGTTGGCATCGTCGAGATCCGGGAAGTCCGCGCGGTAGAAGAAACCGGGATAGCGAGTTTCCTCACGGAACATGATGTGGCGCAGGTGCGCTTCGGCCGTTCTGGTGCGGTGATAGTTCTCCCAGGCACGCAACAACTCATGCAGGTCTTTGGCACGCAGGTGCTTGCTGTCTTCTTTCAGTATCTCGAGGTATTCCAGACCCATTTCGAGCAATTTGCCGTTGGTGTTGTAATAAGTGGAAACACCGGCAACATACTCATCCATGATTTTCTGCAAACGCTGCTGGTACATCTTCGGTGTAATGTAATTCGGGTTGATGTCCTCAGCTGTAGTCTTGTCCTTGTGCTCAAGATAGGTACGCACAGGACGATAGATCTCCTCGGTGATCGCATCGATGTCGCCCTTCAATTCCGGAACCAAATCCGCATGTTCACGACAGTAGCGCACCATATTCTTCGCGGCAATCCGGCCTTCGGCATGTGAGCCGGAGGAGAATTTATGGCCGGATGCACCTACACCGTCACCGGCTGTGAATAAGCCTTTAACCGTGGTCATACGGTTGTAGCCCCACTGCCAATCGTCGGGCGCAATATCCGGAGGACCGGAAACCCAGATTCCGCAACAACCGGAATGGGAACCCAGCAGGTAAGGTTCGGTCGGCATCAGTTCGGAAGCAGATTCCTCCGGACGGATATTCATACCCGCCCAGACACCGGCCTGGCCGATACACATATCGAGGAAATCTTCCCAGGCCTCCGCTTCGAGGTGCTTGACCTCCTTTGGTGTCATGGATTCAGCGAGCTTGGCCATGGCTGCGGGTGTTTCCATCATGATTGGGCCCCGGCCATCCTTCATTTCCTTCAGCATGGCGTGGTTACGCAAACAGGTCGGGACCACGGTTGCTGTGTCATAAGGGGCGAAATCCTTCAGCATATCGGCGTTTTTGACCATGTAATTCTCGCCAAAGCCGTTTACGGCCTGTGACTTGAACAGCAGGAACCAGGCACCCACCGGACCATAACCGTCTTTGAAACGGCAAGGCACAAAGCGGTTTTCCATCATCGTCAACTCAGCGCCAACCTCGGCTGCCATGGCGTAAGTCGAGCCGGCATTCCAGACCGGATACCAGGTACGACCCATGCCTTCGCCGGTGGAGCGGGGACGGAATACATTAACCGCGCCGCCGCACACATTGAGAATGGTTTTACAGCGGAACACGTAAAGCTTGTGTTCACGAACTGAAAAGCCGACTGCACCCGCAATCTGGTTTTCATGGTTAGCATCGAGTAACAGCTTAACGATGAAAACACGTTCATAAATATTCTCAATACCGAGGGCTTTTTTCGCTGCTTCAGCAACGATGGGCTTGTAACTCTCGCCATTGATCATGATCTGCCATCTGCCGGAGCGGACCGGTTTGCCACCGTCTTTCAGTGCCACACCCTCAGTGCTCTTGTCTTTCCAGATGGGCAGACCCCATTCCTCGAACAACTTGACCGAGTCGTCAACGTGGCGGCCAACATCAAACACCAGGTCGTCGCGGGTAATCCCCATCAAATCTGCCGACACCATGCGGCAGTAGTCCTCGGGAGAGTTCTCGCCAAGATAGGTGTTGATTGCAGACAGGCCCTGGGCTACCGCGCCCGAACGCTCCATCGCAGCCTTGTCTACCAACGTGACGCGTACGTCATCACCGACCCAGCGCATTGCCTCGTAAGCTGCACCGCAGGCAGCCATGCCGCCACCAACGATCAGAATATCTGTTTCAATTTCAACAATTTCGGGATTACCGAAAGTACCTTCACTCATTTCCTGAACCTCCTGCCGAACGAATATTCATCAAAGTTTCCGTCCGCTTGTAATTGTTTTTATGCTGATGCATCGATTACGGGCATTGATTTACCCGCCTCGGTGAACAACAACTCGTTATTGATGTCACCCGCCTGAGGCTTATCGCCATAGGGATCAATGGTGCCGACCGCTGTTGTTCTGATCGGGAACTTGAAGCGCTTCAACTCACCATCGCGGAACTTGATTGTCCACATAATGGCGGAATCTGTGCGCAACGGGATAACCGCACCCCCCATTGGCACCCAGTCCTGGAAGGAACGGACTTCAATTGCCTGCCGTGGGCAGGCCTTGACACAGCACTGGCATTCCCAGCATTGCTCGGGTTCCTGGTTAAACGCTTTCATGCGGACTGTGTCGAGCTTCATCAGGTCGTGCGGACAAATATACGCACAAACCGTGACTTCACCACCTTTGCAGCCGTCGCATTTATCGGTATGAACAAATGTTGGCATTCGGATAACTCCCTGAATTGTTATGGGTTAGCGGTCATTTTAATTGATTTTTACTTCGGTCTGATCCCAGTCATTCCACCAAATTATTATTCTAGAAAGTTATTCTAGACCGCTTCTGTGGTCAACCGCTTGACTTGGGTCAATTATTTTGAGACTAACATATATTCTTTTTTTGTAAAGCTGTAAAGT
>BTRB01000068.1:0-9471 GCA_036986175.1 Gammaproteobacteria bacterium
CATCCAGTCACCGCCGTAAAACGCGTATTCGCTGTCACAGTAAACACAGCGAAGTGGGCAACCGGTCAGGCGGATGAAGACGGTTGGTTTGCCTGCGTCACGGGCTTCACCTTGCAGGGAGTAGAAAATCTCGGAGATTTTTAGTGTGTCCTGGCGGGATGGGGGGGTGACGGATTTGGAAGACATGGGCGTATTTTAGCGAATTGTGGACTCGAAAAACCTGAAAGATGGATAGCGGACCAAGCCCGGGGTGACACCAGCTAAATTAATAATGGCCTTCGAGTTTCAGGCTTCTCAGACGGCTGCCTGCTAACCTGGCAAGCGTGGTGCCGGGGTATTGCTGTTGCACTTGTTCCAGTGCGGCGCGTGCCTGGTCCCATTGCTTGAGTTCATAATGGCTAAAGCCGATTTTCAGCAGAGCATCGGCTACCTTGGGGCTGTCCGGGTACCCGGATAACAAGCCCTGGAACGCTGCAAGGGCAATATCGTAATTCCGGGTAACGTAGTAAGACTCACCCAGCCAGTACTGCGCGTTATCCGCGTAATCACTGCTGGGGTATTGCTGCAGAAATGACTGGAACTGGGTGGCCGAGTCAGCATACTTCCGGTCTTTCAATGACTGGAAGGCACGCTCATAAGCTTCTTTTTCGGCTGCCGGAGAAGTCACCATTTCACGCGCCTGTGTATCCGGATTCGCCAGTGCCGTTACGGAGGATGGCGTATCCAGCGGTGGCCGCACATCGGGGATATCCCCGCGTGGCGGTGCCGTCGACTGGCTGGTATATTTCGTGCCTGATGTCGTGGCGCCTGCGCGCTTCGTGTTCGCAGATCCGGAAATTCTTGCCTCAGGGGATGAGCTGCGCAGCTCACCGATGCGCTGGTCCAGGTCAAGGTATTGGTCTCTTTGCCGGTCCCGGAGGTTTTCAAGCTCCAAACCCTGGTCTTCAATCCTGCCGGTGAGCGTCCGCACTTCATCCTGCAATTGCTGAATCTGGATAACCAGATCCACCATGGGCTGCCTGTCCTGCTGGGCAACGGCCGGTGCGGAAACGAGGATGGCCAGCACAAAGCTGGCCATCAGACTTGATATAGTTGGCAGGAATCGCATCATTATCTCGCGGTGTAAATGATCTCCACACGACGATTCTGCGACCAACAGTCTTCATCACTGACCCGGCAAACGGGGCGTTCTTCACCATAACTGACGTTGTCCAACTGGCTACCCATGGCACCGCCGGCCGCAAGCAACCCGGAAACAGAATTGCCACGGCGTTCACCCAGACCGAGGTTGTATTCACGCGTCCCACGTTCATCTGCATGGCCTTCCAGGGTTACACGGGAACTACCGTTGGCAGAAATATAAGCAGCGTGAGCCGCAACGACTGCACGGTATTCAGCCTTGACTTCGGATTTGTCAAAGTCAAAGTAAATAACCCGTCTGGACAACAGGCTTTGGCTGTTGTCAAAATTCCTCGCATCGGTGTAATCGCGCGGATCCGGAGCACCGGAAGTCGTGGCTTCTTCAACTACCGGGGCGGCTTCCGTCGTTTCAGTAGCAGGTTCATCACTTATAGGTGGGGTGGTTTTACAGGCCGAAATCGCGACCGCGATGACGAGGGCAAGCAACAGGCGCCACGTAGTTTTCATTATTACCTCCAGATATTATTAATAACCGCAAAATGGTGCGGTGCAAAGTTTACCTGATAACGGGAGACCACGCGGGTTCTCTTACGTCACCTTCTGTCAAAATCAAGCGCTGACGAACATTGCCGTCAGCAGAAACCGCGGCCAGGACACCCCTGGGTCCTTCGCGGGTCGCATACAGAATCATACTGCCATTTGGCGCGAAACTGGGTGATTCATCAAGTACTCCAGGGGTCAGCGTACGCATACGCCCGGTTTCCAGATCCAGTATTGCTATACGATACTCGTTTCCCCGTCCTTGTGCTACAGCAATTCGGCTTCCATCAGGCGAAATTGTTACCCTGGCGTTGTAATCACCTTCACGGGTGATACGGGTAGCCTTTCCGCCGCTCGCCGCAACACGATAAATCTGTGGTCTGCCGCCACGATCAGAGGTGAAGTAAAGCCACTTTCCGTCGGGTGACCAGGCCGGTTCGGTATCAATTGCCCAGTGGTCTGTGACCTGTCGTTTCTGGCCGGTGGTCAGGTCTTTGATATAGATTTCCGGGTTACCGGTATAAGACAGCGTCATAGCCAGATAACGGTCATCCGGAGAGAAAGCCGGAGCGCCATTGATGCCCTTGCCTGACGAAACCAGCTCGCGTGCACCGGTTGCAACATTTTGCACATATATGGCCGAATTGCCTTGCTCAAATGACACATAGGCCAGGCGTGTACCGTCGTGGGACCAATTGGGTGATAACAGGGGCTCCGGAGAGCCCACAACAGGTTGCGGATTGAAGCCGTCCGCATCTGCCACGTATAACTCGAATTGCAGATCGTTTCCTTCACCTGTTGCAGAGACATAGGCGATCCTGGTTGAGAAAGCACCCGGCACACCGATCAGTTTTTCGTAAATCGCATCGGCTGCACGGTGTGCTCCGAAGCGCAGGTCGCCCAGGCCTACTGTAGTAATTTGTGACAATAAACGTTCCTGGGTGTTGACATCAAACAGTTGGTAGACGATGTCATAACCATTGCCGCCCAGTGCATCGTTGACCCAACCGATGACGATGTAGTCAACCTTCAGTAATCGCCAGGTGCCAAAACGTATGGATTCCCCATCGACCGGCCGGTCAACTATGTCCTCGTCGTCCAGCGGAGCGAACAGGCCTGAACGGTATAAATCCGAGGCAACGACCTCTGCCACCCTGGTTGATGGCGGGGGGCCAGATCCGCGCCATTGCATCGGGATAACGGCAATGGGCAGGGCGCTGGCATTGCCCTGGATAATCTCGATCTCAAGTTTGGCCTGTGCCAGCTGCGAGAACAGCAGGAGCACCAGCGCGTAGATAACTTTTTGCATAATGTCAGTCACCGTCATATGTGAAATTAAAATCGATTTCGCGGACGAATACTTTTTCGAAACCGCGGTATGGCAATGTTCCTGCCCGCTCTACCGCACTCACCAAAGATCGGCGGGTGGCCACATCACCATTGCATGAACCTGCAATGGTGGCAGAAATTACTTCACCACCAGGAATCTGCACGATTTTCAGCGTACAGCGCAAACCTGCACGCGCCGTGGGCGGTCGTAACCAGTTATTGGTTACCTGCGCCTGAATTGCCAGCGCATATTGCTGCGCCAGTGTAGCCAGTTCGCCCGCACGGGCTTCAGCGGCAATCCGGCGTTGCATATCAGCCTCGGCTATTGCCTGTCTTTGCGCATCGCGTTCTGCCTGTCTGCGGGTTTCGAGCTGTTTCAGACGCTCCTCTTCCCGCCGGGATTCCCTGGCCGCTTTGTCACGCTGCTTGCGGAGTTGATCCAACTCGTCCTGGCGCTTTTTCTCACGATCCTTTCTATCCTGGAGCTGCCTTTCACGCATTTTCTGCAGACGCATATCTTCATCACGCTTCTTCGCTGCCTGTTCTTTCAGACGCTTGTTTTCTGCACGCTCTTCGCGTTCCTGCTGTTCCTGACGGGCCTTGAGCTCCTTTTCGCGGCGATCTTTCTCAACCCTGCGCTGAACTGCCCGCTGCGCTTCTTTTCTGGTCTCCTCGCGGCGTTTCCTGATCGCAGCGGTATCCACTATGACCGCCTCAATCGTCAAACCAGTCAGCGTGGGCGGGCGGAAAGGCTTCCAGTCCATTGTACCCAGCACAACGATAGCAGCCACGAGGATATGGACAGTAATGGCCAGCCCGAAAGCCCTGCTACGTGCCCAGAATTCAAGCATAGACAATCAACCGCCTTCGATACTGTCCAGCGGGTCGCTCATCAGGCCGACCTTGGTCACGCCTGCTTTTTGCAATAACACCATGGCATCGTAAATATGCCCGTATCCCACTGCCTGGTCACCGCCGACCAGCACTTGTATTTCGGGGTTGCGGCGTACAATCGCGGCCACCGTGACCACCAGCGTTTGTGCATCTATCAGACCGCTGCTAACACCATCCATCTCACCCCCGGCGTTCAGGTAAAGATCACCATTTTTGAGTACCGTGACCACCATTGGTTCTTTATTCTGCTGGCTGTCGAGTGGTTCTGCATCCGCCTTGGGCAAATCGACTTCAACACCCAGGTTCAGCAACGGTGCAGTAATCATGAAAATGACCAGCAACACCAGCATGACATCGATATACGGCACCACGTTGATTTCAGACATCGGCCGGCGTTTGTTGCGTTTGTTGCGTTTGCTCTGCATTGGGCCGCTAACCTTTATGCATCAGCCAGCGCGAGCGCCTGGCGCTGTAAAATACTGGAGAATTCTTCGGTGAAATTGTCATAGCGCATTTCCAGCCGTTCCAGCTGGGTGGAATACCGGTTATAGGCTATAACCGCCGGGATTGCAGCGAACAGACCCATGGCGGTAGCAATCAGCGCCTCCGAGATGCCCGGAGCGACCATGGCGATGGTGGCCTGGTTAACGTTGGCCAGCTCATGAAAGGAAATCATGATGCCCCACACGGTTCCGAACAAGCCGATATATGGACTGGTCGAACCAACCGTTGCCAGGAAACTGAGGTGATGCTCGAGACGGTCGGTTTCCCTGGCCAGTGCAATCCGCATGGCACGCTGGGCAGCTTCGAGCAGTACACCCGGCGTCATCCGGCCCTGCTCACGCATACGCGAGAATTCCCTGAAACCTGCTTCAAACACGCGTTCCATACCGCTGCTGCCGGCGTTGTCCCGGCTGACCGCTTCATACAACTGGGTCAGGTCGGTTCCCGACCAGAACTTTTCCTCAAAATAATCCGCGCCCTTCTCAGCTACTGCCAGGACCTGGCGTTTGCGGAAAATGATCATCCAGGATGAGACTGATGCTGCCAGCAGAATCAACAGCACCATTTTCACCATCCAGCTCGCTTGCCAAATCAGCTGCCAGATTTGTAAGTCATTTTGCATTATTTTATCTCCGCCCTAATCCACGCGGGCATACGTGTTGCCAGTTCATCATCCAGCCGCGCCGCCATTATAAAATTTATATTCATGTTACGTATGGTAAAGCGGTATCTTCCCGGTAAACTCTTACATTCCAGACAAACGGTTGCAACGTTGGTTCTTCTCATGACGGTTTAGATAGAGAAAAGGGGTTATTTACCTGAAAAAAGATCGACTCCGTCTCCCGTCGGCTTGTCCAGGCCGAAATGGCGGTAAGCTTTTGCGGTCACCATGCGTCCTCTTGATGTACGTGTAATGTAACCCTGCTGGATCAGGAAAGGCTCAAGTACATCCTCCACCGTTCCACGTTCTTCTGACAGGGCCGCTGCGATGCTTTCGACACCGACCGGGCCACCACCAAAGCTATCGATAATCAACCTCAACAAGCGCCGGTCCATGGTATCGAAACCGGAATCATCCACTTTCAGCATATCCATTGCACCTGCGGCTATCGCGGCATTGATCAAACCATCACCTTTGACCTCGGCAAAATCACGTACGCGCCGTAACAACCGGTTGGCAATTCTCGGCGTGCCGCGTGCCCGGCTGGCAATACCCATGGAACCTTCTTCGTTACACTCAATATCCAGTATGCCGGCAGAGCGTGTCACGATCTGCTGCAATTCCTGCGCGCTATAAAACTCCAGGCGCTCGACGATGCCAAAACGATCGCGCAAAGGTGAAGTCAACAGACCGGCACGCGTGGTGGCGCCCACCAGCGTGAAGTGTGGCAGATCCAGCCTGATGGAACGCGCTGCGGGGCCTTCACCGATCATGATATCAAGCTGGAAATCTTCCAGCGCCGGGTACAGCACTTCTTCGACGACCGGTGACAGGCGGTGGATTTCATCCACGAACAACACATCACCAGGCTGCAGGTTGGTCAGCAACGCTGCCAGGTCGCCGGCACGCTCGAGTACGGGACCTGATGTCTGGCGCAGATTCACTCCCATTTCGTTAGCGATGACATGGGCCAGGGTAGTTTTTCCGAGGCCGGGTGGGCCGAAAATCAGCACATGATCCAGCGCCTCCTTCCTGCGGCGGGCGGCCTCAAGAAAAATTGACATTTTTTCACGCATGGCTTGCTGGCCGATGTACTCATCCATCGTCTTCGGCCGCAGGCGGGCCTCCATCGCCCGGTCTGCCGGTGTGTCCATCGGGGTTACAATGCGCTCCCCGGTATCACTCATACCCGATTCGCTCATGCCCGCGTCACTCATGTTGCTTCACCCGGGTCGTCAGTGCCTTGCGGATGATCTCCTCGGCATCCATTCCAGCTTCAGCCACGGTGCTGATCATGCGACTGACCTCGGCGGGTTTATAACCCAGTGCGGCCAGGGCATGGCCGGCTTCGGTGGTCGGCTCTGTACTCATTGCTGCACCTGGGGGTAACCTTCCTGCAGGGCCGGTGCCAAACCCATCGAGCTTGTCACGCAATTCCATGATGATGCGCTCCGCAGTTTTCTTGCCAATTCCCGGCAGGCGCGTCAGCGAGGCGACATCGGCTGTCAATACATAGTTGGTCAATTCCTCGCCGCTGGCGCCCGATAATATCGTCAATGCCAGCTTGGCTCCGATGCCGTTGACCTTGAGCAGTTTACGGAATAATTCACGCTCCCCTGAGGATGCAAAACCGTACAGGGTCTGGCTGTCCTGAGAGAAATGGTGATGTATCACGATCGCCACTTGCTTGCCGTTTTCCGGCAGGTCAAGAAATACACCCATGGGCGCTTCGACTTCATAACCGACACCATTGACATCAATGACGAAATGCGGCGGTGTTTTATCCAGCAATATACCTGACAGGCGTGCAATCATGGTTTTATCCCTGCATCATGGCCATGCGCGCCAATGTCTGTGAAGTGGCCTGGTGGCACAATGCGACTGCCAGTGCGTCGGCCGCGTCGTCCTGGATCGGGTCTTTGATTCCAAGCAGGATGCCCACCATGTATTGAACCTGTGTTTTATCGGCCCCACCACGGCCGGCGATGGCCTGCTTGATGGAGCGCGGACTGTAGTCCGACACCGGTATTTTACAGGAAATCGCCGCACAAACGGCAGCGCCGCGCGCCTGCCCCAGCTTGATGGCCGAGGCGGCATTGTGGGCCACAAAAACTGTTTCGATGGCAGCCTCGTCCGGTCGATGCTCTTTGATCAATTGCTGCAAGCCGGAAAATATAGTGCCCAGGCGTTCGGTAAACTCACCGCTACCGGCCTTGATAGCGCCGTAGTACACAGGGTGCACCCGGTCGCCGTTTACTTCGATGATTCCCACACCGGTCATTCGTGAACCGGGATCAACGCCGAGAATACGCATGCTGTTATCCTAGTGTACTGTCAAGGTAATAGTGATCAGGTGTACGCCTCTGCGGGAATGTCGGCATTGGAATACACGTTCTGGGTGTCATCCAGGTCTTCGAGCACGTCCAGGAAACGCAGCACCTTCTCGCCGGTTTCAACATCCAACGCTACTTCGAGGCTCGCGCGCATGGTGATTTCTGAATTCTCCGGAGCCAGGCCGGCAGATTTCATAGCCTCTACCACCTGGCTATAGACATCAGGCGTCGTGATCACTTCAATTGAACCGTCTCGTTCGCTGACAATATCATCTGCACCGGCATCCAGCGCTACTTCCATGACCTCATCCTCAGAGGTGCCCGGGGGAAAGTTGAGTACGCCGATCTTGGAAAACAGATATGCGACGGAACCATCCGTACCAAGATTACCACCATACTTGGTAAATGCATGGCGTACTTCTGCCACCGTCCGGTTACGGTTGTCGGTCAGGCATTCAACCAACACCGCTACACCACCCGGGGCATAGCCTTCATACTTGAGCTCTTCGTAGCTGACCCCTTCAAGGTCGCCAGTGGCTTTCTTGACGGCCCGCTCGATATTATCCTTCGGCATATTGGCCGCGTTGGCCTTTTCAATCGCCAGGCGTAATGCCGGGTTGGAATCCGGGTCGCCACCGCCCTGGCGTGCTGCCACGGAAAGCTCCCTGTTGATCCGGGTAAATATCTTGCCTCGCCTGGCATCAACCGCCTTTTTGCGGTGCTGGATATTCGCCCATTTGGAATGACCTGCCATAAGCTCTTTACCTTGCAAACCGGAAAAACAACTCCGAGAATATTATCACGAAAACCTGCCAATCCGGTGGCAATAAGCAGTCCTTCAGCTGCCGTGCCTGAAGTTGCCATGCAATATGAATTGTTCGACTTGCTCTACTACTTCAGAAGCGAGCAGCATTTCCGAATGCGCCACCGGCAATTCAATGCTGTCGGCCAGCCCTTCAAGCTGTGTCTCGCTGACCGCGACGCTGCCATCACTGGGCTCGTCAGGCTTTCCGACAACCCGCCCAAACCCCAATGCGCGTGTACCCCGGATCATGCCGGTCTGCCGGTTTTCAGGTGTCTGCCGGAATCCTTTAAGCAAGTCCTCAGCAGCTTTTCCAAACATGAGTTTTTGCCCGGGCAATTTCTCCAGGCGCTTGACGACCCGACTGCCCCTGACCGGTGTTCCCATCAAAACCACCCGCCCTGGCGGAATATCATCAAAACGGCTGAGCATGTTCAAAATAACCAGGCCGCCCATGCTGTGGCCGACGAGGTGTAGCTCATCAGACGCAGTTTTGTCGATAAACGCATGTAATTCATCTGCGTGGCCGTCGAGTCCGTGGCTGCGGGTCGGATAGCTGAATACCATCACGCTGTGTCCCCGGGCTCTGAGTCGTTTTGCCATCGCGGCCATGGTCCAGCCACGGTTCCAAAGGCCGTGTACCAGCACAATGTCAACCACGAAGACGTCTCCTGGCGCGGCGGAATGGTTCAATTGAGACCAGTGTCAGGGCCAGCCAGATGCTGCCGAATGCCACGGCGTGCCCGGGGGTAAAACGTTCACCATACAGGTAAACTGCCAACAGGAAACTCATGCTGGGTGCGATGTACTGGAAAAAGCCCAGTACGCTCAAGGGCAGCTTTTGGGCTGCCATGTTGAACCAGATCAATGGCAGCACGGTGGCGAGGCCGGAACCAATCAGCAACAAATCTATACTGACAGAGACATTCAGGAACTGCTGGTTGGTCTGAGATGTCAGCCACAGCAGGTAAGCGAGTGCCGGCAGGAACATCAACGCTGTCTCCCATAGCAGGCCCAGCATCGGACCCACATTGAGGCGTTTACGCAGCAGGCCATAGACACCAAAGGATATGGCCAGTGTAATCGCTATCCATGGCGGTCTGCCCAGATACCACGCCAGGTAAATGGTGCCCGCCGCTGCCACGACAACGGCTATAAGCTGAACTATCTGCAGGCGCTCTTTCAGAAACAGGGTTCCGAGCAGCACGTTGACTACCGGCGTGCCGAAATAACCCAGGCTGGTGTCCAAAATGTGGTCATTTGCAACC
>BTRB01000069.1:0-9470 GCA_036986175.1 Gammaproteobacteria bacterium
AAATATATTATGTTAAATAGCCAGGTTGCATAGACCAAATTTACTTATCTCGTATTTTCGCTTGATTGGACGGCACTTCTGGGTAATCGCGCCCGCGTATCCTTACCCGAGCACGGACTGAAGCAGTTTGCCTGCCAGTGCCAGTTGCTGCTCTTGTGTGGGGGTCAGCTGTTTTCGTGTTTTGATTTCAAGGTCATCACCGAACTGAAAACTTCGCCACGGTGTTTTTTGAGTCGGCAGCTTGCTGTCTACAACATATTCGACAGGATCTTCGCTTCTCACCTTCAACATTTGTGCTGCCGCTGCAGCCAACAGTGTTTTTGGTTTGATGCTGAAGGGCATCCCGGCCATCTGGCTGATTTCCTCTGCAGACTGGCCTTTCAGCCAACTCTGGAAATCCCGCAATGATGGTTTGACTTCGCCCCGTTTGGAATCATAGGGTCCCGTCAATACCTGTTTCGTCAGTTTCAGCTGATCCAGCGTTTCCTGTGGATAAAACGCTTTGCGGCCCCGTGTGCCGCCGGGGGCGTTGAGTACTTTGGCCAGGTAAAAGCGCACCGTCCGTTCCGGCAACCCGGTGTGATCTACAAGCTCTTGTAAGTCAAACAGTTTTGACATATCTGTCTTTTCGCATCAGACTGAAGTGTATAATACTATATATTAGTGTATTAAGATGTAAATACAAGCCCTGATTAGGCAAATAGCACTTTGCCGGCAATTATTTACTCAAGCTCGCAAAAGCGATCAAGCAACGGGAAATACAGTGCGGTCCTGATCGGTCGGGTTTCCGTTATGGACATGGCATTTTTGTAGCGTTGCAGTTGTTCAGCATAGCGAGTGGCTTCATTTTCCAGAAAACCTTCAAGGTCACCACCGCTATGGCTGGAAGTCTTGTAGTCGATGATCCAGCGGGTGCCGTTTTCAAAAAATGTCCGGTCCAGAACCAGGTTTTTGGGCTGGTCTTCCAACACTGCGGTGATCGCATACTCACAGCGGGCGTCTGCGTGGTTTTCAAGTATCCACCTGCCCTGTTCTGAAGCCAGGCAATTATCAATCGCCTCGGACGCACGGGCGATGATCGCATCGGCTTTTTCTTCCTGAACACCCGCACTGGCGAGTTGCTGACGGCACCATTGCGCTCGTGAAGAGATTCCGCCGCCGGCTTCCCAGCTATCCAGTCCCAGCTCGCCGATGAGTTGCAACAGACGATGGACCAGGTTGCCGGTCAGACGCGCGTCTTCGCCGGCCCAGCTGAATTCAATATAATCTTGTGTATCTGCAGGGTCGGACCTGGCTGTTTGTACTGATTCTGGCGGGGCTGGCAGCTTCCAGTTTTCTTTCAGTCGGCGATAGTCGAGGGGCAGATTGAGGGAGCGCGAAACTGTTTCCTCGTCAACGTCCGTGTCTTCGGCATCTTCCGCTTCTGCTGGTTCCAGATTTTCTGTAGCCTGCTGGAGCAACGGGGTCTGTTCGTCCTGTATCGCCGGCCACAATTGACTCATCAGGCTGCTGGCCGTGGCCTTGATTAAACCCCTGGCAGACGGTTTGACAGCGGCGAGCAAGTGTAGGTTTCGTATGGCGCGGGTAGCGGCAACATAAAGCAGGCGGCCATGTTCCAGGCTCTGGCGATCCTTTTCTATATCGGTAATGTACTGGATCAGGTCGCCCGACTTCTTCTGCTTGTCTTTCTCGTGGGTATTACGCATTGGCGACATGACAATTTTGTCTTCTCCTGCAAGCTCGAACCAGTGCAGTAGTTTGCTCTCATCACCACGAGGTTTGCGGTTGAGCCCTGGCAAAATCACCGTGTCGAACTGCAAACCCTTGGCTTCGTAGATGGTCATTACCAGTAGATTGCCAGCCGCATCAGCGTCCGGCTCGGCAAAAAGTTTTTGCATGCGCAGGTCGAGGGTATCGCGGTCGATGGGCAGGTTTTCAGCCTCCAATGAGTCAAGCAGATCAAAATAGGTCGCTGCATCACTCAGCTCGCTGTTATTTTCCACACAGGCCGGACCGCCCAGACTGATCCATGTTGATTCAACCAGCGACCGGATGGGTTGCCGGCCCCGTTGGTTGACGGCCGCAAGCAAAATGGGCGCGGTCCGTTGCAGCCGGTCCCGGCCATTTTTGCTGAGCGGGGATTGAGCGCCCTCCCCGTTCCCGTACGCAGCGATCGCATCAAGCAGAATATTACCTGCATCTCCCGCGACCAGTGCATCCAGGTCAGCCAGATCGAGACCGATGCAGGGCGCGCGCAGTGTGGCTAACCATGCGAGTCGATCAGCGGGTTGTAGCAGAGCAAGGGTCAGGGAAACCAGATCCTGAATCAGGGTTGTATTCGCCAGTTTGGTGAATTTTATTGCCTGGTAGCGATATTTGGGCTCATCCTGTTTTAGCCGGTCGAGCGCAGCCAGGATTGCGCTGGCATGCGGGCGTGAGCGTACCAGTATGGCAACGGTTTCACTCGGATCACATTGCTGAATGACTTCGATAACCTGCCCTGCCTCCTTCTCATCGTCCCGTTCGGGAAGGATTTTAATTGCAACCGTACCTTCATCTGACACGCCGGGCCTGGTACCTGCCGCGCTGTAGCTTACCGCTCCCATCACGGGGTCGTTTTCCCGGGGCATGACGACAGGGAAGGTTTTGTTGACCCAATCCACGATGGGCGTGGAGGAGCGGAAATTAACCGTCAGTTGTAGCGGCAGAAGCTGGATATGCTCGAATAGTTTTCCTTGCCATGCCTTGATAAACAGGCTCACTTCCGCCTTGCGGAAGCGGTAGATGGATTGCATGGGGTCACCGACCAGGAACAAGGTTCGTCCGTCGCCATCACTCCAGCCGGTGGTGAGCTTTTCCAGCAAACGCACCTGGTTCTGCGAAGTATCCTGGAATTCATCCACCAACAAATGCTGGATGCGATAGTCCATGCGCAGGGCTAAATCAGTGGGTGCGTCTTCATAGCCCAGCGACTGGATAGCACGGTAGGCGACTTCACCAAAGTCGACCTCCCCGGTTTCGGCCATCACCACATCCCATTCGGTTGCAGCCCTAAGCAGTATCCGCATCAGGGATTCGAGGGATTCCCAGGCTTCATCTTCATAGTCGGGTTGGGGCAACGAGCGGATGGTGTGGTAAATATTCCTTAGTTCGTCATTTTCCCGGTGTTTATCGAGTAGTGCCGTAAATTCGGCCTTGGCATCGGCAAAGGTGGCTATATCATCGCCCTTGGCTTTTTTGGGTGCTGGAAAACCATGGTTCTTGTTCGGAGCTGCCAGCCACTTTTCACCTTTCTTTGTCAGAAAGCGGTTGATCATGGTTTGCCAGTGCGGCAACGAATCGGCATTTGCCGGCAGGTCCAACGAATTACAATCAAACCCACCACAGGCATCCATTAACGCTTTGAGTTGGGGTTCATCCGTTGGCGCATGGGAAAGGGCAAAGTTATACAGGCGGGGCAGGCTGCAGAGCAGGTCATCGGGCGTAAGCTGCCGTGCCTTCTGAAGCTGGATCTCGATTAAATATCTCAGGGCCTCTTCCAGGCCTTGCCGGTCGAAACCATCACCCTGGCGCACATCCAGCAGGTGGCCGATCCACTGTTCGCGATTGGCCAGCATACCGGTCAGCAACCCAACCAGCTTATCGTACTGGTTGTCGTAGCGGTCCAGCACCCGGATGACATCGGCCTGCAGTGCATCGCTGCCATCTTCGATCACTGCCAGGGTTCGTGCCGCTGCCTTGTGATACAAGGCATCTGCATTGGCATCGACGGCGGTTTGCTGATCGCCACCGAGCCCGGACAGTACCGGTAACTGGCGGGCGAGCTCGCTGCTCAGGCTGTCGATGGTACGAATGCGCAGGCGGCTGGGTTGTTCGAGCAGGTTCCAGTCCCGCGCCGCAGCGTTTTTCAGAACTGCCAGTGCCAGGTCATGACTGACTTGTTCGTGCGGTCTGAGCCCCACTTTGTCCGGATCACCGGCCGCAGCCTGTAATCGACCAACCAGCCGGTGGCTCATCTCGGCAGCGGCTTTACGTGTAAACGTGATGGCGACCACTTCTTCCGGGTTCTCGACCTGTGACAGCAAGCTCAGCACGCGCTGGATCAGGAGTTCGGTTTTGCCGGATCCAGCCGGCGCCTGGACGATATAGGAATGCGTCAGATCACGCCCCAGCTGCCTGTCATTCCAGTCTGCAGGGCGGCTCATGCGGCTGACTCCTGGTTGTTTTTCTTGCGCTGCAGCAACTCGCCCACACGGCACAGCGACTGCAATTCACAATAACTGTCTTCACAGGTCTTCAGGCTGCGTTTGGGGTCGATGGCAGCTTCGCCAGCCAGAAAGTCCGCCATCAGGCGATGCAGTATCTGTCGCCAGTCTTCAATGGTCTCAGGCATTTTTTGGCCGGCATCAATGAGGTATTGGTTGCTCTTGGTCTCTTTTGGCGGCAAGTCAGGCAACAGCCCCCCCCGTTTGACCACGCCTTTGTACAGGCAACCATCATCCCGAACGATACCAAACACCACTGCAGCTGGCGGTTTTTCTGCGCTGATGGCATACAGCGGCAGTTGCGGGTCTTCAGGTCTGTCATCAAACCATTTTTTTGGTTCAACTTTGCCGGTTTTGTAATCGATGATGATCTCTTCACCGGAGGGTAATTTATCCACCCGGTCAATAAACAGCCGAATGGTCTGGCCATCAATTTCCTGCAGGATCTCTTTCTCAAAACCAATCACCTCGAAAGAATCACGCTCTTTTTCCAGCTCCAGGTAAGCCATAACATGTCGGTGGAGGCGATTGGCCTCAACACTGCTGAAGGCGGGCCGTTGCCTCAGCCCCGGCTCTTCTTTGACCACGTCACCCACATGCCTGTGAACCCGCGCGTTGAGTTTTGCATCGTCGAGCGCCAACAAAGCTGTCTGGGTTTTGGTCTCTTTCCAGAAATTTTCCAGTACGCTGTGCACCAGGCTGCCGTGCAACATGGGGCTGATGCCGTCTGCCGGTGTTTCCAGGCCATCGGCGCCCAAACGGTTACTGGCGAAGGCACGGAAGGGGCAAAGTGCCTGGTGCTTGAGTATGGAACTGCCGCCTTTGGCAGTAACGTGCTGAAGCTTCCCGGGCATTACCAATGGGTCAATCCGTGGTTGATCGGCTTTGGCGACAGTACTCCGCCAGTTCTCTCCCTGCCAGGCAGGCAGGCTATCTTCCATCTCGGTTGTAACCGCGCTGATCAGGGTGCTGGGGAATACCTCCTCGCCATCAACTTGCCCCGGATAGCTAAAAACGCAATCCGGAGCGGTTTCGAGTAGACGCCTGGTAATGGTGCTCGCTACTTCCAACTCACGTTGGGGGCTGGAGTTGGGTAAACCGGAAGCCCTTTGCAATTTGCCGGGAATAAAGGGGTTGGGTTTGGTGGCGGGCGGCCAGTTATCATTGTGTAGGCCGACGACCCATAGATGGTCAAAGCGCAAACCATTGACTTCATATAAACCCAGTACCTGGATGGCTGCGGTGGGCGTGTGGGGTTGGAAAATCTTTTCCCGGCAGATTTGTTGCAACTGGCTAATGGCTGCTTTGCGCCCAAGCCTGGGCTTCGTGGCGTCCAGCGAGGCCAGTTCGCGCAACCCGTCCCGCCAGGCCTGCAATGTCTGCCAATTGTCGCTGTGCTGGTTTTGGTTGGAATTATCCATCGCCAGCGGCCAGCCCAGCCCGGCCAGCAGTTGGTCAAACGCCTCCGCCCAGGTTGAAGCCGGTTGCCTGCCCCTGGTATCACCGGCAAAGCGAATCAGTCGATTGAGGACAGTGGTCAGCTCCGGGCTGTTCCAGGGTTGCGGTGCGTGCTGGTTTGCCGGTAGCTCGTTGCGGTGGTGGTCGTGGGTGCGGATTTCGCGGGAGCGATATTGAACTGTTTCCAGCTTTAGCTGGCGTGGATACTTATCACGCAGACATTTTTCCAGCAGGGCCCGGCTATTGCGTTCGGTCACGCCGCCCCGCAGCCAGGGTGATCGCAGCACACGGCCAATATCCTGGATGTCGATACGGCTGTCCAGCAACTTCAGCAGGTCGAATGCAGCTTCGATCATCGGCACACGTGCAAGCGGCGTGCCCATGGAAATATTCCAGGGTTTTGCCTGTTGTGCGCCAGGGTCGCTGCCCGGCGTCAGGATTTCTGCCAGTTGTCGCTCAGTCTCCTGCCGCCGTGTCTGCAAATCCGGCACCACGACAGCAATACTGGACTGCGGTTCTTTTTCAAACCAATAGCGCACCCAGCGCGCCATCTGCTCCAGCTCGGTTTTGTTGTCTTTGCTTTTCCACACAACGGCAGCATTTTGACGCGAGGAAATTGACAGATTACTGACACTGGTACCGCTTTCAAGCAATGCCGAGAGCAGCTTAACCCGGGCGGGGTTGAATTCATCAAAACCCAGCAGGTCGATGTTGCCGGGCAGGGGCAGTTGAGGTTCTCTTATTGCCTTGCTAAGGAGGGCTGTGCGGTCTTCCGGTGCTATCCAGTTGCCCTTCTCGCAAAGCGCTTCAAAGGCCTTGTTCCAGCGATAGAACGCAGCGTAATTTTCGTTGTCGTCACCAAACCACGCTGCATCTTTGGTACTCAGCTGCCATTCGACCATTAGCCGGCGGGTATCGCGTAGCTGATTTGCCAGTGATTCAGGGTGCAGGAGGTTGTGGCTGACTGGCGTGTTTTTTAAGGTGCTTTCCCACAGACTGGTCAGTTGCCTGCTGCCGGGCACAGCGCGGTCGGTTCCGGTAATGCCATACAGGCTGGCGGTTTCCCACAGATCATCCAGCCACAGGTTCCAGGAAACAATGGTAGGGCTTTGCCACTGACGGTCACCCTTGTCCAGGCGCCATTGACTGTATTGCCCACTCAGGACACGCGACAACCTGCTGTTACCGGTAATCAGGGTATGGCCTGCCTGCAGGCGATTGAACAGGGCATCGTAGTCGAGCACCTGGCCTGGCAGGTCCGGGCTGGAAATAGTCATGGGGCTATCATACTGGTTGATTTCTCAAAAATTGAGATTGTTTTCAGGTGATTCAGAATATGTGGCTGGCCTTTTCGAGCTATACTGGGGTAGTTGTGAGGTTGTTTCAGCACACCAGCATATATCGTTTTATACCCGGCAGAGCCAATGTTTCTTTGATTGGTGTTGTGCTGGCCGGGATGCTACTGCTTTCCGCTTGCGCCACGCAGCGTCCAATACACCCCACACCGCCCCCTTTGCTCAATTCCGGGCCCGAAATACAAGTTGCTGATGCTGGTGTTGATGTGCTGGCGCTCACGCCGGCCATGCAAGCTTTCCTGGAGCGCTATATTCTGCGCTACGCGAATCTTGATACGCGGCTGCGTTTGCTGACGCTGGCTGTCGCCAGCAACGGTGTATTGGGCTTTGACTATGATGAGGCCCGTACCTTGACGGCTGCGGAGGCTTTCAGAACCCGTTCGGGTAACTGCATTGGCTTTGCCAATATGATGATCGCGCTGGTGCGCGCTGCCGGGCTGGACGCGGAATACCAGGAGGTAATCAGACGACCGGAATGGTCGAGTCGCGAGGATACCCTGTTGCTCGTCAAACATATCAATGTTGTGGTTTCGAGCCCAAGGTATAACTACGTGGTGGATATCAGTGGGGTCAAGTTCAAGCCGAATGCGTCGCCACGAATTATTTCGGATGCATATGCCAGGGCTTTGTATTTCAATAACATCGGCGCCGAGGCACTGCTGCGTAACGAATTGCCCATGGCCTGGTCCTACCTGGTCACAGCCATCAACGCAGAACCCGGCCTGACAGACCCGTGGGTAAACCTCGGTGTGGTATATGGCCGCAACGAACAGCTTGATGCGGCCGAACTGGTGTATCGAACGGCCCTGCATATTGACGCCTCTGATTATTCGGCGATGAATAACCTGTACGAGGTTTACCTGCTGCGCGAAGACCAGGAAGCGGCGCAAAGCCTGCGGGCCAGGGTTGAAAAATACCGTAAGAGAAACCCTTACTACCTGATGAACCTGAGTGAAGAATCGCTGGAACTGGGCAGGTTTGAGGAATCCATCAGCCTGTTACAACGCGCAATCAGGATAAAGGATGACAGCTATCTGCTGCATTTCGCGCTGGCCAAAACACAGTATTTGTCCGGTGATACGGCAGCCGCGCAAATCAGCCTGGACCGTACCCGTGAACTTGCACCGCAGGATATGCTGCAGTTTTACAGCCGACCACTGAAAGAATTGGTGATGGAGGAGTAATTCTGTGTCGGCGATGGGAGTTGCGACCAGCGGAGTTGATCGCGAACTATACCTCCTGGTAAGCCCGTCGCAGGGCTTTAACTGCAATAGCAATGTCCCGGGCGGTCGTCCCCCGGCCAAGTGTCAGTCGTACGGACCCCAACGCCTCCGCCTCCGAAAGCCCCATCGCCCTGATCACTGCAGAGGCGGATTCATCCTCCGCATGGCAGGCAGAACCGGTGGAAGCAGCGATTTCTGGTGCATGTTTCAGGATGGCGTTGCCGGAAAAACCGGGAAATCGAACATTCAGTGTATTGGGCAGGCGCAGATCAGGGTGGCCATTGAGTTTCAGCCCCGGAATCTTTTCATGCAAACCATTCCACAGCTCATCGCAGAGCTGATTGATACGTTGGCTGGTCTTTTCACCGTCTGTGCGGGCAATTTCACAGGCCTGACCCAAAGCCACAATGTAAGGCACATTTTCCGTTCCTGAACGCAAGCCGTGCTCGTGCCCGCCGCCGAGAGACTGTGGTTCAATGGCGGTGCCAGTGCGCACATAAAGGGCCCCTATGCCTTTTGGGGCATACATTTTGTGGCCGACAATTGAGAGTAAGTCGATACCCAGCTCAGCGACTGAATAATTTATTTTGCCGGTAGTTTGAGCGGCGTCGGTGTGCATCACGGCGCCTTGCGCCTGTGCCATGGCAGCAATTTCCCGAATGGGTTGCAAGGTCCCGGTTTCGCTGTTGGCATGCATGATGGTGACCAGTGCAGTATCCTGGCTCAACGAGGATTCAATCTCGTTCAGTTTGACCCTGCCGGTCTCATCCACGCCCACCCGGCTGATCCGCATGCCGTTTGCCTGCAGGAATTGGCATGGCATTTCAGTGGCCGGGTGCTCGATGACCGAGGTAACAATGTGCGTGCGCTCCGGCCTCGCCGCAGTGACTCCACGGATCGCCAGGTTGTTTGACTCGGTGCCACCTGATGTGAAGTAAATTTCACCCGGCAGGCAGTCGATTAACGCGGCAACCTGTGCCCTGGCGTTGGCCACGGCATCCCGTGCCCTGTGACCATAGACATGATTGCTGGATGGGTTGCCAAAATGCTCTTTGAGCCAGGGCAGCATTGCATCGACAACCTCCGGCAGTACGGGCGTGGTGGCATTGTGGTCCAGATAAATCGGATTTTGCTTGGACGTCATCAGGACGTCAGTATGTCATACCTTT
>BTRB01000070.1:0-9255 GCA_036986175.1 Gammaproteobacteria bacterium
CCGATGCACATGGTGCACAGGGCGTAGCGGCCTTGTGTGCGTTGCAATTGGTACAAAGCTGCCGTAACCAACCTGGCGCCACTCATACCGAGGGGGTGACCGAGAGCGATGGCGCCGCCATTAGGATTTACATGTTCGACGTCATCAGGTAAGCCCAGTAAGCGCAGGCAGGCAAGCGACTGGGCGGCAAAGGCTTCGTTCAGTTCGATCACATCCATTTGTTCCAGCGTCAGATCAGCCAGCTTGAGAACTTTTTTGCTCGCATCAACCGGGCCGATGCCCATGATACGGGGTGCGACCCCGGCAGTCGCCATGGCGACCACCCGGGCTTTGGCTTGCAGGCCGTACTTTTCAGTAGCATCGCCGGACGCCAGTAACAGTGCACAGGCGCCATCATTAATGCCGCTGGCATTGCCGGCGGTAACGGTACCGTTTTCACGGAAAGGGGTGGGCAGTTTTGCCATGCCTGCCAGCGTGCTGCCGGCGCGGGGGTGTTCGTCTCGATCAAATACCAGTGCTTCCTGCTTGCGGCGCGCTACGCTGACGGGGGTGATTTCGTCAGCAAGAAAACCCGCCTTCCGGGCGCGCTCAGTTTTCACCTGGCTGGCCAGTGCAAATGCATCCTGGTCTTCACGATTGATGTTGAATTCTTCGGCGACGTTCTCGGCCGTTTCCGGCATGGAGTCTACACCGTATTGTGCTTTCATCGCACGGTTCACAAAACGCCAGCCCATGGTGGTGTCATAAATTTCGGCCCTGCGGCTGAAAGCAGAAGTGGCCTTGGGCATGACAAAGGGTGCGCGGCTCATGGATTCGACACCACCGGCGATGATCAGTTGGGCCTCGCCGCTGCGAATTGTCCTTGCAGCACTGCCGACTGCGTCCATCCCGGAACCACATAAGCGGTTGAGTGTAACGGCGGGCACGGAATCGGGCAGCCCCGCCAACAGGCCGCTCATACGGGCGACATTGCGGTTGTCTTCGCCTGCCTGGTTGGCACAGCCATAGTACAGATCATCGACTCCGGACCAATCCACGCTCGGGTTCCTGTCCATCAGGGCTTTGATCGGAATTGCGCCCAGGTCATCGGCGCGGACGGTGGCCAGGCTGCCGCCGTAGCGGCCGATGGGAGTTCTGATTGCATCGCAAATGTAAGCGCTATTCATCGTTATCCATAAATTCATTCAGGTTTGCATGAGTGAGCAACGGCTGGCCGCGGTTGGAGGATCTGCCGTGAAAAACAGCGATGGTTTTGCCATTCTGATTGGTAACCGAGACAACGTAACTGCCCGTGTTGCGGGTACGGTCTATTTTGTGTAATGACTCAAGCACCTTTGAATACCGCTGGCCGTTTTTCCTTAAAGGCGGCGACGCCTTCCCGGTAATCTTCACTTTGTCCGAGTTCCTGCATGGCTTCTTTCTCCAGTTCTGTTTGTTCAAACAGCGTGTTGCTGCCAGATTCATTCAACAGTTTCTTGATTCGACCGAGCGCACGGGTTGGTTGGCCGGCAAGATAGCGGGCCATTTTTTGGGTTTCCTCAGCCAGGGCATCATCGTCCACACATTTCCAGATCAGGCCCCAGTCTTCGGCAGTATCAGCAGAGAGGCGATCACCGAGCATGGCCAGCCCCCTGGCGCGTGGCAGGCCAACTGCACGTGGCAGATTCCATGTGCCGCCTGAGTCGGGCACCAGCCCTATTTTGCAGAATACCTGAATGAAACTGGCTGAGCGGGCTGCCAGCACAATGTCACAGGCCAGCGCAATGCTGGAACCTGCACCGGCTGCCACACCATTGACCGCACAAATGACGGGTTTGGGCAGGTTCATGATACTTCGGATCAAGGGATTGTAGTTTTTCTCCACTGATTCGCCGAGATCAGGTGGCGCACCGTCGGTGGATACTGCACGGTCACCCAGATCCTGGCCCGCGCAGAAACCCCGGCCTGCACCGGTTATCACCAGGCAACGGATACTTGCGTCATCCGTCACCTGCGTCATGACTGCGCGGACTTCGGCATGCATTTGTGTGGTGAAACTGTTGAGTGCCTTGGGGCGGTTTAATGTCAGTGTGGCTACACCGGCATCAACAGAAAATTCAATGGTCTTATAACCCATGGTGCTTGCCTGCTTCCCAAATGGGAAAGGATACAAAAGGAAGTAATGAATTGATAGTTGTGTATCATACATTTTTGCTGCTATCAGAAGGTTGCCTGGCACATGCCTATTTACAGTCTTGAAGAAATCATACCCGTTGTTCATCCGGACGCGTATGTACATGAAACAGCTGTGTTGATCGGAGATGTCATGATCGGGGCGGGTTGCTATATCGGTCCCCATGCTTCGCTGCGGGGGGATTTTGGGCGCATCGTCGTGGAACCGGGAGCCAACGTTCAGGATACCTGTGTGCTGCATACTTTTCCGGGTAAAGACTGCATCGTAGAACGCGATGGCCATATTGGTCACGGTGCGGTATTGCATGGTTGTCGAATCGGTGTGAATGCAATGGTTGGTATGCAGGCAGTCGTCATGGATGATGCCGTTATCGGCGAATCATCAATAGTGGGCGCCTGCACCTTGGTGGCTGCAAAATTCAGCTGCCCGCCACACAGCCTGGTGATCGGTATACCGGCCAGGATCAAACGTGAGCTGACGGATCAGGAAATTGAGTGGAAAACCCGGGGCACGCAGGAGTACCAGCAACTGACAGAGCGCTGCAACGCCTCGTTGGTCAAAGCCGAGGCGCTAACCGAACCGGAAGCCGGGCGTAGCAGGATGGATGTCGGTCACTACGAATTCAAACCGTAGGGTGGGCATTCATGCCCACCGGGTCAAGACCAACTTCAAGGGAAATCGCTTCGGAAAGGGTGCGCTTCGGGGAGTGCAGGTGGGTGCGCTTCGGGGAACGCAGGTGGGTGCGGGTAGAGCGACATGGTGGACATGAATGTCCACCCTACGGTTTGATACAAACAATTAGGTATCCGCCCGCTCTACCAGCGTTAAAATATCATAAACCGCGACGGTTTCATCCAACTGGTTCTTAACCTCGACATCCCATACCACAACCCCCGTCGCCTTTTCTTCATCCGGACGTTTGGCTTTCCAGATCTTCTCCTTGGCGGTCAGGCGTACCTGGATCGTATCGCCAATCCCCACGGGTTCGATAAAACGCAGATTTTCCAGGCCGTAATTTGCCAATACGGGTCCTGGTGCCGGGTCAACGAACATGCCTGCGGCCGCAGAAATGATGAAATAACCGTGTGCTACACGCTTACCAAATAAAGAATCTCTGGCCGCTATTTCGTCAAAGTGGGCGTAGAAATGGTCGCCTGAGATACAGCCGAAATTAACGATGTCTGCCTCGGTGACGGTACGCCGATGGGTGATGATGGTTGCGCCGATTTCCAGTTCATCAAAGGTCTTTCTGAACGGGTGTATCGGGCCAATTTTGGGCGTAGCTCCCGTGGTGAACTGACGGGTAATTGCAGTCAACATATCAGGAGAGCCCTGGATGGCGGTGCGCTGCATATAGTGCTTGATGGCACGGCTGCCGCCCAGTTCCTCACCACCGCCGGCGCGGCCTGGGCCGCCGTGAACCAGCGGTGCCAATGGTGAGCCATGGCCGGTGGATTCCTTGGCGCAAGTGCTGTCCAGTACCAGAATCCGGCCATGCCATGCGGCTGTTCCCAGAACAATTTTGGCAGCTTCATCCTCATCGGCTGTCACCAGCGAGCCAACCAGGCTGCCTCGCCCCATCCTGGCCAGTTCAATGGCTTCGTCTGCATCTTTGTAAGGCATGATAGTACTGACCGGGCCAAAGGCTTCGACTGAATGTGTTGCGCTCGTAGAGAGCGGCTTGTCACAGTACAAGAGTGTGGCAGGGAAAAATGCACCCTTGTTGCGGTCTGCTCCAAGCACATCGAACTCACGTTGACCACCGTGCACGATTTCACTGCCTTCAGCCAGTTTATCGACCGCTTCCCAGACATCTTCGACCTGATCTTTGCCGACCAGCGAGCCCATGCGCACACCTTTTGCGGATGGGTCGCCAACCGGTGTTTTGTCCAAACGCGCCTTGAGTGCTTCCAGTACGGCATCGACATGCTCCTGTGGCACGATAGCACGGCGGATAGCAGTACATTTCTGGCCGGCCTTAACGGTTATCTCCTGTGCTACTCCGTTGATAAACAAGTCGAACTCAGGAGTTCCCGGTGCTGCGTTCGCACCCAGCATGGAGAAATTCAGGGAGTCGGCTTCCATATTGAACGAAATACTATTGGTAATAATATTCGGGTGGCTTTTAAGCATACGTCCGGTGGAGGCCGAACCCGTGAAAGTTACGCTGTCCTGCTCGTTCAGGTGATCAAATATGTCGCCGGTGCGACCGCAGATCAGTTGCAATGAGCCTTCGGGCAGAATACCTGAGGCGATAATTTCCCTGACCATGGCTTCGGTCAGGTAGCAAGACACGGTGGCCGGTTTTACAATTGCCGGCACACCGGCTATCAGGCTGGGCGCGATTTTTTCCAGCATGCCCCAGCATGGAAAGTTGAAGGCATTGATGTGCACAGAGACACCGTGCTTCGAAGTGAGGATGTGCCGACCGACAAACGTACCCCTGGCTGACAGTCGCTCAATACTGCCTTCAACGGCGAAAGTCTCATTGGGCAGTTCCCGACGCGCTATACCGGAATAGGCAAACAGGGTGCCGATTCCACCTTCAATGTCCACCCAGCTATCCGGGCGGGTGGCCCCGGTTTTGGCTGAGATAGCATAAAACGCTTCCTTTTTGTCCAGCAGGTACCTGGCCAGTGCTTTGAGCATATTGGCGCGCTCATGAATGGTCATCTGCCGCAGCGCCGGGCCGCCCTTGCTACGCCCGTGCTGCAACATGTCAGAGAAATTGAGCCCCGCGCTGCTTACCTGCCCGATCGATTCACCATTGATGGCATTGTGGACTTCAACACCAGTGTCGCTACCCGCTGTCCAGGCGCCACATGCATAACTTTCAATTTTCATTCAGATTCTCCGCAACGGGTAGAACAAGTATTCCAATAACGGGTTCTTTCAGGACCAGTTTTCCAGGGTGTTGACCAACTCTGTCAAAAAAGCATTGGTCTGGAAGCCATCCACGACCCGGTGGTCAATGGTCAGGCTGACGTAACACAGCGACCGGATGGCCATCACGTCCTCGCCCTCAATTTCCCTTATTTTGATGCGTTTTTCAATTTTTCCCACACCAAGGATGGCAGATTGGGGCTGATTGATGATGATCGGCGTGGCGATCAGGCTGCCGGAAACACCGTGGTTGGAAATTGTGAAGGTGCCGCCGCGCACGTCTTCAGGCTTCAGTTTATTGTCGCGGGCACGGGAGGTCAGATCAGCCAATCCCGCAGCAATGCTGCTCAGATCCATATTCTGCGCATTATGTAGCACCGGAACAATCAAGCCCTGGTCACCCAGTGCGGTACCAATGCCCATATTGATATGGTGGAAAATCTCCAGGTGGTCTGCGTGCCAGCGACTGTTGACCCGGGGTACTTTTTGAATGGCAGCAATGGCAGCTGCGACAAAATAGACCGTCAGCGTCAGCGGTGTGCCACGGTCTGCGTAGGCCGCCTTGTTGCCTGACCGGTGGCGCATGACAGCTGACAGGTCCGCCTCGAATACAGCAGTGACGTGCGGTGCGGTGTGCATCAGGCTGGCCACCATGTTGTCCGCGATGCGTTTGCGCATTTTGTCGTGTGGGATGATATCCGCGCCTTCAGCGCTACTGAAAGATGGTGTAACCGGCGCCTGTTGCCTGCCTGATCCTTTTTCACCGGTTGCCGCAATCAGGGCTTCTACATCCTGCAGCGTAATTCTTCCGCCCCGGCCACTGCCGGCAATTCCACTAACATCAAGCTTGTGTTGCAGTACCCGTTGTCTTACGGCGGGGCTAAGGCGATCGCGCGGCGTTTGGCTGTTGCTGTCGATTGTCCGGGTCTCAGGTTCAGAGCTGGAATGTCGATCTATACCGGCTTCAGCGTCCGTATTCAGCGTACATAACACATCGCCCGGGCTGACATCTTCATCCTGCTGGATGCGGATATCGACAATGCGCCCGGCTGCCGGGGCTGCAACTTCTACGACCACTTTATCGGTTTCAATTTCGACCACCGGTTCGTGTGCACCAACCCTGTCGCCCGCAGTGACAAGCCAGCGGGTTACACTTGCCTCTGTGCCTTCGCTCTGATCCTGGGGAAAGCAGATTTCAATGATGTCGGCCATTTCAGAACCCGAGCAAATTTTGCATTGCTGCCGTGATCCGCTCGCCGTTGGGCACAACGGCATCCATCAACTTTGGGTTGTGCGGGCTTGGCACGTCCGGCATAGCCAGACGGCGGGGTGGTGCATCCAGTTCGAAGAATATGTTTTCCGTCAGGTAGGCGGTAATTTCCGCACCAAAACCGGCCGTTATATTGTCCTCGTGGACAATCAGGCAACGGTGTGTGCGTTTGACCGATGCAACAACGGTGTCCCTGTCCCACGGCGACAGGGTACGCAGGTCAATGACCTCAATACCCCCACCCAGGCTGTCGGCCGCCTTATCACAGCGCGGCACCATGGCACCCCAGGTAACGACGGTCAGTTTGTCACCCTCGCGTACGGTGGTGGCAGAGCCGAACGGGATGACGTAGTCATCACCGGGCCACGGACGTCTGGCCCAGGCGCTGTCGAGCATCGAGCGGTGTTCGAAGAAAATGGTCGGATTATTATCGCGCATCGCGGTACGCAGAAGACCCACGGCATCCTGCGCATTGGACGGCATGGCGAGTTGCCAGCCGATGGAATGCAGCCATTTCACCTCGTTGGCCTGGCTGTGCCATGGATCGCCCACTTTGAAGAAACCTCCGGGAATACGTACCACCATCGGGGCTGCGAATCGGTTTGCAGTGCGCCAGCGCATGGTGCCGCAATCATTCAGCTGCTCTTCGGCAGGATCCGCATACTTGCGGAACTGGATTTCCGGCACCGGCATCAAGCCGGCCGCAGCCATACCGACCGCACGACCGATGATGCCTTCTTCCGACAGGCTGGTGTCGAAGACCCGGCCTTCGCCGTGGGTATCCTGTAAGCCCAGCGTGGCCGCGTGAACCCCGCCTTTGGGGCCGACGTCCTCGCCGAAAACAACAAGCTTTGGATTGCCGGCCAATTCGACATCCAGCGTACGTCGGATCGCGGTCAGCATATTGATGCGCTCTCCTTTCGGCTGTGGCTGGCAGGTGCCTGGTGGAAACACATGGCCTGCGCGCCATAATCCGCCTTGTTGCTGTAATTCCGGTTTGCCGTTTACGTCAGTTTCACTGAAGACAAAACGCTTGATACCCTGCGGGTCAGGTAGCGGGCGTTTGCGAACGTTTGCCAGTGCCAACCTGACATCTTCACTTGCCTGGCACACTGTTGCCTCCCAGTCTTCTATTGTCATCAGGTTTTCTGCGAGGACAAATTCCTGTAAACGGGGCAGGGGGTCACGGCTTTGTTCGGCTGCGACCTGTGCCTGGCTCTTGTATTTTTGTGTATCCTGACCGGAATGTCCGGCCAGGCGCGGAACGGTCAGCCGCACGAGCGCCGGGCCGTGTCCTGCACGGATATGCTGGATAGCACTGGCGAGATTAATCGCTGCCTGCTGCGGGTTACAACCATCACCATCCAGGATGAGCAGCTGGTTGAAAGCGGCAAGGTTTTGCGCAATATTGCCACCGGGAGTCTGCTTCTCCGAGGGCACGGAGATACCGTAACCGTTGTCTTCGATATAAAACAGCATGGGCAGTTCGCGGGTAGTGGCATTGTTCAGCGCTGCCCAAAAGCCACTGGTGGCCGTAGAAGCATCGCCACCCAGCGCAACGCCAATGGCACCCGCGCTCGAGCTGTCTCCCAGCTCCCTGGCCTTGTAAACGATGGATTCCGCCCAGCCGGATACGGGTGTGTATTGCGCACCAACGCCGCCACTCATCGGCAGAAAACACGGCCGGCCATTTTGCTGGGGCAGGTTGAAAACGACACCGATATCACGACCGTCACTCATGCCGCCGGAGCGCATCATGGGTCCCGCAATGGCATCTTCCAGATCAAGGCCCAGCGCCAGCAGAAACGGTCGCGAGCGGTAGTAACCGCTGGCCGCATCGCCGGCATGGTCCAGCATTGAGGCCAGAATAATCTGTGCCATGTCGTGGCCACGGGCTGAGAACTGGTACAACACCTCGTGGCTTTTCAGCAATTCAGTCTCTTCGAGATCATCAATCGCGCGTGAAAGCAGGGTCAGGTAGGCGATGCGAGACCAGTCGAGTCCGGTTGCATGCACGTGCTGCGTTTGGTCGGGATGGTTGATGGGTGTGACCGTTGCCATTCTTTGGTATTCCACTTTCTGAATCTCAGTAAGAAATTATATACCTAATCAGCAGGTATTTAATTGCCATTAAGTAACATATTGTGTTAAAAAAGGAATATAATTCTATAAAACATGACGTAGATTAAAGGAAATTGCTATAAAAATGGATAAACTGGATATTTCCATTCTTGAGGCCATGCAAAAGGATGGCCGTTTGTCCAATCGGGAGCTGGCAAAAGCGGTTTCATTGTCCCCCTCACCCTGCTGGCGTCGTTTACGTACTTTGGAAGAGGCCGGCGTCATCAGTCATTACGCCGCGGTGGTTGACCGCCAGAAGGTGGGTTTGTCCATCATGGGTTTTGCACATGTTACGCTGCAGGATCACAATTCGGAGAAATTGAAACGGTTTGATCGCGCCATCATGCGCGCGCCACAAGTGCTGGAATGCCATGCGACCAGTGGCGAGCATGACTATATGTTAAAGGTAGTGGCGCCGGATATGGCGTCTTACCAGGATTTTCTGAGTGAATATTTATTAAAAATCGGAGTAGTGCGCACGGTTAATACCAGTTTTGTATTGAAGCAGCAAAAAAGTACCACCGCGCTGCCTATGGATCAAATCGATTGATTTCGGGAGGACTTCTGAGAAACATTGTCCCACATTCGGGGCCACCCTATTTGCTGCTGAAAATAGAAGTCAGCTTGCCGATAAATCCATTGCGACTATTAGTGGATCCCGGTCTGACGCAGCATTCCGGCAGGACAAAAAACTGCAACTTACCGAGCGTTCCCTCAAGTATATGGTCTTTCGGTGGTTTTAGTTTTTGTAGCTTTTCTGCCAGTTTTTCGGCCTCTCCAAGGTAACTGGTATAACGCCGTTGACGCT
>BTRB01000071.1:0-9220 GCA_036986175.1 Gammaproteobacteria bacterium
CCGAGCCACTGGAAGCCGTGCTGAAAAATCTGCAGCTACTCGACGACTGGTCGCCAGGCCCCTTGCATGCTGTGATTGACCGCGTTGCCGCGGAGCTCAAAGTGGGCATGGGCAAGGTTGCACAGCCACTGAGGGTTGCATTGACCGGCGTCGGGGTGTCACCCGCAATCGACAAGACCTTGTGGCTGACAGGCAAACAGCGCAGCCTTGACGGCATCGCCAGGGCACTGGAATTCATCGCAGCACGCATCGCTGCCCAGTAAGCCAACCGGTAACTTAGTTGGGGAAAGAGCTAAATTGTCCGCAGATTACGCAGATTAACGCAGATTATTTCCAGGCCTGCACTTTTATCTGACATCAGTGCCCGGATTTGAGCATGCAACACCTTTCAAGATAGCACCCTCCAAACCCCAAAACGCCCTTGCTCTTTAATCGCTCTTGCCCTCCAATCGCTCTTGCTCTTAATCTGCGTAATCTGCGTAATCTGCGGATAATTCCACTCTTGAATCCGTATAATCTGTGGAAAACAGAATTCTGCATCAATTCCGATAGAACACGGTTGGAGTTAGGCATGTCCAAAGTTGAGCGTTTGTACCATCTGCACAATATTCTGAACCAGCGCCGTACGCCGATATCGCGGCAGGATCTGATGCAGCGGCTGGAATGCTCACAGGCCACCTTTTACCGCCTGGTGGCAGAATTGCGCGACTATCTCGGCGCGCCGCTGGAGCAGGATGAAGACAACCGGGGGTTTTATTACGACCGCAGTTACGACCAGCCTTTTGAGTTGCCGGGAATATGGATCAGCCCCGCAGAGCTGCAGGCGCTGTTAACGGCCCGCCAGGTGCTGGGCAATGTACAGCCGGGCTTGCTGGAGGGCGAGTTGCAGTCATTGCAGGGCCGTATATCCTCCCTGCTGCAGAAAAAGGGTGTCGACGCCGAACCGGGCCAGTCGCGAATTCATATCCAGGCCGTGGCAGGGCGGTCGGTACCTGAACACCTGTTTCAGGACGTCATGGGCGCGCTGTTCGGGCGCCGGCGTTTGCATATTCGCTATCATGGCCGCCGCAAAGATGACCTCAGCGAACGCGATGTTTCACCGCAGCGGCTGATGCAGTACAGGAACTCATGGTACCTCGACGCCTGGTGCCACAAAGCGGGCGGCTTGCGAAGTTTTTCACTGGAACGCATCAGCGACCAGACCCTGCTCGACGAGGATGCCAGGGAGATTTCCGACGCCGTGCTGGCCGATCATTACGACAGCGCCTACGGCATTTTTTCCGGGCCGGCTGAACACACCGCACTATTGAAGTTCACAGCGGAAATGTCCCGCTGGATTGCCGAAGAGCAGTGGCACCCCGAGCAGCAAGGATCCTATGACGATGAGGGTGCCTGGACGCTGGAGCTGCCTTTTTCCAGCACCCGGGAACTGGCCATGGACATACTCAGATACGGCCCGGAAGTAGAGGTGCTATCCCCCGACTTTCTACGCAAGGCAGTAGCCGAATCCGCCCGCCGTGCTGCGGCGATTTATGACTAAAACTGAATTTTAGAAAGAGTTGGTTATTCGCAGATGATACGGATTCAAGAGCGGATTATCCGCAGATTACGCAGATTACGCAGATTAAGAGCAAGAGCGATTGAAGGGCGAGAGTGTCTGGGATTTATGAGTGTTGCCTCAAAAAATGTCGCACACTCAAATTCGAGCACGGTCATCAATTAACGTACGGACCTGGAAATAATCTGCGTTAATCTGCGTTAATCTGCGTAATCTGCGGATAATCCGCTCTCAAGTCCCCGCTTTCTCATGAATTGAGAACGGCCTGTGTTCTCCTGTTAACCACACCACGGGAGTACGCATCATGCGGGAAGAATCTGGTTTTAAAATGACGTTGTCGGTGCTGGCCAATGTGGTTGGTGGAACGCTGCTGCTTTCCGCCATGTTTGTTTTACCTTACGTTCTCGCTGGACTACTGAGTTAAAGCTGCCTGGCGTTATCCGCGGACAGGCTTACCTCTCCGGTCTGTTCGTGGATTTTTTACAGGTGTTTCCCGCCGGTCCAGCCGCCTTTAGCCAGGACCCTTTCGGCCATATCGCGGGGCTCGTCCTCGAGATCGGTGGCCATGGAGTCATTCCAGCGGTTCAAAAAACCGTACAGGCATACGGCACCGAGAATCTGCACTATCTGGTCTTCTGTCCAGTGCTGTCGCATGCGGGCAAAAATCTCCGCATCGACCGCATTGGGTACCGAGCCTGCGGCCAGCGCAAAATCCAGTGCAGCACGTTCTGCCTCAGAATACAGCGGGCTGGATTGATACTCCCAGATCGCATCCAGTTTTGCCTGCGGTACAGCGTGTATTTTGGCTGCCACCAGCGAATGCGCTTCACAATACCGGCAACCGGCTGCGCGGCTGGAAAAATGTGCAATCAGACGCATCAAGCCAAGATCGACACCACCGTCAGGGTCCATAACCGCCCGGGTCAGTGCGCCGAAGCCGGTGACCATTTTTGGCCGGCGCTGCATGGTCAGCAGGCTGTTGGGAACAAAGCCAAGGATTTTTTCAAAAAGTTCAAAATCCTCCTGAAGCTCAGGTGTCGTCCCGGTTGGCAGGGGGGTCATATGTGCCATGGCTTTTCTCTGCTGGTGTTTCGTTCAGGCTGCTGCGCTTTCAGTTTCCGCGGATTTTTTCACCGGACCATTGACGATCGCGTCACGCGTAGCTTCTATGATCAGGTCTACTTCCGCTGAAGTGATGTCGAACGGGGGGGTGTAGCGCAACGCATTCCTGCCGCCATGAATGACGTTGATACCGCGCATACGTATGTATTCTTCGGTTGAGCCGGCGCCGTAGCTCTTAAAACGTTGCGGATCAAGTTCGGCACTGAGCAACAGGCCGGTACCCTGTACCCGGGTGATACTACCGCCGAGATCCTGCTGCAGGCCGGTCAGTTTCTCGATCAGTTCACGGCCGCGGTCTTTGATATTCTGCCGCAATTCCGGGGTAATGCTGTCCAGCACCGCTACGGCAATATCGAGTGCCCTGGGGTTGCTGGTCATGGTGTTGCCATAGACACCGGCGCGATAAAGTTCCGCTGTTTTGCCGTTCAATGCCAGCACCGAGAGCGGGTATTGTCCGCCGTTGAGTGCCTTGGACCAGGTTTCCATATCCGGCGCCTCGAGGTTTTCGAAGCCCGGGTAATCACAAATGGACAGCACGCCGTGGGTACGCAAGCCGGCCTGGATGGAATCCACCAGCAGCAAGGTACCTTGGGCTTTGGTCAGTTCCCTGGCACGGCTATAGAACTGGGTTGTGATCGCCAGGCCCGGGCGGCCTTCGCCCATGACCGGTTCGATGAAAAATGATTCGATAAACAAGCGGTTATAGTCAGCGTACTCGAACACCTGCTCCAGTTGTTCGAGGTTATTGGGTTCTACGGTCAGCAGGTTGTCATGGTCGCGGAAGCTGGCGAGGTATTTGCAGTAAATCGCACGGCTGGAGTCAGAAAAGCGTGCCGGACGATCAGTGCGTCCGTGGAAAGCGCTCTTCAGGCCCAGGATGCGAATAGATTGGCCGGCGTGGTCACCACCCGGATCCGTTTTGATCCTGGCATTGATATCCGATATCCGGGCAGCCAGCGTGACGGCTTCCGAGCCGCTGTTCAGGCAGAAAAAGTTTTCATAAGGACAGGTATTGCGGGTGTTCCCGACTTCCTTGCGTAACGCATCCACCAGGCGTTTCTGGTTAAACGTCGGGGTCATAATGTTGGCCATGACGTGCGGCCTGTTCATGGCTTCCAGCAGGCGTTCCGGTGCATGGCCGAGACCCAGCATTCCGTAACCTCCGCATTCATATAAAACCGCACCGCGTGAGGTGACCACCCAGGGACCGGAACCAGCCAGTGCCACGTACGGGTTGACGGCATCTGCGGGATAGAAGTTGACAAATCCCTCCTGGACGGCAACGGTCAGTTCGCTTTCGGGTAAGGCCATCAATTCCGGTGCCTCTTTCTGCAAGCGCTGGAATTCAGCGTAGGCGGCATCCACAGCAGCGGCCATTCTGTCATCCGTTTGTGCAAAGCGCTGCAGGGTTTCATCATCCAGGCCGCGGGTGCGAACCTCACCGCCAAAGCTGCGCATCGCAGTCAGTTTTTCCAGCATCGTCATCAATGAATTTCCTTGCATTCCGGGTCAATGATTCAATCGCGCAAGAATATCACAAGTTGTGCTGTTTGAGCGCCCATTCGACATGTTCACGTACGATCTCTGAAGGGTGTTGGCGGCGGTGCTCCAATGCCTCGACTACGCGCCTGGTCGTGGGTGCGTTACCCAGCGCTACGGCGATATTGCGCAGCCAGCAGGCGTGGCCTATGCGGCGTATCGCGCTGCCCTCGGTGCGTTGCAGAAACTCTGCTTCACGCCACTGAAATAATTCAAGTAACTCAGGTGTGTCCAGGCCGTGCCGCGGGGCAAAATCAGCTTCACCGGTCCGTTGGGCAAAGCGGTTCCACGGGCACACCATCTGGCAGTCGTCACAGCCATAAATGCGATTACCCATCAGGGGGCGGAATTCTTCCGGGATGCTGCCGCGCAGCTCAATCGTCAGGTAGGAAATACAACGTCTTGCATCCACGCTGAACGGTGCCACGATAGCCCGGGTGGGGCAGATATCGATGCATTGGGTACAGGTACCACAATGCTCCGTAGCGGGTTCATCCAGTGGCAACGGCAGGTCGGTATAAATCTCACCCAGGAAGAACCAGCTGCCCGCCCTCCGGTTGATCAGGTTGGCGTGTTTACCGATCCAGCCCAGGCCGGCTTTTTCCGCCAGCGCCTTTTCCAGCACCGGTGCTGAATCCACCAACACGCGGTAGCCAAACGGCCCGCTGTGCTGCTCGATCCGCTGAGCCAGTTTTTGCAGCCGTTTGCGCATTAACTTATGGTAGTCGCGTCCAAGCGCGTAGCGGGATACCACGCCTTTGGCGGGCTCTTGAAGCAATGCCTCAACTGCAATTGTGGTTTCAGGCAGGTAATCCATACGCGCGGAAATCACCCGGATGGTGCCGGGGTGAAGCTCTGCAGGCCGGCTGCGGCGTGTCCCATGTTGCTGCATGTAATCCATCTCACCGTGAAAGTTCCTCGCCAGCCAGTTATGCAGAAAAACCTCGTGTCTGCCGAGCTCGGTATCGCATATACCCAGTTGCTGGAATCCCAGTTCGCGGCCCCAGGCACGAATATGCAGCGCCAGCTCTCCCATATCCGGACGGGACGGATTTGCAGGATTACGGTTTTCGGGAGGGCTGGTTGTATCAATCATCGCTATAATGACGTTATGCTCGAATCAAGCGACAAATTGTATACCGCCCGGCAGGTTCGTGAGCAGGATAATTGCGCAATTCACGAATTCAGTATCGCCGGTTATGAGCTGATGAAGCGGGCGGGCAGGGCGGTTGTTAATGATACGGTTGTTCGTTATCCCGCCGCCAGGCACTGGCTGGTGATGTGCGGGCCGGGCAATAATGGTGGCGACGGCTACGTGGTGGCTAGAATGGCCGCCGGGGCGGGTGTTGACGTCAGCGTGTGCTCACTGGTGGATACGACGCAACTCAAGGGTGATGCGGCGCTGGCGCTGGGCGACTGGCAGGCCGCAGGCGGCAAGGTTTTACCCTGGCCGCTGCCTGCTGATGTGAAATGCGACCTTGCGCTGGACGCCTTGCTGGGCACCGGCATTGATCGCGAGGTCAGTGGCGGGTACCGGCAGGCCATCGATTTCCTGAATCAGCTGGATTGCCCGACGGTTGCGATCGATATTCCTTCCGGACTGAATGCTGATACCGGTTGTGTCATGGCAGTTGCCGTGCGGGCCCGGAGCACCGTGACCTTTGTGGGCAGAAAGCGCGGTATGTATACCGCAGACGGCCCGGATTACTGTGGCAATATTTCTTTTGATGACTTGTCCATACCTTCTGCTTGTGCCGCAGCCATTGCGGATTCCGGCAGCCTGGTAAGCGCGGATTTCCTTGACGGACGGCTGAAGACCCGCAAACGCAATTCACATAAAGGCAGCTATGGCCATGTACTGGGTGTGGGTGGCATTGCAGGCATGAGCGGGGCGATCCGCCTGTGTGGTGAGGCTGCATTACGCAGTGGTGCAGGCCGGGTCACGCTGGCCACAGATCCGGTGCATGCCACCCTGCTCAATCCTGGCCGGCCGGAACTGATGGTCAGGCCCATTGCCGGGGTCGCTGATTTGCTGCCACTGTTGAGCGCTGATCATATCCTCGCCGCAGGCCCCGGTCTCGGCTCTGCCAAGTGGTCTGAATTACTGTTCAATGCTTGTCTTGATGCGGATCTGCCACTGGTCGTCGATGCAGATGGCCTTAACCTGCTGGCACAGCGGAAAACCACCGTAGCCAGAGAAAACTGGATCCTGACGCCCCATCCGGCCGAAGCCGCACGCTTACTGGATTGTAAAGTCGCTGCTATCCAGCAGGACCGTGTTACAGCGGCGCAGGCCATCGCCGGCCGTTACGCTGCGTGCGTCGTGCTGAAGGGTTGCGGCACCGTTATCGCTTCACCGGGGGGTGAATACGCCATCTGTGCGTTGGGCAACCCGGGCATGGCAACTGCCGGCAGCGGTGACGTGCTGACGGGCATTATTGCGGCTTTACTGGGGCAGGGCCTGGACTACCGGGATGCGGCAATTGCCGGGGTGGTCGCGCATGCAGCAGCAGGCGACCTGGCGGCGCAGGCGGTGGGGGAAACGGCCCTGCTGGCCACTGACATTATCGAACAACTACCGGGTGTGTGGATGGCGGTGGAAAAACGCCAGGGGCTTACCCGGTGAGCAATAAGGGCCGGGTGGAATTTCCGCATGAGCAACAACTGGAATCTTTTGCCGGCAAATTCGCGCATGCAATACGTGCGCCGCTGGTGCTATGGCTGGAGGGTGATCTCGGTGCCGGCAAAACGACTTTTGCGCGCTCCCTGATTCATGCTTTGGGCTACCCGGGCCGGGTGAAAAGCCCGACCTATGGTTTGCTGGAACACTACCAGATGGGCCTGGTGCAGGTTTTGCACCTGGATCTTTACCGGATCAACGATCCGGGTGAACTGGAGTTCCTTGGCCTGGCTGACCTGCTGGATGAACAAACCATTTTGTTGATCGAATGGCCGGACAAAGGCGGACAATGGCTTCCGGAACCAGACTTCATATTTACCTTCAGCTATGCAGCCCTGGGACGTGATTTGCATTGGGTTGCGTGTACGGAGACTGCGCAGGCAGTGGAATTAGGTGAAAACCATCAACCTAATCGCCTGCATTAGCTAAGCTTTATATCTTGCGGTTTTGTATGAGAAACTCTTGCATTTTCACGAAAAGCAATTCATCATTATGGTGACGACATGGAGGTTTTAAACACGTTGAGCAAACGCCTTGTCATTGCAGTCTTGTTATTGCTTACCTCATTCCAGGCTTTTGCCGCGGAGGTGAGTGGTTTCCGTGTCTGGGCAGATCCCGTCAAAACCCGCGCTGTTCTTGACCTTAACCATAAGACAGCCTACAAACTTTTTACCCTGAAAAACCCGCACCGCGTGGTGGTGGATTTGCAGGGTTCATCGATAGAAACCCCGCTGGAACTGGATAAAGAACATGCCGGTGTTATTAGCGGTGTTCGCTACGGTCGACCCGATAAAGACACACTGAGGGTGGTTTTCGACCTGACTGAAGATGTGGGTGTAAAAAGTTTTCTGCTGGATCCGACCGGACAATACAGCAACCGGCTGGTGATTGATCTGTTCAAAAAATCGGGTCAACAGGCATCATCCATGGTCAAACGCGTAACAGATATCAGCAAGCCCAACCGCAAGGTGGTGATTGTGATCGACGCCGGCCATGGCGGGGAAGACCCGGGTGCTATCGGCAAAAAACGGACCCGCGAGAAGGACGTTGTTTTGCGGATTGCCCGTGAACTCAAAAAAGCCATCGATGACGAACCGGGCATGCAAGCTGTGCTGACCCGTGACGGCGATTACTATGTGTCCTTGCGGGGCCGCTACGAAAAGGCACGCAAGGCCCGTGCTGACCTGTTCGTTTCCATTCATGCGGATGCCTTTAAAAATCGCAGCGTGAAGGGCAGTTCGGTATTCGTACTGTCAGCCCGGGGCGCCAGCAGTGAATTCGCAAGGCTGCTGGCCGATTCTGAAAATGCTTCCGACCTGGTCGGCGGCGTAACGCTCAATGACAAAGACGACATGCTGGCGTCAGTGCTGCTGGATCTTTCACAAAGCGCCACGCGCGAGGCCAGTAATAAAGTTGCCGCTAAAATTCTCGGCTCGTTAAAGCGCACAGGTAAAACCCATAAGAATTATGTCGGGCGGGCAAATTTCGTCGTGCTGAAGTCGCCCGATGTGCCGTCGGTGTTGGTAGAGACCGCTTTTATCAGCAACCCCGGTGAAGAAAAACGTCTGACAGAAAAAGAATTCCAGCTACGCACGGCCAGGGCAATTACCCGCGGTGTGCGCGATTATTTCTATGCCAGCCCGCCTCCCGGCACCTGGATAGCAGCCAATCGCGAAGGCGCCCGCCACATCGTCGCACGTGGCGACACGCTCGGCGGTATCGCGAACCGCTACAGCGTCAGCCTGGGCAGCCTGCGCAACGCCAACAAGATACGCGGCGACACCATCCGCATTGGCCGTGAACTGATTATCCCGACCAGCTGACTATTCATGTAGCAAAAGAAAAGGGTTTTCCGCAGATTACGCAGATTACGCAGATTAAGAGCAAGAGCGATTAAAGAGCAAGAGCGAATAAAGGGCAAGAGCGTTTTTAGGGTTTGGGGAGTGCTATCTTGAAAAGTGTCGCATAGTCAAATCCGGGCACTGACATCAAATAAAAGTGCAGGCCCGGAAATAATCTGCGTAATCTGCGTAATCTGCGGATAGATAACCTCAACCTGATCGTCAATTGAACTTCCCGGCTGCCATTTTATACGCGGGCAAGCGCCGCTGGACTCCGGTTAACTATTCATATAGCAAAAGAAAAGGATTTTCCGCAGATTACGCAGATTACGCAGATTAAGAGCAAGAGCGATTAAAGAGCAAGAGCGTTTTTAGGGTTTGGGGAGTGCTATCTTGAAAAGTGTCGCATAGTCAAATCCGGGCACTGACATCAAATAAAAGTGCAGGCCCGGAAATAATCTGCGTAATCTGCGTAATCTG
>BTRB01000072.1:0-8910 GCA_036986175.1 Gammaproteobacteria bacterium
CCAGCCTGATGCTGCCGGTTGCGGCATGGCTGCTATTTGCGCTGGTGCTGAACTTCACTCAATGGCAGATGAATGGCGGGGGGTTAGGCTCCCTCCTGTCGTGACTCCATTTTTTTCTATTAATACTTCGCCGTACCCCAAAAATTAAAGCTCGCCGGCCTCCAGCCAGGCAGGTACATGGTTTGCATGTCAGTGGATTTGAACCCGGACTGTTCCAGTAAGGCGGGAATCGGGCGGTTGAGATTGCAGCCACCGCCTATCTTGCCCCACAGTGGATTAATGCGATCCTGCCAGCGCTGGACACTTTTGTCCGGTGCCTTGCCGTGTTCGCAGAAAACCAGTTTGCCGTCGGGCCTCAGGACACGTTTGATTTCATCCAGGGCGGTACGGACATCGGGAATGGTGCACATGGTGTAAGTCATCATGACCGTGTCGGCGCTGTTGTCATCCAGCGGAATGGCTTCGGCACCGGACTGGATAAACTCGGCGTTGATGTTGTGCCGGTCGGCGTTTTTCTGTGCGATCGCCCACATTTCTGCGGACGGGTCCAGCCCCCACAGGTGTTGCACCTTGTGCGGATCATAAAACGGGATATTGAGCCCCGAGCCGATACCGATCTCTAATACCCGGCCTTCGGCCAGTGGCACAACTTTTTCGCGCTGCCGGGTCGCAGGTTTCAGACCACAGGCAAAATGTACGACCTTTGGCAGCATGTATTTTTCGTAGAGACCCATGGAACTCAGGATAGCAGATTATGCCGAGTTCACAGTTATACCAGATTAGTTTAAACTTAAACTAATTATCTGATCGGGTTGTCATAAATGAGGATCGCTTGTGTCGGGGGTGGGCCTGCAGGCCTGTACTTCGCTATTTCCATGAAACTGCGTTCACCGCAGCATCAGTTGACGGTGTTTGAGCGCAACCGGCCTGATGATACGTTTGGCTGGGGCGTGGTGTTCTCGGATGGCGTATTGGCGGGCCTGGCAAAGAACGACCCGCCATCTGCCGACATGGTGACCGATGGTTTTATTCACTGGGACGACATAGACGTCCACTACAAGGGCGAGATCATGACTTCCGGCGGCCACGGCTTTTGTGGTATCGGCCGCCAACACTTGTTGGATATCCTCTACCAACGCGCCGCAGAGCTGGGTGTGAAACTGGTATTTGAAACCGAGGTAGAACCGGATATTGAGCAGTTTTCCGATTATGACCTGGTGATCGCCTCCGACGGTATTAACAGCCGTTTCCGCGAGGCTTACCAAGAGCACCTGGATGTCGATATCGATGTGCGGTCCAATAAGTTTATATGGCTGGGCACACACAAGCTGTTTGATGCATTTACTTTTATATTCAAGGAAACACCAGCAGGCTGGGTATGGGCACATGCCTACTGCTTCGATAAAGATACATCGACGTTTATTGTCGAATGCCAGGAATCTACCTGGCAGGCATTGGGTCTTGGCGAGATGAGCCAGCAGGAGTGTTCACGCTACCTGGAAGAACTGTTCAGCGAGTACCTGGACGGCAATTCCCTGATGAGCAACGCCAAACACCTGCGTGGCTCGGCGTGGATCAGTTTTCCACGCGTGTTGTGTGGTCAGTGGCGCCACAAGAACCTGGTACTGATCGGGGATGCTGCGCACACGGCGCATTTCTCGATTGGTTCAGGCACCCGGCTTGGATTTGAAGATGCCATTCATCTTGCCAATGCCCTGAATTCGAATACAGATATTGACCAGGCACTGGAGGATTATTGCGAGACCCGTACGATTGAAGTATTGCGCTTGCAAAGTGCCGCACGTAACTCCATGGGATGGTTCGAAAACCTGCCGCGTTACACGCATCTTGAGCCGATGCAGTTCAACTATGCGTTGCTGACACGCAGCCAGCGTGTCAGCCATGAAAACCTGCGCTTACGTGATGAAGGCTGGCTGGAGCGTATGGAGCTGTGGTTTGCACATGAGGCTGCCGGCAAGGGCACAGAAATGACCGGAGTCAGTGGCGAGACTTTGCGGGGTGAGACCGTGCCGCCCATGTTTACCCCGTTCAAATTGCGGGACATGGTGTTGAAAAACCGTGTTGTGGTTTCACCCATGGCCATGTACAGCGCGGTTGACGGCACGCCCAATGATTTTCACCTGGTCCACCTTGGTGCAAGGGCGCAGGGTGGGGTCGGGTTGATTATTACCGAGATGATCGGTGTGTCAGCCGATGGACGCATCACACCGGCTTGTGCCGGCCTTTACAGCGACGAGCATATCGGGCCCTGGAAAAGGGTGGTTGATTTCGTCCATGCCAATGACGGGACAAAGATCTGTGCGCAACTGGGCCACTCAGGGCCGAAGGGCGCAACCAGGATACTTTCAGAAGGTGCAGACCAGCCGCTTGATGAGGGTGCCTGGGAGGTCATGGCACCGTCCCCGCTTGCCTGGTCACCTGAAAACCAGGTGCCGAGGGAGATGACACGGGAAGATATGGATCTCGTGCGCGATGAATTCGTAAGTGCCGCGAAGCGGGCGGAAACCAGCGGTTTCGACATGCTGGAAATGCATTTTGCGCACGGTTACCTGATGTCCTCGTTTCTTTCGCCACTGACCAACAAACGCAGTGATGAATACGGTGGCAGCCTGGAAAACAGGTTGCGTTTCCCGCTGGAGGTGTTCAGGGCGGTACGCGAGATATGGCCGCAAGATAAGCCGATGTCGGTGCGTATATCCGCCACAGACTGGGTCGAGGGTGCGCTTGATGGTGATGATGCGGTGCAAATTGGACGTGCATTTGCCGCTGCAGGCGTCGATATCATGGATGTTTCTGCAGGCGGAACCAGTACGGCTGCCCGGCCGGTATATGGACGCATGTTCCAGACACCGCTGAGTGACCAGGTCAGGCAGGAAGCTGGCGTGGCCACCATGGCGGTGGGAAATATTTACGAGACAGATCACGTCAACAGCATCATCGCCGCAGGGCGCGCTGACTTGTGTTGCCTGGCCCGGCCACATCTTGCCGATCCGTACTGGACGCTGCATGCAGCTGCACAACTTGGCTACAAGGGCCAAACCTGGCCGGTGCAATACTTGTCCGGGCGGAGCCAGTACGAACGCAATCTTGCCCGTGCGGCAGAAATGGTTCTTAACGCTTAGCCTATTGGACCTGGGAGTGGATGATGTCCGGTAAAGCACAAACTGCAATAGATAAACTGGAGCAGACGTCGCGCAGAAAGATGGCTTTGCGCATCTGGTTGCGCTTACTCACTTCGTCGCAGTTGATTGAAAAAGAGGTGCGGGGACGTTTTCGTACCGAGTTTGATACCACGCTACCCCGCTTCGACGTGATGGCGGCCCTGGCGCGAGAGCCCGAAGGTCAGACCATGGGTGATGTATCCCGCTGGTTGCTGGTTTCAAGCGGCAATATCACGGGCATCATTTCGCGTCTGGAAGAAGACGGGTTGGTAACACGCGCCCGCAGTGCCGGCGACCGGCGTACACATTTGGTCAAGCTTAGCTGCAAGGGAAAGAAAGAGTTTGAACGCATGTCTTTGGCGCATGAAAAATGGATAAGAAATCTGCTTTCCGGAATGACCAAAGAGGAAATGGCAACACTTGATGACCTGCTGATCAAGGTCAAAATTTCGTTGGCGAGGGAGGAATCCTCATGACCATCAGAGCAGAACATTTTGACTGGCAACGAGACGGCGACGTTGGCCTGGTTACGCTCAACCGACCTGACAGGAAAAACCCGCTGACATTCGAGTCTTATGCAGAATTACGCGATACTTTTCGTGGCCTCCCCGGTAATGACTCGATCAAGGCAATTGTTATTTCCGGCCAGGGCGGAAACTTCTGCTCCGGCGGCCACGTACACGAAATAATCGGGCCGTTGACCAAGATGGATATGGCCGGGTTGCTGGACTTTACCCGCATGACGGGTGACCTGGTCAAAGCTATCCGCAATTGTCCGCAACCGGTCATTGCTGCGATTGATGGAGTCTGTGTCGGTGCGGGTGCAGCGGTTGCGATGGCAGCTGATATGCGTTTCGGTACGGCTCAAAGCAAAACGGCGTTCTTATTTACGCGTGTCGGTCTGGCCGGCTGTGATATGGGTGCCTGCGCAATGCTCCCGAGGTTAATCGGCCAGGGCAGGGCCTCAGAATTGTTGTTTACCGGCCGTTCTATGTCCGGCAATGAGGCCTTTGATTGGGGCTTCTTCAACCGGCTTTGTGAGCCGGAAGAGGTTAATGCTCAAGCGGCTGCCATGGCACATCGCCTTGCAGATGGTCCTAATTTTGCGCATGGGATAACCAAGAATCAATTAAATATCGAGTGGGATATGTCGCTCGATAGCGCGATCGAAGCTGAAGCACAGGCACAGGCGATCTGCATGCAGACCGAGGATTTCAAGCGCGCCTACCGGGCGTTTGTCAGCAAGCAAAAACCTGAATTCGAGGGTAACTGATGCCGGATTCCAGTTACCTCGAGTGGCCGTTCCTGGATGGGTCTCACCGCAGGCTCAAGGCTGAGCTTGACCAATGGTGTGAGACAAGCTCCGCTTTGCTGGCACCAGCACAGGAACATGAGCGGGGAAAAGCAGATCTTGATGCAATCTGTCGTGGCTTGGTTAAGCGGCTCGGTGAAGGCGGCTGGCTGGTACATACCGTCCCGGACATGGCGGGTGATGGGGGCCAGCAGCTGGATGTTCGCAGCCTGTGCCTGCTCCGCGAAACGCTCGCCTACCATTCAGGTTTGGCTGATTTTTGTTTTGCAATGCAGGGGCTTGGAAGTGGTCCGGTCAGTTTGTTCGGTAGCACGGCACAAAAATCGGAGTGGCTCCCCGGGGTGGCATCCGGTCATAGCATCGCCGCGTTTGCCTTGTCTGAAAAGCAGGCCGGTTCCGATGTCAGTGCAATAGCAACACGCGCCGAGCGTGACGGCGAGCACTACATACTCAATGGCGAGAAGAGCTGGATTTCCAATGCCGGGATTGCTGATTTTTACACTGTTTTTGCTCGGACCGGTGAAGCTCCGGGCAGCAGGGGCCTGAGTGCATTTGTGCTGGCAGCTGATACTCCCGGCCTGAGTGTCAGCGAGCGCATCGATATCATTGCACCACATCCGCTGGGAACGCTGGTGTTTGAAAATTGCAGGGTTCCCGCCCGCCAGATGCTGGGTGAACCAGCGCAGGGTTTCCAGGTTGCGATGGCAACGCTGGACGTGTTCCGAACCACGGTTGCCGCTGCCGCATTAGGTTTTGCCCGCCGCGCCAACGACGCAACATTGGCCCACGTACTGCGCAGGGAATTGTTCGGCGCACCCCTGGCTGAATTACAAATGACCCAGGCGGCCGTCGCAGATATGGCACTGGATATCGATACCAGCGCCCTGCTGGTTTATCGCTCAGCCTGGGCTAAAGATGGCGGCCAGCAACGGGTAACGCGGGAAGCTGCGATGGCCAAACTACACGCCACTGAACAGGCACAACAGGTCATTGATCGTGCGGTACAGCTGTTTGGTGGGCTGGGGGTGACGTCCGGCCATGTGGCGGAGCGCTTGTATCGTGAAATACGTGCGCTGCGGATTTACGAAGGTGCCAGCGAAGTGCAGAAAGTGATTATTGCCCGCAATGAATACAAACGTTTTGCAAAGTAGCCCGGTGGGAAATGACATGGGCGATCAGAGGTAACAGCATGTCTCATAGAATTCTCCTGCCGCCCGGATGGTCACGACCACATGGTTACTCCAATGGAATTTTAGCTGAGGGCAGGATGGTTTTTGTGGCGGGTCAAATCGGCTGGGATGAGTCCCGGAAAATCCGCACCCGCAGCATCGCCGGGCAGATCGAACAAACACTGAAAAACACCGTTGCCGTACTGGCCGAGGCAGGTGCTGAGCCAGGGCATATCGTCAGGATGACCTGGTACATTACCAGCAGGACCGAGTACCTTGATGAGCTCAGGGAGATTGGCAGAGTTTGGCGGGAAGTGATTGGCAAACACTATCCGGCAATGGCCGTTGTGCAGGTTTCCGCTTTGATCGAAAGCTCAGCCAAGGTCGAGATAGAAACCACTGCCGTGATTCCCCTAGTGCAGTGTATCGAATAGAACACTCAGGAAAGATGTACAGGCCGCCGCAGCGAATCAAGTACAAGCCCGAAGCGGGGGAATCTCCTTCTGCTGAGTGCGCGGAGAATTCCAGGCTCTTTAGCCCGGTCAACTATGGCAACCTGCAGTTGGAGCAGCGAACCTGGGTGCCGGCGATGGTACCCTGGCGCGCCAGTGAAGATGGCTACGTCACTGATGACATCCTCGACTGGTATGAGCGCATGGCCCGCGGCCGGCCTGGTGCACTGGTGGTTGAAGCGACGGGGACACGTGACATCGCAAGCGGCCCGTTGCTACGCATGGGTCATGACCGCTATATCCCCGGCTTGCGGGAGCTGGCTGATGCGGTGCGGCATGCCAGTAACGGACATACGCAACTATTTATTCAGATCATTGATTTCCTTACAATCCGGCGTCGTCCGGCGCGCAGGAAGTTTCTGGGCCGCTTGCTTGAAATTACGCAGTCACACGGCCAGTTACTGGATGCGGAAGGTTGCGGCGAGGCTGAAATCCGGGAAAAGCTGCTGGCGCTGCCAGATGACAAGTTGCAGGGCATACTCACCGAGCGGGAGTTCGAAAGCCTGACGCGTGGCTACCGGGAGCGCGTGACCGATACGCAGCTGCCGCAAATACAGACCTTGCCCGCTGTGCTGCCAGATTTATTTGCCGCCGCGGCCGGTCGCGCGCAACAAGCCGGCATGGACGGGGTGGAACTGCACTATGCGCATGCCTATACCATGGCTTCGTTCCTGTCGGCGCGCAATAACCGGGATGATGGCTATGGTGGTCCCAGGGAGAACCGCGTTCGTTTGCCGCTGGAAATCTATCGGCGGGTTCGGGAGGTGGTCGGTGATGATTATGCAGTCGGCTGCCGTTATCTCAGTGACGATTGTATTGAGGGCGGCAGTGGTGTCGAGGATGCGAAGTTCTTCGGGGTTGAATTTGCGCGCACCGGCATGGATTTTCTGTCGCTTTCACGCGGCGGAAAATTTGAAGATGCGGCCCGGCCAAAACCGGGCTGGCCGGCCTACCCGTACACAGGCTCAAGCGGTTATGAATGCATGCCGTCATATATTTCTGATGAGCAGGGGCCATTTGGCCGCAACTTTGAGCCGGCCTCAGCCATTCGTGCAGCCATCCGCCAGGCAGGGTTTGAGACACCGGTCGTCGTTGCCGGCGGCATCCACGGGTTTGAGCAGGCCGAAGCGGTACTTGCAGATGGCATAGCCGACATTGTCGGCGCTGCGCGGCAAAGCCTGGCAGACCCGGACTGGTTTCTAAAGCTGCATCTTGGCCGTGGCGATGAAATCAATGTGTGCGAGTACACCAATTCCTGTGAGGGCCTGGATCAGAAGCACAAGCAGGTTACCTGTAAGTTGTGGGACCGCAGCGGTCTCAACGAGCCTGGTGTCAAGTTGAGCAAGGACGACCGGCGACGGCTTACAGCTCCTCTCTGGAACACCAAGACCTAGAGACCAGCAAAGGTTTTTCCGGTAACAACCCGGTGAAAAACTCTTCATGGTTATAAAAAATCTGAATTGGTATATAGGTGCGTCATTACAAATTACAGTTATTCCAATTATTTAGCAGTGAAAATTGCGAGCGGATCGGATATGATGGTTTTAAAATAAAAACTGCATTTGATCTGCATCAGTTCTAAAGGTCGTTCGGCACTATTTGTCAATCAGGAAATTACTCATGAGCAAGAATGCATCCCACCGTTTCGCAACCACGGTTTTCTCACTAATCTTTCTCGGTTTTTCTTCTGTCACGATGGCACAGGAGATTCTCTACGGATCATCAACAGACGGGCCCGCAGATATTTATACTATTGACACCGCCACTGGTGTGGTTACGCTACTCGGCGCGACCGGATTGAGTGAGCGGGTCAGTGGGCTGGCGATCAACCCGCAAACCTGTAACGCCCTCGGTTTATTCGGTGGCAGCGCTGCGGGTATCGCCGGTGCGCAACTGGTAGAAATTGACCTTGCCAACGGTGCGGCAACCCAAATCGGCACCCTGATAGGCAGTGGCTTCGATGGAAGCATCAATGTCGGCGGCGCCGGATCTCTGAGATTCAGCGCCGGCCTGAATCTCTATTCGAGTGGTTGGAGCGGTGGCTTCAGTGGAGGCTCTTTCCTGCGTATTGATCCCCTGACAGGGGCTGTACTTCAGGCAAACGCCACCACAGGCGGGGCTTTGTATACTGGCCTTGCATTCGACTCGACAGGCACTCTGTGGGCCTCGCGGGGCGGCAATGGGCCTGGCCAACTGCACACGGTTGACCCGACCAACGGCGCCATCCTCACCACTTTGGCGCTTTCCGACGGGTCTGCGAGGATTACCGACCTTGCATTCTCTGATGATGGGACGCTATATGCTTCAATGAGAGATGGAAATACATCTCTATCGAATCTGGTTACGATTAACACAACTTCTGGTGGAATCACTACCATCGGCCCGATGGGCGTAAAAATTGGTGGCTTGGTGTTCACGCCTTTGCCTTGCCGAACCCCGAACATCCCGGTTCCCGGTCTGGGCCAATCGGGTATGTCAATCCTGATTATTTTACTCGTGCTTGGAGGGTTTCTGGCATTTCGTGTTGGACGGGCAAGAGTCTGACCAGCGGTCGAATACCGGTATTGATGGCATTAAAAACAGGCCGTTTAAGCCTGTACTGGATGGTTGGCGCCTAACCCGTCACCTTCCTGAGCAGTGCACGGCCGACAAACCTGGCTTTGTTGCGCATGGTGAAGCGCTCCAGGTTAGTCTTCACGATGCCTTTTGTGAAGCGGGTGCGTTTTGAATAGTCA